>NZ_JAMAVT010000088.1:0-390 GCF_023713665.1 Paenibacillus sp. MER 180 | reverse complement strand
CACCTACGCTTATGCAAATGGAATGGATGTTGTGAGGATCGCGGAAATCTCAGGTCATTCGCAAACCGAATGTGAGACGATAATTCGCCGGAATTACTTGGCTGGCGGGGATGTTATCGAGGCGATCAGAAAGGGAACGCAATAAGCGCGAAACTGTAAAAAGTCGGGATCGCTGTAAAATGACGTTTGAAAATATGGTGCTAAGTTATTGATTTTGGTGAGCGCGCAGGGATTCGAACCCTGGACCTACTGATTAAAAGTCTCACCGCATATTCAATTAAAACAATCACTTATCTCGTTTTGCCCTGTAAAATGCAACCGGATAAAGCCTAATTGAATCAATGCGCCTCAAAGACGATTGTAAAAAATAGAAGGCGCTTTTTATAGCGC
>NZ_JAMAVT010000087.1:0-397 GCF_023713665.1 Paenibacillus sp. MER 180 | reverse complement strand
AGCATGCACAGCGCGAGGCGGCGCGCTTCGTCGTACGTATCGCCGGTCAGGATGAAATCGAGGTGCTCCTGGAAGCGGAACGGCGTCAGTTCGGGGAAGCGGTGCGCGGGCACGTCCTCGAGATCGAGCGGATCGACGTCGAGATCGGCGCGCAGGAACGCCTGGCTGAAATTGATCACGATGAAGTGCGCGCCTTCCGGATGCGGAATCAGGTGCTCGCGGTGCGGCAGCACGAACGCGAGCGCGCCGCGCGGAAACGGCCGCGTGACGCCGCCGATGCGCTGCTCGGTGTCGCCGCCGAGGTTGAACTGGATCTGGAAATACGCGTGCCGATGCGGCTCGGTGATCGCCTGGCGCGACGCCTGGTCGCGGATGTAGAAATCGAGCCGGTCGCTGC
>NZ_JAMAVT010000086.1:0-403 GCF_023713665.1 Paenibacillus sp. MER 180 | reverse complement strand
GCTTCCTGCAGCTCGCCGCCAACCATTTTCCGCCAGCCACGCTCAACAGCTGGCGCTTTGTCTGGCACTGGTCGCCGCAGGCCAGCGAAGCTGCGCGCCAGGCCGCCTGGCGGCAGCAGCGCGGGGTCCTTCATCGCCTGCTGCCGCAGCCGCAGCTGGGGATCTGGCACCGCTTTGCTCCCAGCGATCCCGGGAACGATCCGCTGTTCCACTCGCCGCTGCTGGCAGAGGCGGATTTTCTCGCCTGCCAGGCAGATGCCAACGAACAGCTGGATCTGGCCCAGGCAGACAGCAGCCGCCTGGCCTCCAGCGAACATTACCCGCTGCACAAGCTGCGGCAGATCCACAGCGCCCTGCGCCAGCGTCAGCTCAACCTGCCGCTGTGGCTGCTCTCCTGGAATAC
>NZ_JAMAVT010000085.1:0-406 GCF_023713665.1 Paenibacillus sp. MER 180 | reverse complement strand
ATCATACTTCATCGATTTATGGACACCGGATAGATTACTGAATGTCGCCGTTTGCCGAATATCTACATCCTTTTCCTGCGTGAACGACCCGTAGAACGAAGACGTAACCTTGACGGTCACGTGAACCTGCTGGTCGGTCGATTCAGCAGGATTCGACGACTGCTGCGCAAAGGCTGCGACGGGAGGAAGCGCGGCAAGAGCTACTGCCGAAAACAGAAATTTCACAAGCACCTCACTATCTGGGTTTTCGATGAACTGCATACCGGTTTACGACAGTATTACTTCCAGATTTAGGCATATTCGGTAAAAAATGGCGCGTGGGTTATTAAAAATATATACGTAACGCATATCGAAATGATGATAACCAGCGAGAATACCGTCGAGAATTTTTGTGTGTAGGGAAAAG
>NZ_JAMAVT010000084.1:0-409 GCF_023713665.1 Paenibacillus sp. MER 180 | reverse complement strand
ATAACACGAGTTATCCTGCATCGGCAAAAGCATTCGTAAATAAACTCATTCCTCGCTTATCTGAAGCGATACGTGAAGAGTTGGCGATGGAGAGTGAACAGAATGAATAAGCTAACGGATGAACAGTACAAAGAGTTGGTGCAGATTGTAGCGAAGCATAACTGTGATTACCATTCCCTAAAGGCCAAGTTCCTTCGGATGCGTGAAGAGTGTGGAGCCGAGAAGAAACGAGCGGACGCAGCAGAAGAACGAGAGTTGAAATTAAAAGACGTACTGGAAGATATCATATATGCATCTACCTATTCAACGGATGTTACTTTCGAGGAAATCGGCAAAGCGAAAGAGATATGCAAATCTATCTACGGAGAACTGAGCTATGAAAAAGGTAACCGCTAAGACACATTGGGTA
>NZ_JAMAVT010000083.1:0-416 GCF_023713665.1 Paenibacillus sp. MER 180 | reverse complement strand
ACAAGGAAGCAAAGCTTCCAAACCAAACGATTGCTCGTTGTCAGTTTTGAAAGAACAGTTATGTTTCTTTCACTTGTACCTTGAAAACTGAATCGCGAAAGTGAAGTGTCTTAGAATCATCCTTTTAAAATAAAGGTTTAAAAGGTCACTTTTCAGCACCGAGAAGGTTGCTTGAAGTTGAAGAAAGAGGAGCGGAGTGTAGTTTAGACTACATGAGCACCGGATTTCGAAACTGAATGCAAGATTCGATGCGGAGTGACATCCCGAGATCCTTCGTGATCAAAAGGGAACTTTTAAACAACCTTATCTAGGTTAAGCTAGTAAGAGCACACGGAGGATGCCTAGGCACCAGGAGCCGATGAAGGACGTGGCGAACAACGAAATGCCTCGGGGAGCTGTAAGCAAGCATTGATCCG
>NZ_JAMAVT010000082.1:0-420 GCF_023713665.1 Paenibacillus sp. MER 180 | reverse complement strand
CAGTTACGCTGCAGCTACACGCCGGAACAGGGTTCCACGCGCATTGAGCGCGTGCTGGCCTCCGGTACCGGCGCACGGATTGTCACCAGCCATGACGACGTCTGCCTGGTGGAGTTCCAGGTGCCGGCCGGTCACGATTTCAAACTGGCGCATAAAGAGCTGGACGCTCTGCTCAAACGCGCCCAGCTGCGCCCGTTAGCCGTTGGCGTCCATGCCGACCGTAAGCTGCTGCAGTTCTGCTATACCTCCGAGGTGGCCGACAGCGCGCTGAAATTGCTCGATGAAGCCGGTCTGCCGGGCGAGCTGCGTCTGCGTCAGAAGCTGGCGCTGGTGGCGATGGTGGGCGCGGGAGTCACCCGTAACCCGCTGCACTGCCACCGTTTCTGGCAGCAGCTCAAAGGGCAGCCGGTGGAGTTCACC
>NZ_JAMAVT010000081.1:0-423 GCF_023713665.1 Paenibacillus sp. MER 180 | reverse complement strand
ACCTCGGCGTGATCGTGCTGCTCAATTGCGGCGATACGAAGGAACACCTGATCGACGTCTTCAAGGCGTTCGACGAGGAAGAAAAGGCCGCTGCGCTCAAGCGCCGGCCGGTCGATTTCAAGACGTTCGGCATCGGCGCGCAGATCCTGCGCGATGTCGGCGTCGGCAAGATGCAGGTGCTGTCGAATCCGCGCAAGCTGGGCAGCATGTCCGGCTACGGCCTCGAAGTCACGGGCTTCATTCCGATGCCCGGCGGCGAAGCCAAGTCCTGCCCGGCGTCCCACGCGTAACCCGCCACGGCGCTTTCGCCCTATAACCGTTCATCCACACCACGGACCAGATCATGGAAATCGGACAATACCAACCGAATCTCGAAGGCGACGGCCTGCGTATCGGCATCGTGCAATCGCGCTTCAACGAACC
>NZ_JAMAVT010000080.1:0-423 GCF_023713665.1 Paenibacillus sp. MER 180 | reverse complement strand
GCAGCACCATGCTGCGCGGCATGCCGATCGAGCGCGCCGCCTCGAGCTCGCCTTTCGACACGGCGAGCACCGCCGCGCGATAGACCTCTGCCTGATAGGCGCCCGAGATCATCCCGACCGCGAGCGCACCGATCACGAACGGCGGCACGCCGATGAAGCCTTCCGCGCCGAACCACTGGCCGACGGCCGTCACGAGCGTCGAGCCGCCGAAGTAGAACAGATAGATGACGAGCAGTTCGGGCACGCCGCGAAATACCGTCGTATACAGATCGCCGAGCAGGCGGAGGGTGCGGTAGCGCGACAGCTTCGCGGCCGCGATCGCCGCGCCGATCACCTCCCCGACCGCGAGCGCGGCAAGCGTCAGCGCGACCGTCATCAGTGCGGCGAGCAGCAGCACACCGCCCCAGCCTTCGGTACCGAAAC
>NZ_JAMAVT010000079.1:0-424 GCF_023713665.1 Paenibacillus sp. MER 180 | reverse complement strand
GGTTGGTCAGTGAACTGACCGCCGACGCATCAGCCTTCTTCGCCACATCGCCTTTGACCCCTTCCAGCGCGTTATTCAGCGCCGTGATGGATTGCCCCTGTGATGTCAGGGTGTTCCCCTGGTTCGTCACCGTCCCGGTCAGAGACGAAACAGCATCGCTGGTCGCCTTGATGTTGGTTTCATCGGTGATATCAAAAACCCGGACGGAATCGAGCCAGATTTCACCGTTTGTCGGATGAGAATAAAGTTTGAAGTTCTGCCCGTCCGCGCCGGCAGCCGTCAATCCGGTTTCCCAGGTGATGGTTTGCCAGTCAGTGGTCAGCGTGACCGTTTTATCCTCATACGTACTGTCCGTCTGGCCGATTTTGTTCTGGCGACGGATCAGCAGACTCATCGCGCCGGAAACACCTTTGGCCTTCACCAC
>NZ_JAMAVT010000007.1:0-345840 GCF_023713665.1 Paenibacillus sp. MER 180 | reverse complement strand
CCCTCATGCGAGGAAAATGCCTATCTGGTATTAGCTCACGTTTCCGTGGGTTATCCCAGTCTTATGGGCAGGTTACCTACGTGTTACTCACCCGTCCGCCGCTAACCATCAGGAGTGCAAGCACTCCTTCAAGCCCGCTCGACTTGCATGTATTAGGCACGCCGCCAGCGTTCGTCCTGAGCCAGGATCAAACTCTCCGTTAAAGTTAAGTTTGAACTGCTCATATCTTTTGACGAGGTATTGCTACCTCATTCACAAACGTTGCTCGTTGTTCAGTTTTCAAAGAACAATCTTAGTCAGTAACCAATCTCTTAGTTACTTTCTTTTTCTCACCGCTTTGTCAGCGGCGACTTTTATAATATATCACTTCATTCATTCGAAGTCAACAACTTTTTTTCAACTTAATTTTTTAAGTTGTTTTCATTTTGTTGTTGCCCGCCTCTTAGCGAAGCAGGAATTTGAATATACCATAGCTACTTAAAAGAATGCAACCTCTTTTTTTGAATTTGTTTATCCCAGCCATGTTTCTCCTCTAACTCCTTCTATTAATAATAGGGATACTTAGGATAATGATGACACACTTACTAGAGAAGGGGCAGCCCACTTAGCATGGAATCCCAAACTCCCAAGCTCCTTTTTTCAGGCTAACCCCTTATTCATAGTACTAGAAGATAGACTCCTCTCTCCCTATTAAGCAGCTATTCCTAATGGAGAGAATAGAATGTAAACAGCGATCATAAGCACGATCATGACAACGGTAAATGCCTTCGCATGCTTCCATGGCGTCAAATCCACCTTGCCTGATTCAAACAGCTCGAAATCCTGTTCGCGCGGTTTCCATTTCCCGACGAGCAGCATGACTAACACGCAGACTGGGAACAATACACTTAAAATGTACAGGAAGTTGAGCGTACCCAAAAAGAATTTGGACAGGGTATAGAGTACTATATGGACAACCAATGCGATTTTAGGTGCAATTGCCGGTACCTTCTTGCTAAAGAAGCCGACAACGACAGCGGCAATGATCGGGATGTTATAAAATCCGAACATCTCCTGCAAGTAGTAATACAATCCTGAAGGCGCATACAGAATAAAGGGTGCAACAGCTACTGCAATAAGACCAAGCACGACGGCAAAGATTCTGCCTGCCTTCACGAGCTGCTGATCCGTCGCGTTCGGCTTGAATATCGGCTTGTAAATATCCAAGGTGAACAAGGTTAACGAACTGTTGAGCGCTCCATTAAATGAGCTTAATATCGCACCGAACAACACGGCTGCGAAAAATCCAGACAGTAACGTCGGAAGAACCTCAATAACAAGTGATGGATAGGCCATATCCGCATTGCTAAGCGAATTGTTAAAGAGATGATAGGCAATAATGCCCGGAAGAACGAGATAGAACGCTCCGAAAATTTTGAACATGCCGGCATACAGCACGCCCTTTTGGCCTTCCTTCAAGTTTTTGGCGCCCAGCGTCCGCTGAACGATCGCCTGATTCGTACACCAATAGAATAAATTGTTGAAGAGAAGCCCAGCGCAGATCGTCACCCAAGGAACTGGCGAAGAACTGTCACCAATGGAGTTCAACTTCTCGGGTTCTTTGTGCAGCAGTGTGCTGACCCCATCGAACAAATTGCCTCCTCCGAGTGCAACCAGACCAAGCACGGTAATGAGCAGACCACCGACAATAAGGCCGACTCCATTCAGCGTATCCGACAGTGCACATGCGCGCAGACCGCCTAGTACCACGTAAGCAATCCCTGTAATCCCAATCGCAAGAGATACAACCAATATAATATGGAAATCACTCAGATCAAATCGAGCCGAAATATTAAAAATCGTATCAAGCACAAGTGCACCAGAATAGAGCACGGTAGGCAAATAAGCAACAGCATATCCAAGCAAAAACAAAATCGAGATAATCTGACGCGTACGCAAATCATAGCGCTGTTCCAGAAAATCCGGGATTGTCGTAATCCCTGACTTCAAATAACGCGGCAAGAAGATAAATGCCATAAAGATGAGCGCGATCGGCGATGTTACCTCCCAAGCCATGACAACCATGGAAGTTGCATAGCTTTGCCCATTCAATCCAACCATTTGCTCCGTCGATAAGTTCGTCAACAGCAGCGAGAAAGCGATTACAATACCTGTCAAGCTGCGCCCGCCCAGAAAGTATCCATCCGAGCTGTTCAAATCCACACTGCGCGTCTTGTACCAAGAGTACCAGGCAACAATTCCAGTATACAGTAAAAAGGTGATGACCGTGATGTAAGTCATGAAAGCCCTCCTCTATGCATAGAGAAATCTTGTGCTTATCATTGCTAGTTCTAGTAAATGGGACTGATGGCACCGAGAAGGATTACGAAATCCCATTTTTACTTGATGGCAGTCACAGCAGCAGGCATTCGAACGTCAACCAGTTGGCCGCTTTCAAATGACTCCTTGCATGCATACCCAAGCGCGGTCGACAGCACCCCATCCTCTACTGTTACTTTCGGTTGTCTTCCCTCGAGGATTGCCTGTACAAATTCAACTGCTTCATCCATATAAGCCTGTTCAAACCGTTCAAGGAATCCATTTGCGCACTCTCTCACGACACCCCGATCATCGAGAATCATGACTTGATTTTTCTCTGGTACAGTCCCGATACGCAGTGATCCTTGCGTACCTATAATTTCAGTCTCGATATGATAGCCGTGCGCACAATTGCGACCCGCTACAAATATCCCCATCTTATTGCCTGCAAATTGTACAAGTGCTGCTCCGGTTTCTGCATCGTTCAGCTCCGCAAGCTCGGTATATCGATGAGAACCGCCGATTGCCCACACGCGTTCCGCTTCCACGCCCAAATACCACCGAGCCAAATCCAAATCATGAATTGCCATATCGAGGAACAAGCCCCCGCTATAGTTGCTCTTGGCAAATTGCATGAAGCCAGGCATCGCTTGTGCCGGATCGATTCCATAACAGCGAATCAGCACGGGTTCGCCAATCGCACCCGCTTCAATTTGTTTCTTCGCATACGCATAAGAGCGGTCATATCTGCGCATAAAACCAAGCATGAACACCTGATTCGGATGCTTGCGAACAGCCTTCTGCACGCGCAGCGCTTCCTCCATGTACAGCCCAAGCGGCTTCTCACTGAATACGTGAAACCCAGCTTCCAGCGCCTGCTCAATCTGTTCGCAATGATAAGAAGATGGAGAAGCAATAAAAATGGCGTCCAGTTCTTGATTGCGCAGCATATCCTCATAATTCGTATACCCGTAAGGGACATTCAGCTCTTGTTGAGCTTCCTCCACCTCTTCCGGTATCACACTGCATACGGCCATCAATTTGCAATTCGGAATGCGATGCGCCAAATTATCCGCGTGCTGCCGCCCGAGTCTTCCTAAGCCTACAAGACCTACCGATATCTGTTTGCCCTGTTTCATCTGTTCGTCCCTCCGTTTATACGCCCGCTTGCTGCAAAATATACTGTCTAGCCTTCATTGCGTATTCGAGCGGATTCGCCCGAGCAGGATCCTGCTCCGCTTCCACCAGCATCCAACCGCGGTATCCAGCCGTTGCAAGCGATTGGAACACCGGTTCGAAGGGAATGCATCCATCTCCGGGAACCGTGAATACCCCTTCCTTTACCGCCTGCAGGAAGCTGAGCTTTTCTTCAAGTACGCGGCGCGCCACATCCTTGCGCACATCCTTCAAGTGAACATGCTTAATGCGATCCATATAACGATTCAATATGTATAGGGGATCCTCTCCGGAAAATACAAGGTGGCCTGTATCATACAGCAAGGACACCAGCTCCGGATCTGTGCTAGCCATTAGGCGCTCGATTTCCACCGTTGTCTGAACGCCAGTTCCCATATGATGATGGTACACGAGGTGCATATCCTTGGCCCGAGCAAGCTCTCCCAATTGATGAAGCCCCTCAGTTAAGCGCTTCCAGTCTTCGTCGTTGAATATCGGCTTATTATCAAAAAGCGGAGTATCCATTTCTCCCTGAATGCTGTGTCCCTGCTCGGATACAACAATGACCTTCGAGCCCATCGCATGCAAAAAGTCACGGTGTTGAATAAATGCCTCTACCGTTTCTTCAAGCGGCTTTACAGTCAGGTAAGCGCTAAACCAGGCACTCGCTACCTCCAGATTCCTCAAATGCAGCGCCTTCCGCAGCACCTCAACTTCACGAGGATACTTATTGCCGATTTCCGTACCCGTAAAACCAGCAAGCGCCATCTCACTTACACACTGCTCAAATGTATTTTCTCCGCCTAATTCAGGCATATCATCGTTCGTCCAGCCAATAGGAGCAATCCCAATCTTCACACTCTCTGCTGCAAACATGCCCATTCCTCCCCAGAAGTCATAATCAAGATCATGGAGGCAGGCGGTACAGCTTGAAAAGACGGCTTGAAGACCTCGCAAAGCTAGGTTCAAAAAATACCGCCCGATTATTATCCTCTGCTGTCCGTCAAGCGCTCCGAACATCGAACATTCCGTATAATATCCGCTTAACTGAATGCCGTGCCCGGTATCTGCCGCCTGCTCCATTACTGCTGTTTCCTGCTCTGTGACATGTTAATAAAGGTTATTGCGTGTCGGACTTGCCATCGAATATACGAGAGGATTGGCTAATATGGTCGTGCCTGGCTCAGGGATTGGCGCCGCTCATCATAGGCTTGGGCAATTGCCTTCTTGCCCGACACCTCTGCTACGCCAACATTCCACCATGCATCATAGCCATGGGTCATCGTCTTCGGGAGCACCTTAATATCGATCAACGTCGATTCCTTCTGGCGCTTAGCTGCCATCACGGCCTGTTCGAGCTCCTTCATGGTGCGTACCGAATACGTAACGGCTCCGTACCCCGAGGCACTAAGCGCAAAATCGATGCCGACAAGAGGCCCGTCCAACTTGCCCGTATACGGGTTACGCGAACGGAACTCTGTGCCGAAGCTGCCCATGCCGTTGCCCATCTGTAAATTGTTAATACATCCGAAACCATTATTGTCGAATAGCAGGACGTTAATTTTCCGTCCCTCTTGAATGCTCGTCAGCAGCTCAGAGTGAAGCATTAAGTAACTGCCGTCACCGGTAAAAGCGTATACCTCTCGCTCCGGCTCCGCCATCTTCACGCCAAGCGCGCCTGCAATTTCGTATCCCATACATGAGTAGCCATATTCCATATGGTACGAATGCGGTGTCTCAGCCCGCCACATCCGCTGCAAATCCCCTGGAAGGCTGCCGGCTGCGCCCACAACAATCGCATTGTCGCCGAGCAGTTGGTTCAAGGCGGCCACAACCTGTGTCTGAGTCAGGCTGCTGCCAAGCGCCGCCGTATATTCTGGCAGTGCCTCATCCAAATGGCCCTCAATTTCTGGAGTAAATGAACCTGCGCCTTGTACGTACTGAATGCCAGCCAAGCGCTGCCATTCCTTATCCCAAGCGTCGCGCGCTTCTTGAATCTCCCCTGTATAGACTGAACGGTAATCCAGGGATTGAAGCCGCTGATGAAGTTCCTCCAATCCCACTTTTGCGTCAGTCACTATCGGAGTTGCATCCATCTTAATCGCTTGAAATTCGGACACGTTCACCGTCACGACATCTATATCAGGATTGCCGAACAGTTCCTTAGAACCTGTCGTAAAATCAGTAAAGCGCGTGCCTACTCCAATAATGAGATCCGCATCCTTGGCAATCGCATTCGCAGCCGAATTGCCTGTCACTCCGATGCCGCCCAGATTAAGCGGATGAGAGCTTGCGATCGCGCTCTTGCCCGCCTGCGTCTCAGCCAACGGAATATGGAAGGCTTCCGCGAATGCCGCCAGTGCCTCTCCCGCTTCGGAGTAGCGAACGCCTCCGCCGCAGATAAGCAGCGGCTTGCGTTTGCGAGCGATGAGGCGAACCGCATCCTCAAGCTGCGCCGCTGAAGCAGGCCTCCGATCGATCCGATGCACCCGCTTCTCGAAGAAGGAGGCGGGATAATCATACGCTTCCCCCTGTACATCCTGCGGCAATGCCAGTGTAACGGCACCGGTGTCGGCCGGATTAGTCAGCACCCGCATTGCTTGAATCAGTGCCGTCATTAGCTGCTCCGGACGCACGATTCGATCCCAATACTTGCTTACGGGACGAAAAGCATCATTCGTCGATATGGTAAGATCATGTGGCTGCTCAATTTGCTGCAGCACCGGATCGGGCTGGCGAGAGGCGAACGTGTCTCCCGGAAGCAGCAGCACTGGAATTTGATTCGCCGTTGCTGTTGCCGCAGCGGTTACCATATTAGCTGCGCCCGGTCCGACCGAGGAGGTACAGGCGCATATTTGCTTGCGCCGCATCTGCTTGGCAAATGCGACGGCAGCCTGAGCCATCCCCTGCTCATTGCGCCCTTGGTATACTTCCAAGCCGCCGCAGTTCTCTTCGAGCGCTTGGCCCAATCCAAGCACATTGCCATGACCAAATATCGTAAATACGCCTTTAATGAAGCGCTGCTCCACACCGTCAAACTCCACATATTGCTGATCCAGAAACTTGACGAGTGCCTGCGCCATTGTTAAACGGATCGTTTCCATCCCGAACACCATCCTTACCAGCGCGTAGTGACCATCTTTTTGCGGGTATAGAACTCTACTCCGTCCGTGCCGTTCGCATGCAAATCTCCATAGAAGGAATCCTTGTAGCCAGAGAACGGGAAGAAGGCCATCGGTGCTGGGACGCCAACGTTTACACCGAGCATCCCTGCATCGATATTCTCACGGAATTGTCTCATATAAGCGCCGCTCGACGTGAAGATGCAGGCACCGTTCGCAAACCGCGATTCATTCGCCCAAGCGATTGCCTCATCGATATCCTTTACACGCACAATCGATAATACCGGCGCAAAAATCTCATCCTGCCAAATTTTCATTTGCTGTGTCACTTCATCGAAAATCGTCGGCCCCATGAAGAAGCCATCGCCATTGGTTTCTGCGTCCTGGCGGCCATCGCGCACAAGCTTGGCCCCCTCCTGCACGCCAGCATCAATGTAACCGATCGCTCTCTCCTTATGACCTTCGCGAATGACTGGCCCAAGGAACACGTCATTGCGTTCGCCATTGCCGATAATAAGCTCATCGGAAGCCTTCACAAGCTGTGCAACAAACTCGTCCGCAACCGATTCCTGCACGAGCACAACCGAGCAAGCCATGCAGCGTTCTCCGGCCGAACCGAATGCTGCATTGATAATTTGCGTCGTAGCGTTCTCCAGATTCGCGTCGTCCATTACGATCGAGTGGTTCTTGGCTCCGGTCAAGGCTTGCACGCGCTTCAAGTTGGCAGTGCCGCGCTTGTACACATACTCGCCGACTGGCTGGGAGCCAACGAAGGAGATCGCCTTCACCTGCTTATGATCAAGCAATCCATTCACGACATCATGCGCCCCATGGACAATATTCAGAACGCCCTTCGGCAAGCCAGCTTCTTCCATGAGCTCCGCCAAGCGGCAAGCCAGAAGAGGAGTACGCTCGGAAGGCTTCAATACGAACGTGTTGCCGCAAGCGATCGCCAGCGGGAACATCCAGCACGGTACCATCATTGGGAAGTTGAACGGGGTAATGCCGCCAACGACACCGATTGGATAACGGTACATACCGGATTCAATGTTGGTAGCAATGTCCGGCAGCTGCTTGCCCATCATGAGCGTTGGCGCACCGGCTGCGAATTCTACGCATTCGATGCCTCGCTGCACTTCACCGTATGCTTCTTTGAAATTTTTGCCGTTCTCAAGCGTAATCAGCTTGGCCAGCTCATCCCAATGCTCAACGAGAAGCTGCTGATACTTGAACATGATGCGCGCCCGGCGCGGTACGGCAGTACGCGACCATGTGCGGAACGCTTCCGCAGCCACAGTTACCGCTTCATTCAATTCTTCCATGCTGGACAACGGGACATGTCCGATAATGTCGCCCGTAGCCGGATTGTATACCGGTTCCGTTTTGCCTGATGTTGATTCCTTCCATTGTCCCCCGACATAGTTGCGAATGGTGATTGCTTCTGTCATGTTCCATTCTCCTCTCGTCATTTCATATATAGTAAGAACATCTGAAATCCGGATGTGAACCTAACAAACCGTTCCTTTTATACGTTCAAAAGAGTTACACATTCAAAGCTTGATGGGCATTCAGCAGCAGCATCTTCTGTTTGGCCGCTTCCTTCACCGCTTCTATCGGACGGGCGAATAAGGCAACGCGGTCGAACTCATTTGGTTTGTTCAGTATTTCGCTGCGCAGTGTCTTGCCGAACGCCATGCGGAGTGCCGTACCGATATTGACCTTGCTGATGCGTGTAGCCGCAAGCCTGTGCAAATCATCGTCCTTCACACCGGTCGATCCATGCAGCACGAGCGGCACTGATACGACGCGCTCAATCTCCGCGAGCCGTGCGTAATCAATCGGCGCGGACTGCTCCTCCATCCGGTGAAGCGTTCCAATCGCTACTGCCAAGGCGTCGACACCCGTTTCTTCGGCAAACACTTTCGCTTCGCCTGGCGCGGTCAGCCTCGCCTCCACCTTCATGGACGGATCCGTATATCCGACAGCGCCAATTTCCGCTTCGACAGGAATGCCGCAGGCATGCGCCAGCTTTACAATCTCCCGCGTGTTGCGGATATTGTCTGCTAGCGGCAGCTGCGAGCCATCATACATAATGGATGTGTAGCCGCTCATAATCGCTTCGGCCGCCGTATCAAATCCATCGCCGTGATCCAAATGGATGCACACCGGCACCTTCGCACGCTCAGCCAAGCTTCTGTACAACGCTCCTGATACTTGAAGAGGCATGTAGCGAAGCGCCACCTTATTTGTCGCCAATATGACCGGCGCTCCGACTTCCTCGGCTGCGGCAATGACCGCCGAAGCATCCTCATAACCAAATACGTTAAATGCCGGCACGGCCGCATTGCGTTCCGGCAAGCCCTGCATCATTTCCGTTAATGTAACGAGCATGAACCGTCCCTCCATGTTGAATGACTTATAACTTGCTCACTATCTCATACGCCGCAAACTACCCCATCGAGCCGTTATGGCTGCATTCAATCCAATGCAGTTTCATTCCAATGGAAGATTTGGTCGTGTGTCAGCGGTATTCAGGTCTATTCCCCACGCTCCGCGCTTCTGATGAATTCATCCAGTTCCGCGGTCGTTGGCATCGCGTCTGAGCAGCTATGGCGCGAGATAACGATGGCGGCCGAAGCGCTGCCGTATTCCATCGCACGCGGCAAATCCCAGCCCTGCATCAATGCATAAATCATGGCAGACGCATAGGAATCGCCCGCTCCGAATGTCTTGAGCACCTTCGTCTTGAAAATGCCCCCTCTATGCGCTTCTCCGTCTTTCGTATAGGCAATCGAGCCTTCCGAGCCATGCTTGATGAGAACAACCTGCGCGTGATGCCCGAACCATTTCGCTGCAGTCAGTCGATCGTCCGCTTGCTGACCCGAGAACTTCTCCATCATGTCGAACTCTTCGCGCGTTCCAATGATAAAGTCGCATTTTTCCGCCGCAAGCTGATAATAAATCGAGGTTTCCGCAACATTTTTCCAAGTGTACGGGCGATAGTCTAGATCGAAGAATACGAATACCCCATGCTTGCGCGCATATTCCAAGGCAATGAATACTGCCTCGCGTGACGGGCTCGCAGCGAGCGCCGTTCCTGATATGAGCAGCGCCTTCGTCTGCTTGATATACTCCTCAGATACCTCTTCCGGCTTAAGGAGGAGATCCGCTACATGGTCACGGTACATCAGAATGCTGCAATCTGTAGGACTTTTAATTTCAGTAAAAGCTAATCCTGTCATTGCTCCCGTATCATCAACAGCAAGCTGCGACGTATCTATCGATTGATCGTTCAAATATTGTCGTATGTAACGGCCCATCTGATCATCGGACAGCTTGCCGATGAATCCGCTTTTCATGCCGAGGCGTGACGCCCCAATTGCAATGTTCGCTGGAGATCCGCCCACGTACTTCGTGAACGTTCTCGTCTCCTCCATTGGCCGATTAATTTCGTTCGCATTTAGATCGATGCACAGTCTTCCGATGGCAATCAAGTCGAATGGCCGATCCTTAGGGAATGATAGTGTACTCATATCCAGTCAGCACCTCCATGTTCTCTGCCTCATGCCCTCTTTCTGCAGGACTGAGGCCATTATGATGCAGTCTCTTTCTGTTGCGAGTTGAGTTAAGCGCTTACCTTTTAGCTAATTATATGCACACCAATTTGGTAATGTAAACGCTTTTTCAATGATTTAATAAGTTCTTTTTTTCACTTGCACATCTTCTTTTCCTATTTAAAATAACTCGCCATTTTCCCTACTACACAGCGAAATCCTACTCGATTATTGATTTTTCACCTTGCCAACCTCTGGAACATAGCCTATAGTTAAAATATGAGTTAAGCGCTTTCCCTACTTTGCCTAGTAAGTCGTTTTACTGTTCCATATACAGAACAATTTTTCGATCACACTCAGAGAAAGCAGGGATTATTATGCTGCAAGTAGGAATCATCGGTGCCGGACGAATTGGAAAGCTGCATGCCAGCCATATTCAACAAATGAGCAATATCCGCGTTCGCGCAATATCAGACGTATATACGGAAGGGTTGAACGAATGGGCTTCCGCGCATGGAATCCCTGTTGTCACGAACGATTATCAAGACATTCTTCATGACCCGGATATTCAAGCGGTGTTTATTTGTTCACCGACCAGCACACATGCGGACATCATTCGCGAGGCTGCCGAAGCCGGCAAGCATATTTTCTGTGAGAAGCCTGTCAGCTTCTCAATCGAAACGACAGAGCAAGCACTAGCTGCGGTTAAGAAATCCGGCGTAAAAATGCAGGTCGGATTTAACCGCCGCTTTGACCATAATTTCAAAAAAGCGCGTGACGTCGTACAATCCGGAGGCATTGGAGCCCCACACCTGCTGCGCATTACGTCGCGCGATCCAGAGCCGCCATCGGCAGAGTATATCGCCAAGTCCGGCGGATTGTTCATTGATATGACAATTCACGACTTCGACATGGCTCGCTATATCATGCAAAGCGAGGTCGTTGAGGTATATGCGCAAGGAGCGAATTTGGTCGATCCGAAAATCGGGGAATTGAATGATATCGACACAGCCATTGTTAGTCTGCGCTTTGCCAACGGTGCGCTCGGCATTATCGAGAACAGCCGCAAGGCCGTGTACGGCTATGATCAGCGTCTAGAGGCATTCGGCTCTGATGGCTGTGTCTCAACACAGAACGATCGTCCTTCTACAGCAGTTGTTGCGACGGCTAGTGGAGTTCATATGGACAAGCCGCTACATTTCTTCATCGAACGCTATACGCAGGCCTATATCCAAGAGGTTCAAGACTTTGTCCGAGCCATTATGCACGATGACCCAGTCGTCTGCGATGCCAACGACGGATTGCAGGCGGAACGCATCGCGCTAGCGGCTAAAGAGTCGCTGCGCAGCGGGATGCCTGTTAAGATAGCCCATTAACATATAGATTTGTATTGATAAAACTATTCTCTACTTAGGCAAGGAGGCCGCCTTTATGTCTAAATTACTCGTATCGCCACAACCAAGAGATAAGCAAGGCAAGGTCATTTCCGTTACGCCGCAAAGCGCAGGCTGGAAGTATGTAGGATTCGAGCTGTATTCGCTGAAGCCGGGAGAAACGCTGCAAAACGATACAAACGAGCAGGAGGTATGCCTTGTCCTGCTGAGCGGGAAGGCTGAGGTCAGCACTTCGAAAAAGTCGTTCGGTGTGCTTGGACAGCGCATGAGTGTATTTGAACGCATTCCTCCGTATTCGGTTTACGTGCCGAACCATGATCGATATACCGTTCAGGCTGAAACGGCCTTGGAGCTGGCTGTCTGCGCGGCACCCGGCAAGGGAACATACCCGGCTCGCGTCATCGCTCCTGAAGATGTCGGTGTAGAAACACGCGGCTCCGGCAGCATTGAGCGGCATATCCATAATATTTTGCCGGAACAAAAAGAGGCGGACAGCCTGCTCGTCGTAGAGGTGTTCACGCCTGGCGGGCATTGGTCCAGCTATCCGCCGCATAAGCACGATCAGGAAAATTTGCCGCAGGAATCTTATTTGGAAGAAACCTATTATCATGAAGTCAATCCTGAGCAAGGGTTCATTATGCAGCGCGTATACAATGACGACCGTTCGTTGGATGAGACGATGGCCGTGCCGCACCGCCATGTCGTCCTAGTTCCAGAGGGGTACCACCCGGTATCCGCGCCTCCAGGGTACGATTCCTATTATTTGAACGTGATGGCGGGACCTGTGCGTACATGGAAGTTCCACAATGATCCCGAACACGAGTGGCTTTTTGAAAAAAAGTGATGCCGCTTATTTCGATCAGTCTCTTACAGGAGAATGGCGTAGTCCATTCTCCTTTTGTTGTATAATGAGAAATAAAGAGAAGACGTACACAAGAAGTGCGAAGAACGATGAGGAGTTACCTATGAAATCAACTATTTACGACGTAGCCAAGGCGGCTGGCGTATCCATAGCCACTGTATCGAAGGTCGTCAATCAAACAGGCAATATTAGCGCCAAAACACGTGAGCGTGTCCTCCATATTATGAAAGAGCTGCAATACCAGCCGAGTGTAGTTGCTTCCGCGTTAACCGGAAAGAAAACGTCCACCTTCGGCCTGCTCATCTCCGATCTGGCCAACCCCTTTTTCGCTGAGGTGGCCCGCAATCTGGAGGATCAAGCGCAAGCGTCCGGATACAGTATTGTTATGTGCAGCACAGACAATAAGGATGATAAAGGGCTAAATTACATTTCCCTATTGCAGCGCAAGCAAATTGACGGGCTTATCATTGCCTGCCAATTTACAAAATGGTCGCAGCTAGAAGACTACATTAACGACAGTCTCCCCATCGTGCTATTCTCCAAAGACATCACATCCCTGACCATGCACACCGTGACCGTGGATGACTATAAAGGCGGCTACGAGGCGATTCGTCACCTGCTCCAGCTTGGACATACCGATATCGGCATCATTACAGAGGACAGCCCAAGCGGTGAGCACCGGGTTCGAGGCGCCAAGCAAG
This sequence comes from Paenibacillus sp. MER 180, assembly GCF_023713665.1. Classification (NCBI taxonomy): domain Bacteria; kingdom Bacillati; phylum Bacillota; class Bacilli; order Caryophanales; family Paenibacillaceae; genus Paenibacillus; species Paenibacillus sp. MER 180. The sequence goes on along the minus strand of NZ_JAMAVT010000007.1, from coordinate 332,733 downwards.
CGATGAAGGATGCAGGAATCGAGCCGAACGATCAATGGATCACAGTCGTTCACTCGTCTGTCGCAGAAGGGTGTTCCGGCGCAAATCAAATACTGCAGCAATCTTCCCGTCCGACTGCGATATTCACCTGCAATGATTTGCTAGCCGTCGGCGCTATGCAGTCTGCACACCAGATCGGCTTGCAGGTTCCTAACGATTTGTCCATCATTGGATTCGACGATACGATCCTGTCTCAAATCGTTGTGCCGCGTCTCACGACGATCGCACAGCCAATTCCCGATATGGCCAAGGAAACGATTCAATTGCTGCTCCGCCAAGCAGACAATCCAGACATGCCGAAGCAAAAGATCGTGTTCCAGCCACAATTGATTTCGGGGGATTCTACGCAGGTACGAGAAACCGACGGCAAATGATCCTACTTGAAAATTTATAGTCGTAGTTAATTTAGCCCTTTGGCTGATCTAATACGAGAAGAGCCGTAAGGATGCAACAATCCCTACGACTCTTCGCCTATAATCTTGGTTTCAAGTAAAACAACCAGAGAAAAGACAATGTTAATATGTGGTATAATAATCTGACACAACACACCTTGAGTGGAAAGACTCCCTCCTGAAAGGAGGTGAGTCCTATGAACTTCTCCTTTTCTGATATGATCATGTTCGCCACGTTTATCGTCGCGCTGCTGACTTACATGGATAGAAAAAAGAAGTAACCCATCAAGGTTGGCGCCAGAAATGGGTTACTTCTTTACCTTAACTCTTAATCTGGAGGGGAAACCCACTCAAGATGTTTGTGCTTAGGAGCAGTTCGCCGCTGCTCCTTCCTTATTGTTATCATACCACATGCTGGAATATACCTCAACGGTTCGCAGTCGATACGGTTGTTCAAACCTTTTCCACCAGAAGCGGAACGACCTGTCCAGCATGAACATCGATCAATCCCAGATCCGTTAGCTTCAGCGCCGGACTTACTGGCAAGGAATGCGTACACAGCGACATAATCGGGTTGTAATGCTCGTAGCCGATTGATTCCATCGCCTCGCGCAGCTTCTTCACGGCTTGTCCGAACTCCTCGAACGGCTCCTCTGACAAAATGCCGCCGACAGGCAGCGGAATATGTGCAATCACCTTGCCGTCATCAACGACACAGAAGCCGCCTTGATCCGCAATGACTGTATTGGCCGCAAGCACCATATCTGCCTGTGAATGACCTACGACAAGCAGGTTGTGATTGTCATGTGAATACGTCGTCGCAATCGCTCCGCGCTTAATCGTGTTGCCCGTAATGAGTCCGTAAGCACGGTTGCCGTTCTTGCCATAACGTTCGAAGGTAGCAATCAACCCATATGGACTCTCCTGCCACTTCAATTCTCCATCTGCCACACGTACCGATTCATGCAGTTCCTTCGTGTTCGTCGTTCCGTTCAACACCTGCATGACGCGGCAGAGATACTCGCCATCAACAGCCTCTGCAGCTACCTGGAAATCTTCTGCCGTTAGCTTCTGCAACTTCACACTCTCATAGAAATGAGACGGGAATTGGCGTTCACCGCGCTCTTGCTCATAGGCTGTTCCAGCCTCATAAGCCAAGCGTCCATGCTTGTATACCGATGCGATGTCGAACTGCTCAACGTCGCTGAGCAGTACGAAGTCCGCCACTTTATTCGGTGCAATTGCTCCGCGATCGTACAAGTGCATCCGTCTGGCTGGCGTATACGTAGCCGCATAAATCGCGCGTTCCGGCTTCATGCCCATAGCCATCGCCTTTTTAACTAAGTGATTCAAATGGCCGTCTTGAACGAAGGTATCCGCCATGACGTCATCCGTTACGAAGCAGAACAGCTCTGCTACGTCCTCATGAATGAGTACATCCATAATGTCCGGTGTCATCGACTTCTCCTGAATCTCAAGGAACATGCCGTTCGCCATCCGATCGCGCATGCTGTCCACGGCCTGCTCGGTATGATCGGAGTCTACTCCTGCGAACATGAAGCGTGCCAGTTCTAGATCAACCAGCTTCTTCGGCGTATGTCCCTCGATAACGAGATTCGGGTAATTGCTGCGGATATGGTGCAGGATACGGTTCGTTTTGCAGTCCGGGTCTCGCAGAACATCGACCGAGTTCATGATCTCGCCCAAGCATACAACCCGCTCATCCTTCAGCAGCTCATCGATATCTGCAATGTCGATTTCCCCGCCCGTGGTCTCCAGTGGCGTTGCAGGCACTGAGCTCGGAATTGCATATAAGATATCCGCTGTGCAGCCCTTGCTTGCATTGATCATTTCCTTCACGCCTTCAACGCCGAACACGTTCGCCATCTCATGCGGCTCGGATACAATCGTCGTGACCCCGTTTTGAATTAGGCCGTGCGAGAACGTCTGCGGCGTAACCATCGTGCTCTCAATATGAAGATGGATATCGACGAGGCCTGGAATCATGTACTTTCCCGTTCCGTCCACGACTTTGACCGCCTCGAATGCATCCGTTCCGCGATTCCCAATGTAGAGGAAACGCCCATCCTGAATGGCGGCATTCCCTTGTATGAATCGTTTCAAATACACGTTATATACGCTGACGTTCGTTACCAACAAATCTATTTTCATGTATTCCACTCCTCGCTGTCCTTCGTTCGTTGGTATAGAGGTAGTTCATATTAGTTCGAAGTTCTCACCAGAACGACTTTTTCTTTCGGCAGTACGAGCTTCACGGCTGTACCGCGTTCGAACGGCGTCTCCATTTCGCGATTTACCGTGAATTCGCCAAGCGGCGTTTCGACGATGTATTGATAGCTGCGACCGAGGAAGGTACTGATTTTCACTTGACCGTCAATCTGGTTCCATCCCGCTTCCACATCCTCAGCCGTTAAGCCGCCAATCCCAGCCGTACATTCGCTGTCTGTAGCTACCAGAAGATCGTCTGGACGAATAGCGCCCTTCATCGAGCTGGACAATGGATGGCCTGAGCGATGGATGACCTGCATCTTCACTCCTTCTGCGCCGTGTATCGTAATCGCTCCTCCGTCATCATGCATTTCGCCAATGTCGATAAAGTTGTTGAAGCCGATGAACCGGGCAACGAATTCAGTGGCCGGGTATTTATAAATGTTCGCAGGCGCATCCAATTGCTCAATGACGCCTTTGTTCATGATGGCAACCTTATCTGAAATGGAGAAGCACTCCTCTTGGTCGTGAGATACATACACGCTTGTAATCCCAAGCTGCTTCTGAATACGGCGAATTTCTACACGCATATTGACGCGCAGGTTCGCGTCCAGGTTACTAAGCGGTTCGTCGAACAGGAGCAGATCCGGCTGAATGACGAGCGCACGAGCGATTGCAACGCGTTGACGCTGTCCACCGGACAATTCTCCGGGGAATCGCTTTTCGAAGCCCTTCAGGTCTACAACCTCCAGCATCTCATGTACACGCTTCGCGATGGACGACTTGTCCACCTTGCGCAGCTTCAAGCCGTACGCGACATTGTCGAACACGCTCATGTGCGGGAACAGCGCATAGCTCTGGAATACGAAGCCGAAGTTACGCTTGTTCACCGGCACCCGTGTATAATCTTTCCCTTGGAATAGGAACTTGCCGTCCTTCGCTTCCAGGAAGCCAGCAATCAGGCGCAGTGTTGTCGTCTTGCCGCAGCCTGATGGTCCGAGCAGAGAGATCAGCTCGCCTTCGTTCAGGCTTAGGTTGAAGTCTTTCAAGATCAGGTTTTTCTCGTATGCAACAGATATATTTTGAAGGGATAGCAATTCCATGATCGTTGGCCTCCGATGTATGCTAGTTATTTTTCGTGAAGTAGGAGAGTCCCATTAAACGTTCAATTGAGAACATAAGCAATGCTGTAATGACCATCAGCAGCACCGAAATTGCTGCAATTGTCGGGTCGAAGTAATTCTCGACATAGGTCAGCATTTGAATCGGCAATGTGCTGACCCCAGGTCCCGTCATGAACACGGAAATATCTACGTTGTTGAACGATTCCAGGAACGCGAGCAGAACACCCGCGATAAGACCAGAACGAATGTTAGGCAGCACGACCGTGAAGAATGTCTGCAGTCGGCTCGCACCCAAGCTCATGGACGCTTCTTCAACGGAATAGTCGAAGTTCGCCAAGCTCGATGCAATGACCCGAATGATAAATGGCAGCATCAGCACGATGTGTCCGATCAGCAAGCTTGTATATACGGGCAGTTCGAATTTCACGACTAAATACTTGAGCATCGTGAAGCCGAGCACGACCCCAGGGATCAAAATCGGCGAGATAAAGATGGCATTGAGCAGCCCCTTGCCCTTAAACTGATAGCGGCTCAGCGCATATGCAGCAGGAACGCCGAGCAGAAGCGCAATCAGGTTGCCGGCAAGCGCGACGATGATCGTAACTTTAAACGTAGACAAAAACATTTCGACATCAAAAATATTGCGATACCATTTCAGTGAGAAGCCTTCTGGCGGGAACTTCAGTACCGAACCCTCTCCAAAAGACGTTGCCATAATAATGATGAGCGGCCCGAGCAAAAAGAGAAACACCAATCCCGTAAATACGGCGAGTCCGCGATGTTGTTCTTTCATAAGAAGTTAACCCCCGTTATCCCTTCGGATTCAATTTGCGAGCGAGCTGATTCATAAGACCGATAATGATGAAGGTGACGACAATCATGACGGTCGCAATAATCGAAGCCATATCCCAGTCGTTGAGCGTCATCGCATTCTGATACAGGAACGTAGCGACGACTCGCTGTTTGCCGCCAAGCAGCTGCGGCGTCGTATACGCCGTTAGACTGCCGACGAATACAAGGATGCTGCCAACGATAAGACCAGGCACACACAGCGGTACGATGACGGTCATAAAGCCCTTCATGCGAGATGCGCCAAGACTTGATGAAGCATTCAACAGGTCGCCGTCAATGTTCTCCATAACACCGACGAGCGAAATGATCATAAGCGGCAAAAACAGATGAATGAGACCGATCATCATCGCGGTCGGCGTATACATGATTTTTAACGGCTCATCAATTAATCCAATGCTGGTCAACAGCTGATTCACCAAACCGTTCTTGCCGAGAATGACCATCCAGCTGAAGGAGCGCACAATCGCACTCGTCATGAGTGGGAAGATTGCGAGCGCCAGCAGGATTCCTTTGATACGCGCCTTCTGCCGTGAAATATAGTAAGCAGCAGGGAATCCGATCATTATGCAGGCAAGTGTTGTAACGAAGCTGACCTGCAGTGTAGTACCTAATATTTTCAGCATGTACGGATCGCCGAGCAGCTTCACATAACCGTCGATTGTAAATTGCCCTTCACGGAAGAAAGTTGAGCCAATTGTCATGAAGATCGGGATGATCATGAACAAGGTCAAGAATACGAGTCCCGGAAGCAGCAGCCATATAAATGGTTTTTTCATCAGTTCGTCTCCTGTTTCTCTTGATGTCTATGCTTGCAATACGGAGATAAAACGATCCATGAACGCCTCTCCATCTACCTCTACACATACATTTGCGTTTGACTCCCGGCCGAGGCGATTCTGAACGTCACACACGGTTTGACCGTCGCACAGGTCGCTTCGTGTCTCAACGTCCACATAATAGCGATGCGTCTTGACGATACTGGCATCGATCACTATATAGGCAGCGAGCGGATCGTGCATCGCACACGCTGCTACACCGTTGCGCATTCGATACCGCTCCATGTACTGTGCCGTACATGTACGGACAAAGCCTCCAAGCGGTGTGGAGTCGAGCTTCTCCAAATGCTCGGGACGCAGCAGTGCCTGACGTGTTACGTCCAGACCGACGATGGTCAGGTCAAATCCTGCATGCAGCACCATTTTGGCCGCTTCTGGGTCAACGTAGATGTTGTATTCCGCCACTGGCGTAACGTTGCCGAACGTCTGCAGCGCGCCTCCCATCATAACGACCCGCTTAACGAGCTGCGGCAATTCGGGACAGGCCCGCAAGGCAATTGCCAGATTGGTGAGCGGCGCTGTCATAAGAAGTGTCAGCTCACCTGGGCGCTTCTTCGCTTCTTCAATGATGAACTGTGCTGCATGCGGCAGCCCTTCCTCCAGCTCGGGCGGACTCATATCGGATAGAGCTCCGCCCAAGCCATCATTTCCGTGCACAGCGTGCTCGAAGAACGTCGGACGCATCAATGGCTCGTTCGCTCCCGGAATGATTGGAACATTGCGAGTGAATCCATTCCTTGCAGAGGCAGCTCCTTTTTGCTCGAAATTCAGCGGAACCTTGTTCGCCTCAACATCCGCGCGTTGCTTGTCCTCATCCAACTGCTGCAGCATGTGTATCACTTTTCGTGTATTTAACGTCGCTTGTGAGAGTGAGACATTGCCATTCACTGTCGTCACGCCGACAAGCTCTACTTGTTTGCTTTTCCAAACTAACGCTAATGCAAGTGCATCATCTACGCCCGTATCGACATCCATAATGACGGGCATTTGCTTCGAAGTAGCCGTATCCGCAACCATGATGCCAACCTCCTGACTATTGATGGGAATAAAAAAGGAGGGTGCGATAAACGGCAGCCCTCCTCTTGATCGAGGAAGTTCAAAAAGGTACCTTGTCGTCGCGAAGTCGCTCTTAGCCGTTGCAACGTATACGTTTTTGAACATTCAATATTTGGACTTTACTCGATTTCACGGTTCCAGCGGTCAATCCAACCGCTCATTTCTTTGTTCACTTTACGAAGGTCAAGCGTCTTCAGGTTTTCAACAACATCTGGGCCATACGTCAAGCCTTTCGCCTCGTCAGCGGTCAGCTTCACTTCTTTGTTCGTTGGCGAATCGACGCGAGCCTTCGCATTCGCTTCTTGTACTTGCTGACTCAAGTGCCAGTTAATGAACTTTTCTGCCAGCTCTTTATGTTTCGAGCCTTTTACAATGTTGACCGTGTTCAAGAGCGCATATGCGCCTTCCTTCGGCGTTACGAACTTAGCGGATGGCAGAGCTTCCGTCAAGCTGCCCAAGAAGGTGTCCTGCATCGGTGCAGCCACAACCTCACCTTGCGCGAACATATTAACCAAGTCAGCGGACTTGGAGTAATACTTCACGACGCCAGGATTGATTTCTTTCATCGCTTTGAAGGCCGCTTCCGTATCCATATCCTTGCTGCCCGCTACCTTCGCCGCAAAATCCATCATCATTGGCCCTGTTGTAATCGTAATGTTAGGCAGGGCAATTTTATTTTTCAATTCAGGCTTCCACAGGTCGCTCCATGATTCAATCGGCGTTTTTGCCTCATCGCTGTTCACCGCAAGTCCAAGCTGCGCTACCGTGTGCGCTGGGCCATAGTCTTCGCCGATCGGCGCCTTAGCGATATCATACAGCTGCTCGATGTTCGGAATGTTCTTGCGATCAATCTTCTCGAATAAGCCTTCTTCAGCACCTTGCAGTGCATAGTAGTCGGACAAGTAGATCAGGTCTACCTTCGAGCTGCCTTGACGGACTTTGTTCAAGCGATCCGTGTTGTTGCCGATCTCTGTCACGATCTTAACGTTATACTCTTTCTCGAACGGCTCGTACACGTTCTTCTTCATCGCATCCTCGGCAAAGCCCCAAGTTGAGATGACCAATTCTGTCGGCGCTTCCTTGCCGCCTTCAGCTGCCTTGTCCCCGCCGCAAGCTGCCAGCAATGTGCCCATCGAAAGTACGAATGCAAGTGTTAACGCTAATTTTTTCATGAAGTCCCATCCCCCTGATGCCATTCTAAGTTGAGTATCTCGTGTAATAAGTGATCAAAAGTTCGCTTTTCAGCACTGTTACAAACAGTTCCACTTCGTGATCAAAAGTTTGCTTTTCAGCACCGAGAAGGTTGCATGAACCCGAAGCCGATGCTTCCGAAGCGAGTTTTGCGATGCAAAACTTGTAAGGAGCAGCGGAATGTAGTCAGAACTACATGAGCAGCTACAATGTTTCCGTAAGGAAACATACGTCGAAAGCATGTGCTGTTCGAAGGGTGAACGCAAGATTCGATGCCGAGATACAATCAGTTCAACTTCGTGATCAAAAGCGAATGCGAGCCCTAGTGGCCGCCCATTGCTACATAGCGGACAATAACCAGTACAAACAGCACCCACATAAGCCAGTGAATCTTATATTTCTCACCCTTGCCGAATACGTTCGCTACGAACGCCAGCAGGACGTAACCAAGAATACCGAAGGAAATACCGTTCGCAATGCTGTACGTGAACGGCATGAATGCAATCGTCATAAATGCCGGAATCCCAATAACCAAGTCTTTGAAGTTGATTTCCGTAACGGCTTGCATCATCAATACACCAACGACGATAAGCGCTGCTGCTGTAGCTGGGCCTGGAATCAAAGCAACTGCTGGAGCCAAGAACAAGGACAACAAGAAGCAGATTCCTGTCGTTACAGACGTAAGTCCTGTGCGTCCGCCTTCTGCTACACCCGCGGAGCTTTCTACGAATGCAGTCACCGTACTTGTACCAAGTGCCGCACCGCCCGCTACCGCAACAGAGTCAACGAACATCGCTTTCCCTACGCGCTTGTTGCCTTCTTCACGATTTCTCATGAATCCAGCACGGTTGGCTGTACCAACCAATGTTCCGAATGTATCGAACAATTCAACGAATGTGAACGTTAGGATGATAGATACGATACCCACACCCATGATGCCAGCGAAATCAAACTCGAAGAAGCTCAATTGCGTCAAATCTGGAACCCAGTTTGCACCGTTCAACGAACTGAAATCGACGCGCCCCATCAAAATCGCAGCGACCGTCGTTCCCAAAATACCGAACAAAATCGCGCCGCGTACGTTCAAAATCATAAGAATCGAAATAAGTGCCAAGCCGATAATTGTAAGCAGTACATCAGGATTGGAGAAGCTGCCTAAGCCGAATACTGTTTCAAAACCTTGAAGCGGTGTGAATGTACCCTTAGGAATATCATTCACGGTCTCAACGGACACGGACAACATTCCGCTATTTTTCAAGCCGACAATCGTAATGAACAAGCCGATACCGACTGTAATCGCATGCTTAAGTGCATCAGGAACTGCTTCAAGCAGCATTTGACGTACATGTGTAATCGTAAGCAGGAAGAAGATAATCCCGGAAATAAATACTGCCGTCAGTGCCATTTGCCATGTGATCGGATGTTCCGAGCCAGCAGTCGATACGACGACTGTTGCAAAGTAAGCATTCAGCCCCATCCCTGGTGCCAAGGCAACCGGGAAATTAACGAAGATCCCCATCGCAATGGTGAAAATACCGCCTGCAATAGCTGTTGCAAGAAATACGGGATACCATTCCATGCCGGTCTTACCGAAAGCCGTTAGAATGTTCGGATTAACGGCCAAGATGTACGCCATCGCCATAAAGGTCGTAATACCCGCCATAATCTCCGTACTAATTGTCGAACCGTTCTCCTTGATTTTGAAGAAGCGCTCCATGTGTATAACATCCTCCCCATGACATCTCATGAATGTGTGTTTACTGCTGCTTCTGTTTCCCCCAGTAACCTGTCTAAGTACAAAAAAAGAACTCAGGTTGATCTCCCGAGCTCTGGCGTGAAAAGAAGTGAGGCATTCCCTACTCGCACTGCCCGCTATATGAATGAATAGCAAGTTCCCATCCTGATATTGCACACAGATTATGGGCAGGCAGAGCGTATAAGACGAATCTTCTAACTAGATTCATCCGGAAAGCCGTTCCTCTTCGTAGCCAGATCATTTACGGTGATCTCGTAGAAACTCTCAGGCCAATTCCCAAGATTATACGAAAAAGTTGCGTTATTAGGTTATCTACTCACATTGTATAGGCATTCGGCAGGGTTGTCAACGCCATTTCCGAACAATAAACAAAATATCTTATAACTCGTTCGTGTTTTTGTAGCGAAAACAAATTCAATTTCTCCATTACTGAAATCAACATTCTATGATGTCCCAGCATGCTAGAATTACAAAAAAATTTTTTCTGGAAAATCACAGTAAAACTATTGAATTAATTCATTATTTTTTATAAAATGGGTTCATACATTTTTACCCAGTTCTGAAACTATTATGATTGCTTTTTACAAATGGTATTCGGGTAAACATGTAAATCTAGCATTTTGGAGGTGAGTTTATACGTTAAAAATGCCAGCTTTGTCAGACTAGACTATACTCTTTTATACCAAGGAGGAATAGCATTTGGCGAACAAAAACAACAAAAAAGTGCTTTCAATGATCATGTCGATTGCCATGGCAATCAGCCTGATGTCACCAGCGGTGTCAGCCTATGAAGGCCCCGCGAACAATTCAACCGAGAAGCTGCTCTATTTGCGAACAGGCACCGTCAATCTCCAGAATGAAAATGAACACTATGGACTGCAGCTTGATGAAGAAAGCACGCAACGCCAATTGTACGTTGTTCAATTCAACGACGTCATCACAGATTCCTCCAAACAGCTCTTGCAACAGGCTGGAGCGGAACTCGGAGACTATCTCCCTGACTATGCTTATCTCGTACGCATGAACCCGCAACAAGCCGGCACCCTCGCCGCAAACGATCAGATTTACAGAGTCACCCTCTTTCAGCCAGAATGGAAGAATGGCAACCTCTCCACTTCCGAAGACACTTCACCAAGCAACTATGTAATCTCAGTATTCAGGGGCAGTGAGGCAGAAGTTGCCCAATCACTTAAGCAGCAAGCCATCCCCGTTACCGATGTGCAAGAAGGCTATATCGAAGCTGTATTAAGCAACGAATCACTCCCGCTCGTTCTTAATCAACCAGATGTCACCTTCGTCGAATCTAAGCCTCAAGAAGAGATCCTCAACGACTTCGTCACAAATCAAGTTGGGGCTGCTACGTCGAATGGCGTGTGGAGCAAGGGATTGACCGGAAAAGGTCAAGTGGTTACTGTAGCCGACAGCGGCTTGGATTCCGGTAATCTAAGCACACTCCATAAGGATTTCGAAGGTCAGCTGCATACGACTCCTGTTCCTAACCCCGAAGGAACATGGAAGGATACGATCGGTCATGGCACACATGTAGCCGGTACCGTGCTCGGCACAGGAGCAATGTCCAATGGGAAATATAAAGGCGTTGCCTATGGTGCCAAACTGTTCGCCCAAACAATTGGCTGTGGTGGTACTTCTATCTGCCCAGGCGACCTGCGCGACTTGTTCGGCTCTGCGAAGCAGCAAGGATCGTTCATCCATACCAACTCCTGGGGCGCCAGCAGCTACACCTACAATTCCAACTCTGCTCGCGCTGATGAATATACGTTCAACAATAAAGACTTCACCGTATTGTTCGCCGCAGGGAACGATGGCAGCGGGAACAACACCATCAATTCACCTGGCAATGCCAAAAACACCATTACGGTTGGTAATCTTCAAAAAACAAATTCGAATCAAATTGCCCCAACCTCCAGCAGAGGATATGCATCAGATGGAAGAGTTAAGCCTGACCTCGTCGTTACTGGTACCTCAATTATTTCCGTTCGTTCTTCAGCCTCAACTAGACCTGCAAATCCAAATCAGTACTACACCAACATGACCGGTACCTCCATGGCTACTCCAGCTGTCGCAGGATCGGCAGCCATCGTTCGCCAATTTTATACCGAGAACAAGCACGTAACACCTTCCTCAGCACTCATCAAAGCGACGCTCATTAATGGAGCTGAAGATGTAGGATATGGATGGATGAGCAGAGAAACAGGATGGGGACGCGTTAACCTCGTGAATTCACTCACCCCTACTGACGGAAGAACCAATAGCTTCATCGACAACACCACAGGTATCAAAACAAACGATTCTATCTCCTACCGCGTAAAGGCCGAAGCCGGCAAACCTCTCAAGATATCTCTTGTCTGGAGCGATTACCAAGGTGCCGTTCAAGCTGGCAAGCAATTGGTCAATGACCTCGATCTTGAAGTAAAAACCCCAACTGGCGAACTCTACAAAGGCAACTGCTTCGTACAAAATACAGCTAGCACAAGCTGTGCCAATTATGACCACATCAACAACGTGGAAAATGCATATCTTTCAACTCCAACTACGGGCGAATATACGGTGACCATCAAAGGATACAATGTGCCACAAGGCCCTCAGCCATTTGCATTAGTTGTATCGGGCAATCATTCTTCTATTCTTGGCCAAGGCCCTGAACAACCAGAACCGGTTGTGCTGAAGGCACCTGAGCAGTTGGCTGTAACGGCAGTCACGTATAATTCAGTAAACCTGAATTGGAGCGATCCGAACACAGGAATTCAAGGCCTTACGTACGAAATCTATCAACAACAGCAAAAAATCGGAACCAGCAGTCAAACCAATTATGCTGCAACCGGTCTTAGTCCAGGCAATACGTATACCTTTACGGTCAGGATCATCGACGGACAAGGCAATGTCTCCCCTCATAGTCAATCCGTAACGGCTAATCTCCCAAATCCGGAGGGAAATACAGATCCATGGCAGGCAGGTAAAGCATACAAGGCAGGCGATCTTGTCTCTTATAATGGTGTGATTTATAAGTGTGTGCAACCACATACATCTTTGACTGGCTGGGAGCCTTCGAATGTACCAGCACTCTGGTCTCCTGTACAGAAATAGGTAGCCGCCTCATCACTAACGAAGGAAAGTGAACCCTATATCAATACCGTAACGCAATAAGGCTATACCGCGGTTAAACGCGGTATAGCCTTTACTATCTCCCCCTCAGAGACTCTTTTGAGTTCTTTTTGAAATCAACAGCTAATTGTGAATCTATATCCTTTAGGGTTAGGCTTTAAACTGAGATTAACTATTCAAATTACTTCAAACTCATCCAATTCTATCTTTTTCTTCTTTCTCCATCTTGACGAGAATGTGTTTTAACAATATATGTATCTAACTGTTGGCTGATTTGAACCACTTCTTCATCTGTTAGTCGTCCCTTGTTTCCTACCGCCTCGGCTAATTTTTCCTTGAGTTCGTTTATCTTTTCTTCTAAATTCTTGTCTATGACGGCTCACCTCACGTACATTTTAATGTACGTTTCAGACAAAAGTGCATTATCTCACCATAGAAACACAAGTTTAAGGGAGTACATGTGGATACTCCCCTTAGCTGCTTACTTATTTTATCTTTCTCCTGTAAGTTAATTACTGTCTTGCGGTCACAATGAATACAATTGCAAAGAGATGTTTGAATCAAAATGTCCGAATTTTTTTATTCACTTCTAGGATTACCGGAATCCCGTTTGCTTGCAGTTATTGAAATATCTATTGTAGAAATAATGAGCGCGAAAACTACCTCGGCAACAAAAGAGATACGAACCGAAGACATACATTCATCTATCGTGTAAATAGCAATAAAGTTAAGCACAACTCGCAGTATAAATTCATGCAGTCTCCGAAAATTGTGCCCTACTTTAGAGCAATTAATCTTAATAAACATGAGAACAATTATAACAACAGCATCTGCAATCAGTGACAATCCATAGAACAATAGTATTGACTTCCATGAATCATATTCGATCCCTAAGATTTCAAAAATGCCGACATTGAAAAAAAATAACACTATTATTGATGTGATCACTGCAAATAACAACAATAGGCTCACAAGAGAAATAGGGATTATTTTCTTCATCATTTCTCTAATTTGTTTCTTGAACATCTAGTGCCTATGATAAGTTCTCCGATTGTTCTGGTGATCACTACATCCAAAGCTATCCCTCCACACCGCTCTAATTCACTCCCTATATTTTACTATACCATGAAAAACGTGTTAATTATTGAAAGATACAACGAACGCACTCAAACCCATTATTTCTCCTCTGATGGCTTTGCAGCAAACATAAAAAATACTCCCTTCTATTTGCTAAACAACTCAAATAAAAGAGATTTTCGTTCGCCGTAGTGAAGGAAGTCACCTAATTTCAATACCGTAACGCAAAAAGGCTATACCGCGGTTAAACGCGGTATAGCCTTTAACTTATTAAGATTCGAACGGAATTACTCCCACTCGATCGTTGCCGGTGGCTTCGATGTTACATCATAGACGATACGGTTAACGTTCTCGACCTCGTTGACGATACGTACGGAGATCTTCTCAAGAATATCCCACGGAATACGTGCCCAGTCAGCTGTCATGCCGTCGATGGATGTTACCGCACGGATACCTACTGTGTAGGAATACGTACGCGCGTCACCCATAACGCCGACACTCTTCATGTCCGGCAATGCTGTGAAGTACTGCCAGATTTCATTGTCCAAGCCAGCCTTCGCAATTTCCTCACGCAAGATTGCATCGGATTCGCGAACAATTGTCAGCTTGTCCTCTGTTACTTCGCCCAATACGCGGATCGCAAGACCCGGACCTGGGAATGGCTGACGCCATACGATTTCACGCGGCAAGCCGAGCTCTTCGCCGACTTTGCGAACTTCGTCCTTGAACAACGTGTTCAAAGGTTCGATCAGCTTGAACTTCATGTCCTCAGGCAAGCCGCCAACGTTGTGGTGGGACTTGATCGTCTGAGCAGTTGCTGTTCCACTCTCTACGATATCCGTATACAATGTGCCTTGTGCCAAGAAGTCGAAGTCGCCCAGCTTCGCGGACTCTTCGTCGAAGCAGTAAATGAACTCGTTGCCGATGATTTTACGTTTTTGCTCTGGATCGGATACACCGGTAAGCTTGCTCATGAAGCGCTCGCGTGCATCAATTTTAACCACATGCATATCGAACTTGCCAACGAATGTCTCCATTACGCCTTCAGCTTCGCCTTTGCGCAGCAAGTTGTGATCGATGAACATACATGTCAGTTGATCACCAATTGCCTTATGAATAAGTGCCGCTACAACGGAGGAATCTACACCGCCGCTAAGCGCGCACAATACTTTGCGATCACCGACTGTCTCGCGAATTTCTTGCACCTTGTCCTCAATGAATGTTTCCATCGACCAGTCGCCCTTGCATTCGCATACACGGAACAAGAAGTTGCGAATCATTTCATTACCGTATACGGAATGACGTACTTCAGGGTGGAATTGTACCGCATGGAAACGTTTTTCCGGATGGCTCATTGCCGCAATTGGAGCATGCTCCGTACCCGCGTCAACGCGGAAGCCTTCTGGAAGCTCAACAACCAAGTCCGTATGGCTCATCCATACGGTTTGGTTTGCTTCCAAGCCATGTGCCAATTCACTGCCTGGCTGGAATACAACATCAGCTTTCCCGTACTCGCGCTTGCCTGCACGCTCAACTTTACCCTTCAGCTGATGCGACATCATTTGCATACCGTAGCAAATCCCCATGATTGGAAGACCCAATTCATAAATACGCGGATCTACCATTGGTGAATTTTCTTCGTATACGCTCGCTGGACCGCCGGAGAATACGATCCCCTTTGGATTCAGTTCTTGAATACGTTCAATTGAAGTGTTGTATGGAACCAGTTCACTGTACACGCCCATATCGCGAATACGACGTGCGATGAGCTGGTTATATTGTCCGCCAAAATCGAGGACAACGATCATTTCATGATGTTGCTTTGTCATTGCCGTGCCTCCCTCTACATATTGTCCACTATTATAACGAAATTGAAAAACGTGAGTCAATGTGTTATGTGATCAAGTTTGGATAACCATATAAAATTACTGGTAAAATGCTATTATTTTTCATTAATTTGAAAACTATTCAAGTTATTATAGGGTCGAAATAGTAAAATCATGGAACATCAGCCCCTTCCCATAGCGGTAACAGCTGATCCCCCCTAAAAATCGAGGTGTGTATATGCGAAAATCTGTTCATGGTTATTGTGCACTATTGTTGTTTATTTCCCTCTTCATTCCATCATTAAGAACTGTCGGTGTGGTTGTCCCTATCCGTTATATGAAAAATGCCCCGAAGTCGCAATCCGACTGTCGGGACATTCTATTGGATTTGCGTATCAAAACCAGCCGAATTACCCATTACATTACTTCGTGATCAAAATCGGCTTATACGAGGTGGCAGGCCACTTGATGGTCGTTGCCTACATCCCTGAATACCGGAACCTGCTCACGACAAATATCGGTCGCAAACGGACAGCGTGTGTGGAACTTACAGCCAGATGGAGGATTGGCTGGATTCGGAATATCCCCCTGCAGGACGATTCGTTCACGCTTCAGCTTCGGTATCGGAATCGGCACAGCTGATAACAGTGCCTTCGTATACGGATGCAGCGGATTGCGGAACAATTCGTCTCGCGACGCCGTCTCCATCATGGTGCCCAAGTACATAACCCCGATTCGATCACACAGATGCTCCACGACGCTTAGGTCGTGGGAGATAAACAAATACGTCAAGCCGCGTGTCTTCTGCAGCTTGCGGAATAAGTTAATAATCTGTGCCTGAATCGATACATCGAGCGCTGAGACTGGCTCGTCCGCAATAATGAGATCCGGGTCTAGGATAAGCGCTCTGGCAATTCCGATGCGCTGACGTTGACCACCTGAGAACTCATGTGGAAAGCGATCATACTGATAGGCCGATAGACCGCATGCTTCCATAACCTCAAGCACTCGATCCCGAACTTCTTCCTTCGTGGTCATCCCATGGTTAAGCAGCGCCTCGCCAATGGCATCGCCGACGCGAACACGAGGGTTCAAAGAACTGTACGGATCTTGGAAGATGAGCTGCATCTTCGGTCTAAGCTTGCGTAGCTCCTTCTCCTGCATGCCATAGATATCAATCCCCTGAAACTTCACTTCGCCTTCTGTCTTCTCCAACAAACGAATAATGGTACGCCCTACCGTACTCTTCCCGCTGCCGGATTCGCCAACCAAGCCGAACGTCTCCCCCCGCTTGATGGTGAAGCTGATATCATCTACCGCCTTCACATGGCCAACGGTTCGATTGAATATGCCTGAGGTGATCGGGAAGTATTTTTTCAAATGTTTCACTTCGAGCAATGTCTCAGCCATGTTGAATTCCCTCCTCATACAGCCAGCAAGCAACCCGATGCCGTTCAGCTGTATCCTTCAGCTGTGGCTGCTTCGTTGTGCACACGGACATGCAGCGGTCACAGCGATCATGGAAATAGCAGGACTCAGTCAAAGACAATGGGTTAGGTACCTGTCCCGGAATCGAATACAAGTCATCCTGACGCTGGCCGATGACAGGCTTCGAACGAAGTAGACCTTGTGTATAAGGATGCTTCGGATTCTCGAACAGCTCGACAACTTCGCCTTCTTCCACGATCTTGCCGGAGTACATCACGATTACGTAATCAGCAATTTCTGCAACGACACCAAGGTCATGGGTGATGAGTAAAATAGACATGTTCGAATCTTCTTTGATTTGACGCAGCATATCCAGAATTTGCGCTTGAATCGTTACATCAAGTGCCGTCGTCGGTTCATCCGCAATGAGCAGCTTCGGATTACAGGACATCGCGATTGCAATCATAATCCGCTGCAGCATGCCCCCGCTCAACTGATGCGGGTAACTGTCCAAGATCTGTTCTGCACGGGAGATTCCAACCAGCTCTACTAGCTCACGAGCCCGAACCCGCGCATCCTTCTTCGATAGCTTCATATGCACCATGAGAGGCTCCATAATCTGCTTGCCGATCGTAAGCACCGGGTTCAGAGAGGACATTGGCTCCTGGAATATCATCGCAATATCGTTACCACGGATTTGGCGCAGCTCTTCCTTCGGAATGTGGAGCAGATCCTTGCCACCGAACTGGATATTGCCGTTCACCACTTTACCTGCTGGCTCTTCGACGAGCCCCATTATGGACATTGCGGTTACACTTTTGCCGCAGCCTGATTCGCCGACGATGCATACAGTTTCCCCTTCACGAATACGCAGGCTAATATCATTGACTGCCTTAACAGCTCCTGCTTCGGTATAAAAATAAGTACTGAGATGATCAATTTCGATTACATTTTTCATCAACTGTCATTCCCTTACTTCTTCTGTTTAGGATCGAGAACATCTCGCAAACCATCACCAAATACGTTAATAGCGATTACTGTAGTAAAGATAGCAACCCCGGGCGGTATCCATAGCCACGGACGCTTCTCAAAGTCCATAATGCTGTTCGCCGCCTCAATCATATTCCCCCACGTAGGAGTTGGAGGCAGTACCCCCAGACCGAAGAAGCTAAGTGTGGATTCGCTCAATATCGCTCCGCCCGTACTTAAAGTAGCAGCTACGATAATAAGAGGTGCAATATTCGGAATCATATGGTTGAAGAGCTTGCGCTTGTCATCAAGCCCAAGCACAATTGTCGCCTGCATAAATTCTCGTTCGCGAATACTGAGCATCTGGCTTCTCACCAGTCGTGCTAATCCAGGCCAGCCTATAAAGCTGAGTATAATCATGATGAAATACATACGATATTCCGTTGGTACCTTCCACTCGGACATCAAAGCCCCCAGTATGAACAAGATCGGCATGCTCGGAATTGTCAGCAGCAAGTCAGCAATCCGCATAATTACTTGATCGACAACACCACGATAATATGCCGCAACCGCACCGAGAATTGAACCTATAAATACGGAGATAATCATTGATGCAAAGCCTACAGTTAAGGATATGCGCCCGGCTTGCAGCAGCCGTGTCAACACATCTCGTCCGAGCCCGTCTGTACCGAGCCAATGCTTCATCGAAGGTGCTTTGTTCATCATAGCCAGATTGCTCTTGCCATCCGCATATGGTGAGAATAGTGGTCCGATGAAACAAGCCAAGAACATAAATATGAAGAAGAACAAGCCGAATACGGCCAGTTTATTTTTTAATAGTTTGTGAAATGCTTGACGCCATAGAGACGTTCGTGCCGCTACTGGCACCGTCCGCTGAACCTCTGTTACCCCGCCGGTAATGGAAGACATGATGGAACCCCCTTAATGCAATCTGACGCGCGGATCGGCGACTTTATACAATACATCGGAAATAAGTGTGCCAATTATCGTCAAGATAGCAATGAACATCGTAAAGCCCATGAGCAGCGGATAGTCCCTCGTACCGAAGGATTGCATGTACAACTGCCCGATCCCAGGCCAGTTAAAAATTTTCTCGATAATCATCGAACCACCGAACAATCCTGGAAGTTCAAATCCCACCAGGGTGATTGCTGGAAGCATCGCATTGCGAAGCGCATGCCGATACAGCACAACGCGTTCCTTCATCCCCTTTGCTCTAGCTGTCCGGACATAGTCCTGCCGAATAACGTCAATCATGTTGCTGCGGAAATATCGAGTTAATGAACCTACTCCGAGCAATACCATCACTGCTACCGGCATCACCATATGATCCACGACTTCCCATACATGAGCCATCCCTGTAGCATTGCTTCCTGTTGTCATCATTCCGCCAGGAGGCAATATCTTCAGATCAACTGCCAGCAACTTGATCAGATACAATCCGATGAAGAATGATGGAATGGACATCGCAGCAAATAAAAAGACCATTACGGCCGTATCAAAGAAGGAATACTGCTTGTACGCCGATACAACCCCGATAATAACCGCCAATAGCCATGTGAAAAAGGTAGATACAATGGCTAGCAAAAACGAATTCCACACATAATCATTAAACAGCGTCACTACAGGCTTCTGCTGTGCAAGAGAATATCCAAAATTGCCATGGAACGCATTTGTCATCCAGTTCCAATACCGCTCCAGCACCGGTTGGTTCAGCCCATAAATTGCCCTGAGCTCCTCCTTCCGTTCAGGCGACAGCTTCGTATTTCCCGCCAAAAAATCACCTGGCATCATTGCAAACAGCACAAAAATAAATAAGGATGCGGCAGACAAAATGAGGATCATGTACAAAAGTCTTCGCAGTAAAAAGTTACTCATGATTGCACTCCTTTTGGAAGTCATTCGCCCCTGGCTGCGAATGAAGATGCAGGCCAGGGGCTCCAATAATCATTATTTCAATTCCCAGTCAAACACGCTTCCAGCTACGCCAGTCAGCGGAGTAACCTTCAAGCCATGGATGCGTCCGTTGTAGGCATATACGGATTTGCGATAGCTTGCGAAGATGTAAGGCATATCATCGTTCAACACTTGGAACAATTCTTTATAGATTTTCTTGCGCTCTTCAATATCCGAGGTTGCCAAGCCCTTCTCGTACAACTCCTTCACCTTCGGGTTGTCATAGCCCTTTACTTCACCGTTCACGAAGCGGCGAACGCCATCCGCAGGATCCACCAGAACTGGCGTTGAGAAGGAAGCAATGTCGTAATCGCCACTGTCTGATTTCGCACCAAGTGCGTTGAAGTCTGCGAACAGCTCTGGCTCAAATTGAACCCCTATCGCTGCGTAATTTTCCTTCGCAATCGTTACGAACAAGTCATTCCCCTTACTCTTGGAACCGATAAAGTGGAGTTTCAACTTTTGCCCGTCCTTCTCGCGAATGCCGTCGCTACCAGGTTTCCAGCCAGCTTCGTCAAGCAATGTTTTTGCTTTTTCCGGATCATAGTTGTATGGGTTAATTCCCTCTTCTGTATATGCCCAAGAAGTTGGTGAACTTGGGATGTTCGCCACTTGCCCTGCGCCTTGGTTCGCATCTACGTAGATGGATTGGCGATCCAGTCCATAAGTCAATGCCTGACGAACGCGCTTGTCTTTGAACGTGGCGTGCTCGTGGTTAAATGCCAAGAAGCTATAGTTGCTGGATATAACCGGAACGAGATTCAAGAAGCCCAAGGATTTCAGCTTCTCAATATTTTCTTGTGTTGCCGTGAAGGAACCGTAATCCTGCTCACCTGTCTCGATGAACTGCCACGTATCGCCCTCCGTTGTTTTGTATATGAAATGCTCAGTCTTTGCCTTGCCCTTATAATAATTTTCGTTAGCGACAAAGCGAACCTCTTGCCCAGGAATAAACTTCTCAAGCTTGTATGGGCCTGTTCCAACCGGATTCGCATGCAAATTTTTGATAAAGTCCTGAGATTGACCAGGTTTGTAATCTTTGCCGTAGTAAGCTTTGGACAACACATCCCCGCCAAGAACCGTCAACGCTTGAGCATTTCCTTTTTCCAACGTGACGGAAATTGTATTGGCGTCGATGACCTTAATACCAGAAATGGAAGTTGCTTTGCCTTCTTTGAATGCCTTTGCCCCTTCAATACCAATGATGGACAGATCCTCCTCACCGGAGTAACCCTTGTCATTGACCAGCGTCCATGTGAACGCAACATCATCGGCTGTAATCGGTGAGCCGTCACTGAACTTCAAGCCTTGGCGCAGATGGAACGTAAATGTTTTTCCATCCTCCGTAATCTCCCATTTCTCGGCCAATCCTGGAATCGGCAGTCCCTTCTCGTCATTCGTAACGAGTGGAGTGTACAGAATGGAGGACACGTTGCCGTCATATCCGCTCTGCTGGAAGTAAGGTGTAAAGGCACCACTCGGATCTACCAACCCGACAATGATCATGTCGGTACGCTTCTTCGCTTGTTCTGGGAGCTTCGACATATCCGAAGCACTAACCGGTTCTGTCAACAAATCTGCAGGAGGTGTCGCGGTCTCTCCCGAACTGGAGTTGTTGGATGACACCTGACTTTGTCCTTGGTCTGCAGGTGCGGCACTGTCATTCGAGCAAGCTGCCAGAAGCAAGCTGCTAGCCAGCGTTAGAGATAAGAGAAGAAGCAAAGTTTTCTTCATGTTGACCCTCCTGAAATGAACAAGTTTATTATCGACTATTCCTATAAGCACAGTAGGAATTTCATAGGCCTAATTATAATCCACTGGTAAATTTATGTACATAGTAAAATTGGTTCAATTTATGATCAATAAGTCGAATTCCCCGAATATTCACTACATATTCCTGTAAACACTTCCGTTTAATCTAAATATCTCTTTATTACACTGATTATCTAACTCGTTAATGAAGAAAAACTATCTGCTCAAAAGCAAAGTTGTACGGCGATGATGTCAGAGCGGTGACGCTTGGGTCATGTGATGGGGTATCGTTCTGTTACCATAGGGATTTTCTATATTTCTGTAAGAAAATTTATAAATATACATTTTAGAGGTATCGCTAACTCTCCGAGGGATTGTCCACCATATAAAGTCAAAAAACACTGTTATTCCACGGTTCATGAACATAAAAGACGACTTTGAAATAGTGACAAAACACCTATTATTCACGTGCATATGTATGTATTTCTATGTATTATACTGCATAGATCCTAAGATTGATAGTTATTTTTTTACATTAGATTCCGGTCATTAGGCTGCGACTAGTCTCAACGGTTCAGCTATATATAGCGCTTACATTTAAAAAATATTCAAAGAAGCTTGCAGATATGCCTAAGCATATCTACAAGCCTCCTCAACCTTACAATATTCCAAATTCAGTGCCAACCTTCTTCAACACATCTCGTGCAAACTTCAAATCATCAGCTGTATGCTGTGCGGTTACAATTAATCGAACCCGGCCACGCTCTAGTGCTACAGTCGGATATACAATTCCTTGCGCACATATCCCTTCTTCCAGCAATCGCTGTGAGAAGGCCATCGTTCGTGCTGGATCACCGACAATAATCGGGATAATCGGCGTCTCGCTCCCTCCGGTATCGAATCCGTCTGCCTGCAAGGAAGCACGGAATGAATTCGCGTTGGCCCACAGCCGCTCCGTCAGCTCCGGTTCACGCTGCAGAACGTCAATGGCTGCCAAGCATGTTGCCGCGACAGAAGGCGGAAGCGCCGTGCTGAACAGGAACGAACGCGCCGTATGGGTTAAATAGTCCTTCAACACTTGGGAGGTGGCTACATATCCCCCAACAGCACCAACCGCCTTGGACAAAGTACCTACTTGAATATGCACCCGGCCATGCAGCCCAAAGTGATCAGTAGATCCCTTGCCGCATTTGCCAAGCACGCCGCTTGCGTGCGCATCATCGACATAGACAAGGGCGTCATACCGTTCAGCCAGCTCTACAATACTCGGCAGCGGGGCAATATCACCATCCATGCTGAATACGCCATCTGTTACCACAATCCGTTGACGATACGAGCCGGATTCCTTGAGTACGTCTTCAAGCTGATCCATATTTTTATGCGCATATATGCGTTTATTGGTTTTCGTAAGGCGGATGCCATCAATAATACTCGCATGATTCAATTCATCACTGATAACCACATCATCCGGACCAAGAATAGAAGATAGCACGCCTTGATTCGTCGTAAAACCAGACTGGAATACAAGCGTGGCCTCCGTCCCCTTGAATTCCGCCAAGCGCTGCTCCAATCGGTCATGAATGTCGAGTGTCCCCGTAATCGTTCGTACCGAGCCTGCCCCTACTCCATAGTCTTCAATCGCCTCAATGGCAGCTTTCTTAAGGGCTGGATGCTTCGTCAATCCCAAATAGTTGTTCGAAGACATTTGCAGCACACGGCGACCATCCTGTAACGTCATCCAAGAATCGGAGCCCCCCTCCCATACAGTGAGCGGCCGATACCGTCCTTCCGCCTTCAGGCTCTTCAGTTGACCCTCGATTACTTCAAATCCTGCCATTAGTCCAACCTCCCGAATTAGATTACATGTTGAATCATCTGAATCCTTCACCTAAGGAACCTATATTGCTCGGTTAAGGTCATGCGAGAATACAATTTTCCCACATTTCCCAGACGCCATTAGCTCAAATGCTTCTTCATACTGATCCAGTCGGAAATGATGCGTAACGAGCGGCTCTAAATTCAAGCGGCCGCGATTGAGCAGACCCTTGATCTGATACCAAGTATCGAACATGCGCCGTCCTGTAATCCCTTCAATATGCAGACCTTTGAAAATAATATCCCTTGCCAAGTCGAATGGCACTTCCTCTGTCGGAATGCCAAGCAGAGATACGCGAGCAGCTTGTGCAGCCGCTTTCAAAGCATCGCGGATCGCCCCAGGATGACCGGACATTTCCAGCACGACCTCTGCGCCCTCACCGCCAGTATGCTGCATTAAAGTGTCGACAAGCGGCTCCTCCGCACTATTAATGATGACATCAGCGCCCATTGCTTTGGCCATATCCAATCGGTACGAATTCACATCTACAGCAATTACAGTCCCGCTTCCACAGGCCTTCGCAACCGCGATCGCCATCAGTCCGATCGGTCCAACGCCGATAACCGCTACACTCTTGCCTACGATATCGCCGGACAACGCAGCCTGCACCGCATTGCCGAGTGGATCCTGCAAGCATGCAATATGCGGCGGAAGCTTCGGATCGTTATGGATGACATTGCTGTCTCGAACAACTGCATATTCCGCGAAACAGCCTGGTATCGTTATGCCGAAGCTGCGTGTGTTCGCGCACACATGCGCATTGCCTGTACGACAAGCCTTGCACATCCCACAGACCACATGCCCTTCGCCTGATACATAATCCCCTGGCTTCGCATTCGTCACTTCATTGCCAACGGCAGTAACTACGCCTGCGAATTCATGACCGAACACATTAGGTGTAACAACGGTCCGCGCAGCCCAATCATCCCATTTGTAAATATGAACATCCGTACCGCATATCGAGGATGCCTGCACCCGAATGAGTACGTCATGGGGGCCATAGGCAGGTATAGGCACCTCTTGTAATACTGCTCCAGGCTTGCGCTCTGCCTTCACTAATCCGATCATCGTTTGGGTCATAAACTGATTGCCCCTTCCTCGATTTTTTCTTACAATAGAAGCAGTAAATATTTCTAACATTTTCCTGTATAATATATTATACGTTTGTGCGTTATATTGTACATGGTGATTTGTATGATTTTGGAATGGATTGGATAGACAACCAGAGAGGAGTATCCCATGTCAGAACCGATACATAAGAAAATCGGCAAGAATCTACAAGAAATACGTAAATCACGGGGCCTTAGCCTTGATCAAGTATCCGAAATGAGTGGAGTCAGTAAGGGTATGCTGGGGCAAATTGAACGCGGAGAATCGAATCCAACCATTTCTGTTCTATGGAAAATTGTGAATGGACTCCGTATTTCATTTGCAACTTTAATGGAAGAATCAACCCCGAACGTCACCGTTGTGCACATGGACGAAACGACGCCCCTTGTGGAAGAAGAGGGGGATTACCGCGCATATCCAATTTTCCCGTTCGAGCAGGATAAAGGATTTGAAGTATATAGTGTCGTCATCGAGCCGAGCTGCAGCTATACCTCCGAGCCGCATTACGAGGGTGTCGATGAATTCATCATGGTCATGAATGGACAGCTTCAAGTCGGCATTGGCGGGAACACGTATATCCTCGAACCGAATATGGCGCTCCGTTTCACCGCGAACGAAAGTCATACATACACCAATAATACGGATGAAGTGATCCGCTATATCACACTGCTTCATTACCCTACCGTGGGCAAATAATCGAGACGGGCATAGGGTTCTCCTTTTTAATTGTCAGCTAATTTATGGATATGTGGACAATTGCACTTTCCTTTGCACCCGTCTCATCATCTATTAGTACTAAAACAATAGAAGGTGGGATTGTCATTGTCTCGATATTTAATCATTAATGCTGACGACCTCGGTCTATCGAACAGCGTGAATCGCGGTATCTTGGAAGCTCACCGGCTTGGAACAGTCAGCAGTGCGTCCTTAATGATCAACACCCCTGGCTTCCTCGATGCTGTGTCCATTGCTCGATCTACCCCCTCCCTGGGAGTGGGACTGCACTGCAATTTAACCTATGGCTCGCCTGTTACCGATCCAACTCTTATCCCTTCTCTCGTACGAGAGGACGGCTCCTTCCACGGCATGCTGGATGATTGGACAGAGCAAGATATCTCACTTGAACTCGACAACCAGTATCAGCGCATGGTGCAGCATGGTCTTCATCCTACCCATATTGATTCGCACCACCATATCCATTTCTACAGTCAAGGCGTATACGCATGGGTCAAACGCCTGGCTCAACAGGAACAGCTTCCTGTGCGTGTGCACCCTAGTAGGCCGGATCCCGAACTTCCATGGGTTGCTGACACGCTAATGATGCACACATTTAGCAAAGACACAGGTGTATCCCTGCTCTTGAAGCTGGTGAACAATGCCCCGCAAGGAATCACGGAGATTCTATGCCACCCTGGATATGTGGATGACGATGTTAGGCGCTTATCGACGTGGACGACAGCGAGAGAAGAGGAATTGCAGGTCTTCCTCGATCCCCAAATTGCTGCCCACCTTGCGAGCCTGCACAAGCGCGGTGTTCTTCACTTGGTCCATTATGGACAGCTGCCAACCATTCGCACACATGGCGATCTTCGATATTGGACTGATGCATCTATGTCTATCCCTGCTGCTAAGGAGAGCGCTGCTCCAGTTCACTACCCACGTAAACGCAGAACCGCTTCCTCCACTTCCATACGGACTCGCAAATACGGTAAAAAAAGAAAACGTAGAACCGCGCGTTCCGGTGCCAGACTTACTCGACGCAGCAGTAGACGTATCAATAAGCGCATCAATAGACGTCTCCGCAAACGTCCGCTAAGAGGAGGCGTGCTTGCCAAGAAGCGTGTACGAAGCAAAACATCTTGGCAAAATCGTCGAATCTCCAAGAGAAAGAAATCTGCGTAATTCCTATCAGGCATAAGTCACTATGATAATCGGCGGAAATAAAAAAATGAATCCTCCTTAATTGGAGGATTCATCGCTTATCTCGATTACAGTCGCGAAGCACTCGTGCACAGCCATCAACAAACTGCTGCTGTACAGCTGCATTCCCTTGCTGCCCCCCGAAGAAAAGCAAATTGCATGCAGTTATAAATTGATCTAGCGGTTCCTTATCACGCTCCAAGTCTTGATGTTCTGTATGGCGTGTCGGATTGCTTGCAGATGGAATACGAGTTCTGGCAGCTTGCCCAGCATACTCATTCCATGTCATTCCACATGGCTTAGCACCGTATTTGCGCTCGACAAGCGACCAAGCGATACGCCCCATTTCCTGTACGCGACTCATACGGAAGCTGTGCTGCTGCGCATGCACCAGTCGGCGAAGTTTGCGCTGCATCGCATTGCGCTGCCATGCCCATTTCATAGTGAGCAATAGAAACACGATAAAGATCACGCCGCCAAATAGGAGAACCGGCATCTGTGTAACCGCCTTGCGGACAAGGGATAGCAACGCTGTACCAATCCCACTGCGGGAAGCCTCGCTTGTCCATTCCTCGGGAACACGCTGAAGCGCATGCCATTCCTGCTCAATATGGGCACGAGTGGCCTGTACTCCAGTGTCCCACCATTGTGCGATCTTGTTGCCGAACTGACGAACCGCCCCCCAACCCTCTCCAGTCTTCTCGGCTGCTGCATCGTTCAACATCGCGACAACCTCTGGTGGCGTACGGTACCCGGCTTGTTCTGATGCAGCGGTAGATAATCCGCTCGTACCTTCGCTTATGGGAGTAGAAGCCGTAATGACGTCAGGATTCGAAGCAGCCACAGAGCCTCCTGGTACGCCTATAGGCGGAGTCGCTTCAAACGGCACCCATCCTATGGAGGCGAAATACACCTCAACCCAGGAATGAGCATCCGTCCCTCGAATTGTGTAATGTCCAGGCGAATCAGCTTCTCCCGGAGCGAACCCCTTCACCCAGCGGGCTGGAATGCCCTGAGTGCGAAGCAGCACGGTCATTGATGTCGAGAAATGATTGCAATACCCCTGCCTCGAGTCAAACAGAAAATAATCGACAAAATCCCTTCCGGCTGGCGGGACGATTGCATCCGACTTGGTATACATGTATTCCTGCTGCAAAAACTGCTGCACCCTCCGAACCTTGTCATACTGGCTGTCTGCCCCCGCTGTAATGCGTTTACCTAGCTCACGAACGCGATTCGGAAGCGCCTCTGGCAGCTGCAATCCGGTCGCGCGTATATCATCCGACCACACCTTCTCCGGTGCTGATTGAAGCAGTTCTGTCTGAAAACGAAACACCCTTGTCTCATACTGATAGGTTAATGGAATCCCCGTCGTATCCGATATTCCGATGTCAGCTCCGTACCGTTCGGATAGGGAATTATAGCGAACGAAATGCTGTGATGGAACTTCATTTCCAGCCTCTTCTGCATTAGGAAGCCAAGAGGTTATCCGCTCTGGCACCCCTCCGAACAGCAAGGGATACTTCGGCTTGAACCCCTTCCATATAATCGTCTGTTGAAAAGGTTCCGACCACCCTTCATGCCCCCCCGTTTGGTCTAATTGCAAAGAGCTTGACAGTTCAATTTTCTCTTCTCCCTTTTGCGGGCTCGTCCAGCCCCTCCCCGTATAGATGGATTTGCTCTCTCCCCGCCAATACGTAGGCTCAGGAGATATCGCGGTGAACCATTCCTCATTATTGTCACGCAATGGACGTCCCAGCTCAGAGTCGTCTGTGCTATAGCCTGTTACCATCATCGATGTACGGACTTGATCCTGCCCCTCTACAGCCGATCCGTTATTCCCATCTTTTCTTCCCCTGCCTCGTTCCGCCAAATCATTTGGTTGTAATGACTGCGTCAATGCTTCGAACGATTTCAGCGGCATTGGCTTCGGCCATGCATACACCTGCTTGATTCCTTCAGCAATCCCAACCACGGCTAAGGACAGCAGCAAGGCGCACAACAACCAGCTAAATGGCCAATGTCCAATGCGTGAGCGTTCTGTATCAGAGTCCAACTGTTCATCCAAATACAGCCACGCTGACAAGAGCAATCCCCAGCCAACCGTTCGCGCGACCGATCCCGTTATTTCGATACCGAATCCCAATTCGAATCCAAATAAATAAACAATTGTTGACACCGTAAAAAAGAGCACCGTCCTGCGGCTTAACATAAGCGATTGAATCGATGACGCCAGCATCGCCCAACCGATGAGAAGAAGCAGTGTCCGCAATTCACCACTTGTGTTCAACCAATGGCCATCCATCCAGCCATTGATATCTGTGCGCAGTGCGGTACCGATTCTGCCTAAGCCTGCTAACAAAGAACGGACAAACCCTTCACCCATTAGCCAGGAGTCTGACGCATGGGGAAGTACTCGAACGGAGCCGAACATCCAAGCGGTCGTTCCAATCGCCACCATCCCATACAGAACCACAGACAGTGCAGTATGGTGAACAATTAAGCCAAGAAGCAAATATATCGCCACCGCAACGAGAAATGGGCGAACATCGCTCAAGTCAATATTGCGTCCCACCTCTTGCAGGGGATAGAACCACTCTGCGAACAAGGCGAAAAGCAGTACAGTAAATCCAGCAGCCTTCCAACGCATCAACCAGGTAAGCTTGCTGCTTGGAGCCGCAGATGTATGCAGCGGTTGCGATTTACCCTTGTGCTGTCGTCCAACTGTCGGTAGATACACGATACTCACCTCGGTTCTCACTATCGTTCATTCGCTCACTGCTTCTCACTCCGACTCGCTCACTTGCTGCCGCCGAGACACTCGCATTCGCTGTGTTCTGGCTGCCCACAATTCTAGTCGCTGATGGCTCGAATCGTTGGATCTCGTCAGCATTCAGCCATTGATCCACTTGGTGAAGCCCCGTAAAATGCTGTGCAGCCCCCCACTTCTGGGAGTGTCTGTCCCAACTTACAACGGCAAGCCTTCTAGGGACTGCTGCATTTGCATGCACCATCGAAGGAGTTCCCTCTTCATAGTTCCAACGGTGTTCTTCACGCTTGCCCAGCTGCTCGGCAGCGAGTGCGATAATAGCATTCCGAGCACCATGCACACTAGCTCCATCACTGATCCAGAATAAGCGAACGGTATGTCCCGCTTCCATCTTCTGTCTTACAAGGGCTGCTGCCGCTGAAACCGTTGCTTCCATTTGTTGCAGCAGCTTCGTTTCCTTTTGCAAGTCACCCATATTTGCCTTCGCGCTCGATTTCTTATTCGCAGTCGTTTTGATATTTGTACTTTTGTTTGTGTTTTTATTTATGTTCGTATTTGTTTTTGAGTTCATGTTCGTCGTATGCTGAGTCAGCTCATTCCGCCACCCTGTATCATCCACTGCAATATCCCATTGTTCGAGTTGTCCCGCTTCAGGAACACGAACTGCAAGCAATCGGCGCTTCGCATACATTCTCCAGTCAATAGATCTCCATTGATCCCCGGCACGGTACGTTCGAAGCTCAGCACTTTGCATCCCACTCGTCACTGCTGTGCACGGCTCGCCCCCTTCTCCATATAAGGATGGGGAGAACAGCGCTGACTCTTGTTGCCGCTCAGCCGTTCCATAAATGCTTGTGTTCTCAGGGCTTCCCAAGCTTTCCGTAATTTCCATTGCATATTGCTCATTAGCCGACCCATTTCCTGTGCTGAGATCAGGTGCCATAATACATACAGGCGCATTCTCTTCGCTCGGACGGATGATTGCATTGTGCTTGAACCAACCGAATACATCCCCATACTGAAGCTCAATGCGGGTAAGCTCATATACACCTCGCGGAGCCCCTGCAAAGGATGAGGTAAAAGTAAGAGATTGGCGGCGGCGAGGAAATAGAAGTCGTCGACACATCCACGCCCCTCCTGCCCCTCCTGTACGAGTCCAGAACTCTGTCACTCGCAGCCACAATACGGGAAACGGACGCTTCATTGTCATGGTGACGAGAAATACCATGTTCCTGTTCTCATTGCGCTGCGGAATAATCGGTTGGTGTACAGTCTGCACCGAGCGCAGCCTGCTTCCTATCCAATAAGAACGGGCGCTGCTAACCAACATGACACCCAATATGGCTGCCAGGAAGCAGACTGCAGCACTTTCCCGTTGAAACCCGATCCACGCCAGCGCCAAGCAGCCGATAGCTGTGAATAGATGTCTTAGCGCTTGCTTCATTGATAATCTCCTCCGAACCATATGCGCTTCCCTGCTTGGCGTGAGTTCGTCTGCTCTCCTTGAACAGATGGGAACTGCACATCCCTTGCATGTGTACGATAAGTGGAAGCTTGTCTAGTCCTTCCAGCCAGACTCGTAGAGGCTGACGAACCACCTCCGCTCGTCCCCTTCTTGCCTGCAGAACCTGATGGGAATCCGGGTACAGCTGTGTGACCCAGCACCTCCAGCACAATCTCCTCAGCCACAATGCCTGCTCGTACGGCATGGTTGTGGAGCTGTAGCCGATGCGCCAGTACATAGACTGCAACAGCCTTCACATCGTCTGGCACGGCATAAGTTCGTCCCTCTACCCAAGCATGTGCCTGTGCTGAGCGCATCAACGCAAGCGTTCCCCGGGGACTGACCCCGAGCGCTACCGATTCATGAGTACGAGTCGCTAGCGCCAGATCCGCCATATAGCGGCACAGTGCTTCATCTACATGCACCATATGCACGCGTCTCACGAGT
This sequence comes from Paenibacillus sp. MER 180, assembly GCF_023713665.1. Classification (NCBI taxonomy): domain Bacteria; kingdom Bacillati; phylum Bacillota; class Bacilli; order Caryophanales; family Paenibacillaceae; genus Paenibacillus; species Paenibacillus sp. MER 180. Next base: position 301,479 of record NZ_JAMAVT010000007.1, on the reverse strand, counting down.
AAGCGCCATTCCTCTGGAGTCCATAGCGGCTTAACACGCATCAATGGATGCTCTTCTCGCTGGCGGAGCAGCATATCTGCCTCATGTTCAGCATGCGGATATCCAATTGACAATCGCATCATGAAGCGATCTGCTTCCGCTTCCGGCATCCGATACGTCCCTTCGAAATACTGTGGATTCTGAGTACCGATCAGCATAAATGGATCCGGAAGCGGACGCGTCATGCCGTCCACGGTCACCATCCGCTCCTCCATCGCTTCAAGCAGAGCTGACTGCGTCCTAGCAGGGGCTCGGTTCAACTCATCAGCGAGCACTACATTCGCCTGGAGTGCTCCTTCGCTGTAGCGCAGCTCACCGCTGCTTGGCTCCCAAACCATACTGCCCGTAATATCAGCAGGCATCATATCGGGCGTCATCTGAATGCGACGGAAGGATCCACCTGTCACTCGCGCCATGGCACGTGCCAGTACCGTCTTCCCAACCCCAGGCACATCCTCAAGTAGAATATGTCCCCCGCTTATCATCGCAAGCCCCGCCATCGTAATCACTTCTCTCTTGCCCACAATGACCTGCTCCATACGTTCCAGATAAGCAATCCAGCCCCGCTGCGCGAACTCGGCCAGCCACACATCTGTATCCCGCTGGGGACGCTGTCCACCACTAACACTCCATTCATTCGTCATGCGATTCCCTCCCTATCAACTCTGAACGGTGTATATCATTTTTAACTTTCTTTTCTTTGCAATTCATAGACAACAACATGACAAAAAAAAGCCCGGAACGATTCCCGCGTGCCTCTGCACGTCCTGTAATCGTCCCGGGCCGTTCTATATACCAGTGTCGCCCAAGCTATTTGTTTTCAAACCTATCAATTTTGCATTCTCTTATCCATAGCAGGTACATTTTCATCATACATCTACTCTTTACTCCATCTACTCTTGCTTCTCTATTGGTTTAAGCGGGGACAGCATATAACTAGTCATCTTTACACCGAATGCATCCAACACTTGCCGTAATGGTACCCATGTTACATACTTCTCGGTCACAATACGAAGAGGCTGCACCTTCACCTCACCGTCCTCTCCTGATTGACCAATCAACTCCATCTTGCCCGCTCGTACATCAATGCCTACCGAACTATTATTCCACTCAATATCTACCCGTTCCAATTCTGTATTCCATTTCACGGTACCGTTCAATCGCTCCACCAGCATACGAAGCGGAACATAGGTAAGATCTTGATAACTCATGAACTGATCCGGCGCAAATTCAAGTTCGCCTTGCTCCGTCGCAATCGTCAGTTGTCTGTCCAGCTTCACTGGTTCAGCAGGCTTCTGATTCGTCTTCGGATCCGTTGCGCCGCCTGCGGTAGTGTCTGGCTTTTGACCCGGCTTCTGTGCCTTATCATTGCTCACTGTTTGAATCGGCTTCACGTTGGCCTCGATCCACGCTTTACTTACAGATGTTCTCGACCAGCGCTGCTTGGCAGCCAGCTTGAACTGCACAGGTTTCACATAAGAAGAGAGCACATCAAAGGTATACCCCTTCGTTTTGTAATAGCGAATAATTTCCGGCAGTGCCTTCACGGTCTCGCCATGCCCCACCCCATCGTGCATAAGCACGACGGTTGACGGAAGCAGAGCACCGTCTTTGACGCCTTGAACAATCTCCTTCGCAGGAACACCGCGCCGCTTCGAATCGTTGCTGTCTACATGCCAGTCATAGACGAGATAGCCTGCTTGATTCATCAAATCAAAATACTGCTTGTCAAAGTTCAAAAATGTACCGCCTGGAGCACGAACAAGTTCTGGCTCATAGCCTACGATCTTCTTAACAGCCTCGCCTGTACGCTTAATTTGACTCCAGAATTTACGGAAATCACTGTATAGCTCTGAATAATCATGATTATAACTATGATTGCCTAATGCATGGCCTTCATTTACAATTCGCTCCACTAGCTTAGGGTTCCGTTCTGCTTGCTGACCTAATACGAAGAACGTGCCCTTCACTTTCTCCTGCTGCAAAATATCGAGTACTTCTTTCGTATGTACACTTGGTCCGTCGTCGAATGTCAGATACACGACCTTGTCCGGCTTATTGGCAGGGACTTCAGACTTGCTCTTACTGCTTACTAGAACCGGTGCAGCCGCAGGCTCAACACCAACCTGTTGCCCTGCAATCTGTGAAGAAACAGCCGCTGACAACACAGAAGTCTGATCTCCGACCCCCACCAGTGTATGTGAACTAGATTCATGCCTATCCACCACATGCCCTGACGAAGCATAAGCTATATGCTTCGTTGGTGGCTGTCCGTCTACGAACGTCAACGTTCCAATCAGAACAAGCAAGGCGCACAGCGCCGTTATCATTACCGATTTCAACTTGCCATTCATCATTATCATCGTCTCCTTCTTCCCTTTCGTAGTGCAGTCATCGTGAACTTGTCCTTGTTTCTATTACCCTATTGCTAGATTATATGGCGGAAATAAAAAAAGATGACACCGAATGGGTGCCACCTTCATTTCATTGCGGCTACTCCTTGATCATACGATTTCACTAGTCGAATAACAACATTTTCCTATTCAAAAAAAGGGGACATCGATTGGATGTCACCTTTTCCTCGTTGCTGCTACTACGAGCATATGTGTAGATCACCGATTCATAACCGGTATCATATCTTTATTCCAATGTGCGCTTGAGTACAATCCTAGCAGCATCATCCACAATACAATCTCACTCCCGCCTGAACCAAGCATTGGGAACCCTGCTCCGTTGATAGGGATAATGCCAATAATCCCTCCTATGTATAACAAGCAGTGCACAGCCATCATGCTGCTGATCAGAATTCCAAGACCTTTGGCATAAGGATCGCGAAATAGCAAAGCTTGCCTGAACATGGTCGTGATTATAATAGTGAGAGCTATCAGCATAATTAGACCGCCTACCCAACCGAACATATGAATGATCGCAATGCTTAAGTTATCGCTAGTCACATAAGGTAGGGATGCAAGCTCTCCTATACCATGGCCGAACCAGCCTGCTCCGCGAAGAATTTGCTGGGTGATGTTATGGAGGTATGAAATGTCTGCAGAACCGTTCAGCGTATGGAGCCAATTTTCAATTCTTATATTCACTAGAAGGCGCAACCTCTCTATGAATCCGTAACATAGTCCTCCTGCAATTACAATCCCACAAGCAGCCCACTTAAAATGTCCCCACTTCCATCCTGCTAACTTACCAACGACCAGCACCCCGCATAGAAAGGTACATAACTGCAATAGCCGGCCATCTGCAAGATAGATAATAATAGGCGGAGATAATAAGGCGAGAAGTAGTGTCGTACGATGCATCTTAACGAATTTATTGCTCGTTATCGAATACAGCGCGATCAGAACCAAAAAAGGACTAATATATAACATATTAATCGAGATAGTCCCAATTGACAGAAAGGATTGTCCGTTTATACTCAAAGATGAATAAATTGTAAGGATGCTAAGCAGCAGAGTTAAGCTATATAGCCACACTGCTCCTTTTTGCAATTTCTGATAACCTACCCAAAATGCAAACAGAAAAGCCACCACCCCCGGTACTAGACGCCATGCATAGCCCTCGGCAGATAAGCGATAAAGATCTTGAGGATTCCCAGCTTGCACGGCAAACAAGCCAACTACACAAATAGCAATCCACACGAATACGGATATCCATAGCTTCCAAGGCGCCTTAGGACGATGCACCTGATTGAACTGCGCTGCCATAACGGAAGGCCCCCCCATGTTGCGCACTGCCTGCTGTGCAGCCGCTGATTCATCCATACCATGATCCATCCCATACTCGATCTCATTCAATAGATGATCCAGCAATTCTGCTCGAATCTCACCGTGCATCTGCTTGGCCTTCACGTGAGCCAGAACATCACCTACAAATTGTTCAAGGTTAGAGCTGTGCTTCGTGTCTCTTCCTTCCTCACTCCGCGTCATCCCTATACCTCCCCCAGCACCTGATCAAGCGAACGACGGAATAAGCGCCATTCTTGCGTCTTCTCTTGCAGAAGCTTGCGCCCCTGTTCCGTAATTCGGTAGTATTTGCGGGCTCTGCCGTTTGCCTCATTCCAATAAGCTTCCACCTCGCCTTTACTTTCGAGTGCATGAAGAATTGGATACAGCGTCCCTTCCTTTAGAGCGAACAATCCCGAAGACGCGGCTTCCAATCGCTTGGACAACTCGTAGCCATACATTTCTTCCTTCTCCAGCATGGACAAGATAAGCATAGCCGTACTGCCTTTTAATAGTTCCTTGCTAACCTTAGGCTGCATGATATCGATTATCCCTCCCATATCTATGTAATACCTAGATATACTATATATCGTAAATCTAGGTGTTGGCAAGTATAGGAACAAGGACAGGAATATGAGTATTAACTTTCAGCCGTTCCGTGCTGCATCCAAAATAATACTTGCCATCTCAACAACGTATCTGGTACTATATTCCTCGCTCTCTTTTTATTCATTTCACCTAGCATCACTAGTATGGCACGCCGCAATACGTAGAAGATGACGGAGGTGGAGAATGCTCTTTTTTACTTTGGCTCGCAAAAAGTATCTCAGTAATTTGCAATACCGCAGTGCCCATATGGTGCACAACATCGCCAGCTTCATGTTCGGATTTATCTACATTTCGATCTGGACAGGGATTGGCGAAGGAAGGCCGCTTGGCGAGTATGGCTTGAATGGCATCGTAAGCTACGTCGCTTTCAATCAAGCTAGCTTGTGGGTTGCTGCCTTTCTAACGAATGGACTTGGCATCCAGCAGTCCGTCCGAACCGGACAGATCGCCCTTGATCTCGTTCGTCCCGTTCACTTGTTCTATCAGCTGATGAGCAAGGAATGGGGGCAAATCGCCTACCAGTTCGTGTACAAGTTTTTACCGATCTACATTTTATATTTCTTCGTAATGCCGCTTCACGTCCCCTCTACCATTATCACTTACGTGTGGACCGCTGTAGCTTTGACGCTGGCCGCGTACATTTCAATTTGCCTGAACTATCTGATCGGAGCCGCTGCGCTCTGGACAACAGAATCAGTCTGGCTGTACTGGGTCAATTATGCGTTCAGCATGCTGCTGTCGGGCTTTCTCATTCCAATCGAATGGCTGCCATCTTGGCTTGCCGACATTAGTCGTGCCTCATTCTATCCGTTCTTGCATTATGTCCCTACTCGAATCTATCTCGGCATGGAATCCCCGTCCGCGCTGTTAGGTTCGCTGATGTGGTGCATCGTATTCACTGCCGCATGTCTCGCCGTTACCGGGATTATGCGACGCAAGGTGGAGGTGCAGGGCGGATGAAGTGGATTCGTATGTATGTGCTGCTCGTGCGCGCAAGTATTCGCAGCCGCATGCAGTACAAGTTTAATTTCTGGTTCTCTACGCTAATGGCGGCCGTTATCAGTGTCGTCGAATTTCTTATGCTTGCAGTCATTTTGCTGAAGTTCGGCCATATCCAAGGCTGGAGCTTGGCGGAGGCTGGATATTTGTATGCCATCTTATCCTTGTCCAAGGCAATATACCGAATGATTGCTTCGGACGTGCACCACTTGGAGAACTATCTGGTTAACGGAGCTCTTGATAGTCTGCTCCTGCGTCCTGTCCCTGTACTGCTGGCGCTGATGTCACAGAATTTCTCCATTAGGCTCGGAGAGTTCATCCAAGGAACCGCGATATTGACCATCAGCATGAATGTTATGATGCGCAGCGGACAGATTGGATGGACTGCCATACCGCTCACGATATTTGTCATCTTATCGGGTGCCGTCCTGCTGTTTGCCATTGGATTGTTAACCGCATCGGCCGGCTTCTGGGTAACCCGTATCGAGGAATTGCAGAACATTACGGAGGATGCTGCTCGTACGGCAGCGCAATACCCAATGACCATTTATCCGAAATGGATGCAAGGAGTGCTGCTTAGCATCATTCCCGTCGGGTTCGCGAACTATATTCCTTCGCTCTACATCTTGCGTCATCAATCCGGCATATGGCTAATTGGTCTGTCCACCGCGATTACGACCGTCGTGTTCCTGATTGCCCTGCGCGTGTGGAAGATTGGGATTTCCCGTTATCAGAGCACAGGGAGCTAAGCTGACGTCCATATTGAGCACAATGCAGAGCCCGATATGGAACTCGATATGTAGTTCGGTATGAAGTTCGATCAGCAGCTTGATATAAAACTAGCTATAGAGCAGAATGCAATAACGGCAACAATCAACCTGAAAAAGCAACAGGCAACACACGTAACGAACGGAATTAAAGGGGGATACTCGTGATTACCGTAACCGATTTACATAAACGCTTCGTCCGGCCCGCCCCGAAGGAAGGTGCCTTCAAGGGCATTCGCTCCCTAATCTCTCGCGACAAGATTGTGAAGGAAGCTGTTCAGGGCATCAGCTTCACGATCAATAGCGGTGAATTCGTCGGATATATTGGGCCGAATGGCGCAGGCAAGTCTACGACAATTAAGATGCTGTCTGGCATTTTGCATCCGACATCTGGCGACGTGCGGATATTTGGACTAAGTCCTTATAAGGCCCGTCGGCAAGTAACCCGCCGGCTTGGTGTCCTTTTCGGACAGCGCACTCAACTATGGTGGGATCTGCCGACGCGAGATTCCTATGATATTCTGTCCGCGATGTATGGGCTCGATCCTGCAGAGAAGCAGAAGCGCATCAAGCAGCTGACCGAATTGCTTGAGATGGACGAGTTCATGAAAACGCCCGTACGTCAGCTCTCGCTCGGGCAGCGAATGCGCGCCGATATCGCGGCCGCGCTGCTGCATGATCCGGACATTCTGTTTCTCGATGAGCCAACAATTGGCCTCGACGTCATCGCCAAGAAGAATATTCGCCAGTTCCTAAAGACGATTAATCAGGAGCTCGGCAAGACGATCCTGCTGACAACACATGACATGGACGATATCGAGCAGCTGTGCAATCGCGTTATCGTCATTAATCATGGCAAGCTCGGCTTCGACGGCACAATCGACGACCTGCGCAAGCGCATCGGCTTGCCGACTGTCATCTCGGTTACCTATCGAAGCAGCTGCCAAATCCCTGACCAATCTAAAAACGTACCCAGCCCGCTTCGCTTCCGTGAATTGAACGGCCAGACCTTAACCGTGGAATGCAATCGCGAGGAGCTGAGTGCCATGGAAGCACTCCGCATCCTGGGTCAATTCGGTGAAGTGGAAGACGTTCATATGGAAGAGCCGGATTTCGAGGATGTTATCCACCGTGTGTACTAAACTAAGTACATGCCACGATTTGAAAAAGGGCTTCCCCAGAAGTCAATGTTGACATTGGGTACCCCGTATTACTGTGAAGTTGCATGAAAAAAGACGCTTCCGTTCCACTAATCCAGTGGTTTTGGAGGCGTCTTTCCCTTCCTTGCGGGACTGATTCATTGGTGTCTCCCTGATGGGGACAGCCCTTTCTATATAGATGAAGCGACGCTATGCGAGCTCGCGTACCGCTTCCAGCACTTCATTCGTATGTCCCTTCACCTTGACGCTTCGCCATTCCTTGATGAGCTTGCCTTCTTCATCAATGAGGAAGGTCGAGCGAACAATGCCGTAATATTCGCGACCGTACATCTTCTTAAGCTGCCATACTCCGAACAGATCCGCTACTTCATGCTCCGTGTCAGACAGCAGCGTGAATGGCAGGCTGTGCTTCTCAATAAATTTGGTGTGCGACTTGATCGGATCTGGGCTAATGCCAAGCACGACAACGCCATGTTTCTCAAAGTCTCCATGATAATCACGGAAATCACATGACTCCTGTGTACAGCCTGGCGTCATATCCTTCGGATAGAAATAAATCACGACTTTCTTGCCCCGGTAGTCGCTCAGCTTCACGTCCTGTCCGGTAGATGCCGGCAGCGTAAAGTCAGGGATAACTTGTCCAAGTTCAACTTGCGTGGATTGTGTCATTCGTATGAGGCTCCTTCCCAGCAGCCAAGACTGCCGTTCTATTGCATTAAGCTTATCATCCCCCACTCTTTTTTTCAAAAACAACGAGGCTTAGATTCTAATTCTTTCTACGTGTATAAAAAAACGCCTTCCAAACCTATTGCTGACTTGGAAGGCGACAACCTATTCAATTAGGATCCTGCCCCGCGGTATCGCTTAACACCGATGTTCCACAGCGTTAACCCAAGGGCGAAGAAGATAACTCCCACAACCGGTGTCAGGAGCGCCATCTGCTGCAATCCTTTGCCCTCCATGAAGTAAGAGGCAGGAATGATGCCCACAAATGCGAACGGCAGAATCCATGTGAGCAGCACTTGAATGAACCGATTATAGATCGTTAGCGGATAACGACCGTAGCTCTGAATGTTCCACACGAGCGGCAGAATGCCTGTCGGCGCATCCGAATAGAATGAAATCGATGTTAGTGCAGAATAAATGCCGAAGTACAGCATCACCGATCCGATCAGCATCACGAACAGCATGAGCAGCTCCATGATGCCGAAGTCGAGACCAAGCCTGTTCCAGCAAATGCCCATCATGATTGCACCGACGATAGATCCGATAATGGAGGGGGGATCTACATTTTCAAGGAGAATCTGAAATAGATTATGCGCTGGACGCGTCAATATCCGGTCCATTTCCCCTTTTACGATATATCGCTCACTGAACCCCCACAGATTGAAGAAGCAGCTGAATATGCCATATGGAATCATGAAATAGCCATAGACGAACACCATCTCATCACGCGTCCAGCCAGCCAATGTTGGCGTATGCATGAAAACGATGAAGATGAAGATTAAATTCGTGACCTGAAATAGAAGATCCGATGCGATCTCTATCCAGAAGTCTGCACGATAGGTAAGGCGTGTTTTAATATAGTTTTTCAAATACTCACTAACAAGTCCGAAGTAATACATCGTGATCAACCTCCCTGCACGAACAAGCGTCTGCGCGCGGAACGCCACAGCAGCACAATTGGAATAACAAGCACTACCGCCCACAGCAATTGGATGCCGAGTGCCGCCCACACTTGATCGCCCACCACTCTGCCTGTAAATACAGAGCTCGGCAAATACGTGATCGCTTGGAATGGTAGCCATTCATTCAACGCGAGCAGCCAGCCTGGGAAGAAGCTGATCGGTACAATAACACCAGAGAACAAATCGACGACAACCCGCTTCATACGAATCATGCCCTCATTATTTTCGATGAAAAAGGCCGTCAATCCTGTCAGCATATTCAACTGCGAATTGATCAAGAAGCTCATGAACAGCATGACACCGAACACGGCCCACTGCTTCGGATCTTGCGGAAGCTTCACTGGAAAGAGAATGCACGCGATAATCATACCTGGCCCCATGAAGAGCAGCAGCCGGAACAAGCCTTCGCCGAACGCCTGCATCAGCTTGACGAATAGGTAATTGTAAGGCCGAATAAATTGGATCGCTACGCTGCCATCTCGAATTTCCGTGGCAATATCACGATCCATGTTGTTGAAGTAAAAGGCGCGCGCCATCCAAGATACCGCAATGTAGGTCGTCATCTGGTCAGCCGTAAAGCCTGCAAGTGTTCCTTGTCCGCCGTAGATCGATTGCCAGGTGAAATAATACACGCCAATGTTGAGCGTATAGATGAGAATGCCGGAATAGTAATTAACACGGTAAGCCAGCATCAACAGGAAGCGAATGCGGATAAATTCAAGATATGCGCTAGCCATGAGTCACCGCTTCCTTCTCCTTGTCGTTCTCTTCCTTGTATTCAAGGTCTTCTGTCTTCGACTCTTGCGCCTGCATAGCCAAGAGAGGGCTCAGTCCTTCCGGCTTCTCCGCCGTGCCCGCCTTGTAAATCTCACGAACGATATCGTCGGTATTCGTCTCAATAATGCTCAAATCCGATATCGACGCACCGCCAACCACTCGCCCTATGACATCCGATACATTCGTGGCAAATGGCACAAGAACTCCGGCTTCATAAGGAGATTCAACTGTCCATTCCACATCAAGGCCGGACGTAAGCGCCTCAACATCACCTGCTCGCATAGGCTTCGCAAATTGGAAACGGACCTCTCGTCCCTTGCCCCACGTCGACTTGAGCGTGTCCAATCCGCCGTCATAAATAATGCGTCCATCATCGAGCATAATGACACGCGTACATAGAGCTTCGATATCCTGCAAATCGTGGGTAGTCAGCAAAATCGTAGTTCCATGCTCTGCATTCAGCTGCTTCAGGAACTCGCGAATTTCCGTCTTCACGACAATGTCGAGTCCAATCGTCGGTTCATCCAGAAATAGCACAGAAGGACGGTGCAGCAGGGATGCCACCAATTCACAGCGCATGCGCTGTCCAAGACTTAGCTTCCGTACCGGGCGGTTCAACAGCTCCTGCAAGGCAAGACGCTCAACCAACTCATCCAGCCGCTGCTTGAAATCATGTTCAGAAACGCGGTACACCTTGCGCAGCAGCCGGAATGATTCAATTACGCCGATATCCCACCACAGCTGGCTTCGCTGCCCGAAGACGACGCCGATGCCCTGCACGAACTTCTCTCTTTCCTTATGCGGGATAAATCCGTTCACACGAATATCACCGGAGGTTGGCACAAGAATCCCGGTCAGCATCTTGATCGTCGTCGACTTGCCTGCACCATTCTCCCCAATATATCCGCATATTTCCCCTTGTGGGATCGTGAAGGAGATATCCTTCACTGCCATTACTTCGTTATATTCCCGTTTGAATAAATCAAGCAGCGCCCCCTTCAGCCCGTCGCGATTTTTCTGTACTTGGAACGTTTTGCGCAAATCCCGCACGTCAATAGCGTTCATATATACTTCTGTCACCCTTTCCCTGGTCACCGACCCGTTACGCGGGTACAAGTCATTCAATTGATTCGATTCTGTAAAAATTCTATAATTGATTAGACAAGATGCGGAGCATTTGCCCATAACCTTTACTATAGCACGTAGGACGACTTGAAAGAATGCTGAATGCACCGGATTCGACATCATGACTCTCGCCGCTTTGCCGCCGGATGCGGAAAGGACGATCCATATGTTGAAAAAGTATTGGAAGCATGCCCTTATTTCTGTTTGTGTATTCCTTCTGGCTGGTGCCGGTTATTATATGTGGTCCATGTACAGCAGCTTGGACAGTCTGCAGAAACCGCCCGAAACCTCTCGCTTCACCCCCGTCGTACATCGCGTGCCGGAGAAGGTCAACATAGAGCCTCCCAAATGGCAGGGAGAAGAGAGAGTCAACATATTACTGCTGGGCGGAGACTCTCGCGGACTGGAGGCTAACGAAGTCCCACGGTCAGATTCTATTCTGCTCGCCTCCTTCGATCCGAAGACGAAGCGCGCCAACTTGTTCTCCCTCTTGCGGGATACATACGTTGACATCCCTGGCTTCGGCAAGGATCGTCTCAATGCGGCGCTCGCCTATGGCGGACCGGAGCTCGCTATGAAGACAGCAAGCGACTTGACAGGACTGGACATTCAATATTATGTGTATACAGACTTCGTCGGATTTATCAAGTTGATTGATGCGCTGGGCGGCGTGGAATTTGAAGTGGAGAAGGATATGAAATATACGAGCAAGGCAGATAAGCATCAATACGATATTGATTTGAAAAAAGGAAAGCAGCTGCTAAATGGCGAAACGGCTCTCATGTACGCCCGCTTCCGCTATGATGCGATGTCCGATTATGCTCGCACCCAGCGGCAGCGCGATCTTCTTGGGGCATTAGCCAACAAGCTCAAATCAACCTGGAACCTGCTGCAGCTCCCCTCTCTTATCAGGGAAGTGTCGCCCTATGTCGAGACAAACTTATCAGCCGATGACATCGTGAAGCTGGCCGCGCTTGGCTACGACAGCTCAATTGGGCAGAGTCATCAACTCCCGCCGATGGACAATGTCACTGATGCACGAGTGAACAACGCTGCCGTGCTCCGGGTCATTGACGACGATAAGCTGAAGCAATACATTCAAAAAGCTTTGGAAGTGAATGTCACGCAATCCATATCTGAAACTAATTCACAATAAAGGGGATTCATCTACATGACTACGAATCGCAACCGTTCTGCACAACTGTACGAAGAAGCGCTTCAACATATCGTCGGTGGGGTCAACAGCCCTTCCCGCTCATTCAAAGCGGTCGGCGGCGGTGCCCCCGTCTTCATGGAACGCGCACAAGGCGCTTACTTCTGGGACGTAGACGGCAACCGCTATGTTGACTACTTGGCTGCTTATGGCCCTATCATTACAGGTCATGCCCACCCCCATGTTACGAAGGCAATCGTTCGCGCTGCGCAGAACGGTACCTTGTACGGAACGCCGACCGAGCTGGAAATCAAGCTGGCTCGCATGTTGAAGGAAGCTGTTCCGTCTATGGATAAAGTACGCTTCGTCAACTCGGGTACCGAAGCTGTTATGACGACAATTCGCGTAGCCCGCGCTTATACGAAGCGCACGAAGGTTATCAAATTCGCCGGATGCTACCATGGTCATTCGGATCTCGTGCTCGTTGCAGCTGGTTCTGGCCCTTCTACGCTTGGTATTCCGGACAGCGCAGGGATTCCATCCAGCATTGCTAACGAAGTAATCACTGTTCCATTCAACGATCTGGACAGCTTGAAGGAAGCACTGGAGCATTGGGGAGACGATGTGGCAGCCGTGATGGTTGAGCCAATCGTCGGCAACTTCGGCATGGTTATGCCTGCGGAAGGCTTCCTTGAAGGCTTGTGCAAGCTCGCTCGCGAATACGGTGCGCTCGTTATCTATGATGAGGTCATTAGCGCATTCCGATTCCATTATGGTTCGGTGCAGACTTACCGCGCCTTCCCTGACTATGCAGCAATTGAACCAGACTTGACAGCGATGGGCAAAATCATTGGCGGCGGCCTGCCGATCGGCGCCTATGGCGGACGCAAGCATATCATGGAACAAGTTGCTCCGCTCGGCCCTGCATACCAAGCAGGCACAATGGCAGGCAACCCTGCTTCAATCTCAGCCGGCATTGCGTGCTTGGAGGTTCTGCAAGCAGAAGGCGTATACGAGCAAATGGAGGAGCTGGCAATCCGCTTGACGAACGGCATTCAAGAAGGCGCTGACCGTTATGGCGTGCCGCTCACGATCAACCGCATTCGCGGCTCTTTCTCAACGCACTTCTGCGATCATCCGGTTACGAATTATGCTGAAGCACAAGAGACGGATAGCGAAGCGTTCGCCGCATTCTTCCGTCATATGCTCGATCAAGGCATCTGTCTTGCGCCTTCGAAGTACGAAGCATGGTTCCTGACTACCGAGCATACCGCGGAAGACATCGAGCGTACGATTGAAGCTGCGCATGAAGCGTTCCGCCGCATGAGAGGCTAGTTGTACGAAGAGACGAGTAGCTGAGCCTGTTTTCTAAAAAAGAAACGTTATGTACAGTACAGCGCCCCTCCCTATGTGATAAACATAGGACGGGGCGCTTATTATTTATCATCTTGCTGTGGGACTTTCACGGCGAAATCCGGCTCGCTTGATACGCATCGTACGCTTCCTTTACCCATGTAAACAAATACGCGCTTCCACCGTGATCAGGGTGCAGCACCCGCAGCAGCTTGCGGGACTGCTTCCTCACTTGCTTCGCATCCGCTTCTTCAGGGACACCAATTAACGTATGAAAGGTCAAATCCTTACCGGCAGAGGGTGCGTTCACCGATGAACGCGAGCTGTCTCCATAGGTTCGGTTGTATGTATTTCTCTCGCGAGACGCCTCTTCCTCCCATTCGGCCAGCTCCCGCTGCCATGTTGAAAGCACATGTTCCAGCTCATTTTCATCTGTAGGAAGCATGCCCTGCCAGAAGTCGTACTCCATTTGCCTCATTCGCTGTTCAAGCTGATCCATAACATCATTCCGAGCAATTAGTACAGCCTTCACACGCTCCGCTTTGCGAAAGAGCTGAAGAATTTGCCGGATCGCCCATTCCGGTATCTCGGTGGCAAAGGCATACAGTACCTTAGACATTTCCTGATCACGAACATGAAAGTCCTGAAGGAACTCCATTAGCCATTCCTGTTGGATTACACTCAGGCTGGAGCCGATTTGAACGGCAAACTGAAGCTTGATGCCGCCGTTCTTCAGCTTAGCAGACCAAGACTCTGTCAACTGATCTAATGCATTCACGATGGAAATCAAATAAGGATCAGTAACTTCAATAGCTTCATTACTTTCATTATTTCCATTATTTCCATTATTTTCATTATTTTCATTATTTTCATTACATTCAATCCCGACTGATGTCTCAGCCCCGACATCCTTTTGATCAACCTTCCGCTTCATCATCATTCTCCTTTCCCCAGCAAGCTGCAACCACGCTAAATCGATTCATGCTCAGATGCCTGTATCCTTACATTCCGGTTCAGACAATTCACACAGTTCCCCTGGATCCGGCTTAGCGATACGGAACATACATCTCGTGCCACCTTCCACAATACTTTCTGTCCGGTCAACATCCGCTTGAAGCACCGCGGCAAACATCGACTGCTCGCATCTGCAAGGAGAACCGAATTGAACCGCAACTTGGGAGATCGGGCAGTTGGCCTCTTCCAGCCAATAGCTGCCATCCTCACATCTTCCCCATCTAACCATGTAGCCTTCCTTGTCCTGTAATGCTGCTAATGCACAGATTCGCCCCTCTAAGCTTGCTTGATTCAATAACGGAGCATATCGCTTCTCCAACTTCTGCCTGCGATAATGGAATAGCTGCTCCACCGTATCTTCACCGGATCGCTCCTGCAATTGCTCAAGAATATCGATGATCAGCGCATCATATGCACTGACGAACAGCATACTTGCCTTGTCAGCCAAACTATACTCATAGGTAGGTCTTCCTAGCTGCTGACGAATCAGATGAGCATGTACATACCCGCCCTTTTGCAGCGCATATAAATGCCTGCGAACGGCGATAGCCGTCAGTTGAAGATGTCCCGCGATAGCTGGCACCCCGACTGTTCCTTGCTGCTTCAGAAACAATAAAATATTCCTACGGGCTGGATGATTAATCATATTGGCTTGCTGCGTAATCGTCATCGTCCAGCCTCCCTAACTCGAAGGTGCTGCTGGTCTATCATTTTCCTTTGTCCCAATTCCACCATCTCCTTATCCTTCGGTCTGGAACAGCGGTTGGAGTTCCTATGGATGCACGTATAGTATAGAAAATATTTTGCCTTGGATCAACTTTGTTTCCGTAAACAATTATCCCCCCTGCTTTAATGCCCTCTTTTTTGACATACGAAAAAAAACCAGCGGAATAAATCCGCTGGCTTTCTGCCTTGCCATCATGCCTATGTGACAGTGCCTATTGAACACTGCTTACAGCTTTTTAATTTCTTCCTTCAAGAGCTCGGACTGCGTTCCGAATACAACTTGAACGTTACCCTTGCCAAGCTTCATGACGCCAGCTGCACCGAGGGACTTCAGACCAGCTTCATCCACTACGGAATCATCCTTCAGCGTCAAACGAAGGCGCGTGATGCAGGCCTCATTGACAATGATGTTGTCTTTGCCGCCAATCATCCCCAGCACTTTCACAGCCTTCTCTTGCAGTGTTGCATTGCCGCCGCCAGCTTCAGTCTTGGCGCCTTCGCCTTCAACGTCATCTTCACGTCCAGGCGTCTTCAGGTTCAATACCTTGATGAGGACGCGGAACAAGGCGTAGTAGACAACGAAGTATACAAGACCTACAGGGATAAGCATCAGTGGCTTAGTCGCAAGCGGGAAGTTCAACACGTAGTCGATAAATCCTGCCGAGAAACCGAATCCAAGGCGCACGCCGAGCGTTGCCATTACGAAGCCGGATATACCAGCCAAGATTGCGTGAACGACGAACAATACAGGCGCTACGAACATGAACGCGAATTCAATCGGTTCTGTAATACCTGTCAAGAAGGATGCAATCGCTGTTCCGACGAAGAGCGATGCAACCGCTTTGCGCTTCTCTGGCTTCGCTGTATGAATAATAGCGAGCGCCGCACCCGGAAGCGCGAACATCATGATCGGGAAGTAACCTGTCATAAATCCGCCAGCTGTCATGTCGCCATGGAAGAAGCGAGCGATATCGCCGCGCCATACTTCGCCAGCTGCGTCCGTGAATGTTCCAAGCTGGAACCAAGGAATTGCATTCAATACATGGTGCAAACCGAACGGAATGAGAAGTCGGTTCGCTGTCAGGTACACCCCGGAACCAACCGCACCAAGCGATACGATCCAGTTGCCGAAGGAATCTAGCGCTGTTTGGACTGGACCCCAGACGATACCGAATGGAATCGCAATCAAGATCATCGTAGCAGAAGTGACAATCGGCACGAAGCGTTTGCCACCGAAGAAGCCGAGCCAATCTGGAACCTTGATATTGTGATATTTGTTGTACATGAAGGCTGCAATGGAACCAGCCAAAATACCGCCGATAACCCCCATGTCCAACTTCATATCAGCTGGAATGAATGTAAAGGCTGCCGGAATCTTCGTCAGCACTTTCAGCAAAATCATATGTGCGATAACTGCTGCCAGTACAGCAACCGCGTCTGCGGCAAAGCCTATCGCAACACCAATAGCGAACAATAGTGCTAGGTTATCAAAAATTGCAGATCCGCCTGCATCAAGGAATGGGGCGATGTATTGGTTCAAGAACCCGCCGACCGTATCCCCCAAGTGAAAATCTTTCACATAGTCAATTTGACCGAAGCGAAGCAGAATCGCCGCCGCCGGCAGAGTTGCAACCGGAAGCATCAATGCACGACCAATTTTTTGCAAAAAGGCTAGCATATGTCGTTCCTCCTTGTGGTGAATAAGTAAAGTATGGATAAAAGGTCAAAAATTTATGCTATGACCTGTCATCTCCTCCGCCAAAATGTAAGCGCATTAGAGAATATAAAAAAGGCATGAGCTTGCGACGGGACGACATCCAAAAAATTAGATGTTATCCCCCAGCAAGCTCATGCCTAGTCGAACTAGTAACACGCTTGTCCAGCGTTATTCTGAGTCTTTATGAAATAAACGATATAAATGCATTGCGATGTACGCCGTTTCATCTTCGGGTATTTCGATCTCCAGCTTCTTCGACATTACGTCCGCACATTTCTGTGCGACACTAAATTCGTAAGGCGCCATTTCCTTCAAATTGTCCCGGAATGGATTCTTCGTGGCATCACCCTGGCGAATTCGTTCCATCGCAAAGCGCAAATGCGTAATTAATCGTAAATAATCAATGCTATCCTTCGGAATGACCCTGCCCCGCTCGCGTTCGATGAGAGCGACCAAATCCTTCAGAAGATGATTGTATTGAACAAAGTTCCCGACAGGGACATGGGCAACGGCAGATTGTATATGGATTGTCAAAAACCCAATCTCATCCTCCGGCACCACAACGTCGAACGTCTTGCCGATAAGCTCAGCGGCTTGGGTAGCAAGTTCGAACTCCTTGGGGTTCAATGTGCGAATCTCCCATAGAAACGGATTCTCTATCGCAATATTGTTGCGAAGACGATAAAGCGCATATTCGATATGGCTCGGCAAAGCGAGATGAATATGCTCGTTCAAATCCGGCGTCAACTGCTCCGATACGATCGAAATAATCTTCTCCGAAATGACAATGACTTCGGGATCAATTTGCCCGAGCAGCATCTGATACTGCGATAAATGCTGTTTGTCCTCGATCACAAAGGTCTTCTCGATTCGTGTATCACTCGTCTCCAAAGAACCTCCAGGCTTTGCCCCAAAGCCGAGCCCTTTCCCCATAAGGATGGTTTCTTTGTTACCCAACACATCGTTTGCCAATACGACATTGTTGCTTAATGACCGTACGATTTCAAAGCGACGTTGTTCTGACAAAGTAAGGCTCCTTTCCCCTGAGCGTACACATGGAAGATTACGTTTTGGAAACGTTTTCGATTCGTGCGTCAACTACATCATTCATTCTAGGTGAATCTACAATCAATGTCAACGAATAAATCTAATTTTGTCGAATATGTAGAATTATTGCAGAATATTATTTATTTGTAATTTTATTGACACATATGGAAACGATGAGGCAGCCGGGAAAGGAGCTTATCCTCACCCGACTGCAACACATTCGTTACTATTAGATAGACATTTCTTGAACTGCCGATACACGGTCAACGACCATAACTTGAATCTCTTCAGCCGTCTCCAGCATCAACGCTTCTTCCGCTAGCTTGCGCATCTCTTCACGGTTCAAGCGGCTCAGCAGTACACGTACTGGAAGTACAGAGCTTGCACTCATGCTGAATTCATCAAGACCAAGACCGAGCAGGATCGGAACAGCCTTCAGGTTGCCAGCCATTTCACCGCACATGCCAGCCCACTTGCCTTCTTTGTGCGCAGCATCGATAACCATCTTGATCAAGCGCAGTACTGCTGGGTTGAATGGCTGAGTCAAGTGGGATACTTGCTCGTTCATCCGGTCAGCAGCCATCGTGTATTGTACCAAATCGTTCGTACCGATAGAGAAGAAGTCAACTTCCTTCGCCAATTGATCTGCAATAATCGCAGCAGCAGGTACCTCGATCATCATGCCGACTTCCATCTCTTTATTATACGCAATGCCTTCTGCATCCAGCTCTGCTTGCGTCTCTGCCAGAATCGCATTTGCCTCGCGAAGCTCGCTCAGCGTAGAGATCATTGGGTACATTAGCTTGATGTTGCCTTTGGCGCTTGCACGAAGGATCGCACGAAGCTGTGTCTTGAACAGATCTTTACGATCCAAGCATAAGCGAATCGCACGGTATCCAAGGAATGGGTTCATTTCCTTCGGAAGTGGCAAGTAAGGCAGCTCCTTGTCCCCGCCGATATCCAATGTACGGATCACGACTGGCTTCTCCGTTCCAAGTGTTTCACATACGGCAACATAAGAGTTGTATTGTTCCTCTTCAGATGGGAAGTTGTCACGACCCATGTACAGGAATTCCGTACGGTACAAGCCTACACCCTCAGCACCGTTGTTGCGTGCGCCAAGCGCATCTTGCGGATTGCCGATGTTTGACACAAGTTCAACCTCATGGCCATCAGCAGTGATCGAAGGTTTGTCTTTGTACAGCTTCATCTCTTCCTGACGCTTCTCGAACTTCACCTTCTTCTCTTGGTAAGTTGCAATCGTATCCGAATCTGGATTGATCAGGATAATGCCGCTGGAACCATCGAGAATGATCATGTCGCCGTTCTTCACTGTAGATGTAGCGTCCTGCAAGCCAACAACCGCAGGAATCTCCATCGAGCGTGCCATAATGGCCGAGTGGGAAGTACGACCGCCAATATTCGTCGCAAAGCCTGCTACCTTGCTGCGATCCAGCTGGGCTGTATCGGAAGGAGTCAAGTCATGCGCGAAGAGCACAACTGCCTCTTCGAAGTCATTCAGAGAAGCAGATTTCTTGCCGGACAATAGACCGAGTACACGCTTGCTCACATCGCGGAAGTCCGCTGCACGCTCACGCATATATTCACTGTCCATGCTGCTGAAGATGTCGACCAGCTGCTGAGTCACTTCCGAAAGAGCGAACTCTGCATTTACCTTCTCACTGCGAACCTTCTCAATCGCTTGCCCAACAAACTCTTCATCTTGCAATACAAGGATATGTGTAGCGAAGATTTCAGCTTGATGCTCGCCTAATTTTTTCGCTGTGTCTTCTTTAATCTGCTCCAGTTCGTTCATAGCCTGTTGTACAGCTGTCTGCAAGCGAGTTGCTTCTGCCTGTACATCATCAACCTGCCTGCGCTCAACCTCAGATGTATCGTGCTCCAGGATGAATGCTTGGCCGATGGCATAACCGGATGCAGCTGGAATACCTTGAAGTAGCATCGGTTCCTCCACTCCTTTTTCCGCGTTAATGATTACGTTCTATTAGTCCAATACGGATTCGATTACTGCGCCTACTGCTTCAACTGCTTCAGCAGCCTTATCGCCTTCAGCAGATACTGTTACTGTGTCGCCAGCTTTCATACCGAGTGTCAATACGCCAGTGATGCTTTTTGCGCTTACTTTGCGGCCGTTGAATTCGATTGTAATTTGCTCTCCTGCGAATTCAGCAGCTTTCTTCATGATTGCGCCCGCTGGACGAGCGTGGATACCTTGTGGGTTTTTAATTGTAAATTGTTTTTCCATTGTTATGCCCTCTTTTCGGTAGTAGTAGAATGTGTTGCTTCTCTCGTTCAGAACTTAGTTCAGACTTAGTTCTAGTTCTAAACCATCTATTTCAATACAACTTCCATCAATTCATCGGAATCTGCTTTTACATTGCCTGTGTTCGCTTTCAGCTCAGCAACGATGTCGCCGTTTGCTACGATAATTGGTGTTACAACAGGAAGGCCAGCTTCTTTAATTTGTGCAATATCGAACTCGATAAGCGTTTGGCCTTTTTTCACTTTATCGCCGGATTTCACATGTGGCTTGAATGGTTTGCCTTGCAAGGATACGGTGTTCACACCGATGTGAACGAGCAATTCCAAGCCGGATTCATGTGCAAGCACCAAGGAATGATGAGAATCGATCAAGTGCACGACATGACCGTCGAATGGAGCGATAAATACACCTTCTGTTGGCTCTATTGCAATTCCGTCACCAATAATTTTTTGTGCAAATGCTGGATCCGGTACTTGCTCCAAAGGTACTGCTTGACCTGTGATCGGTGCTGTAATGGAAATTTTCTTTTTCTTTTTACCAAAACCAAACATATTGAGTTCCTCCTTGTATTTAACCATGTGAACTTT
The DNA here is from genome assembly GCF_023713665.1 of Paenibacillus sp. MER 180. Lineage (NCBI taxonomy): Bacteria > Bacillati > Bacillota > Bacilli > Caryophanales > Paenibacillaceae > Paenibacillus > Paenibacillus sp. MER 180. The sequence goes on along the minus strand of NZ_JAMAVT010000007.1, from coordinate 280,700 downwards.
CGTCCGTCATTGTGGTTGTTGTGATAACCGACAAAAAAATCCAATTTCTCTTATGAGAAAATAAAAAGGCATGCGCTAAAGCATGCAGTTCACCCCGTGAACGGCCGCTTAGCTCATGCCTAGTCGCACTAGTAACACGCTAATTTCATGTGTAAAGATTCACACCCATTGTATCATGGTGGTTGCGCGGGATGCAAGCGAGCGGACTGTTGGTGAAATCTAGTCGATTCGTCCATCCTCAAGTGGCTGCTGAGTTATGCGGTATCCATAAGATGTGCGTTCTGGATACAAATCATACCGTCTACGATTCGCCACGGTTGCAATACAAATATACCCACTATATCCACATTTGCACCACATGATTGGGTGTTTATTTGATGGTTACATCATATTTCATATCATACGAAGCACTGGAGAAAACGTTTCAAACCGCATACGACGCAAGTTTTTCCTTCTTACTCCACCCTTAACATACTTAGGTTTAGCTGATTACTGTTCGTCCCCCGCATAATAGCAAGATACCCCCATCTGCTGCAAGGTGTTGACCATATCGTCCGGCAATAGGCTGTCCGTTATGCATCCTGTAAGTCCATCTACAGTAGTCACTGTAAATAACGATGCTTTGCCCACCTTCGTATGATCAAATACCGCAAAAGTCTGCTGCGCTTGGCGCATTAGCATGCGGGCCGTCTGGGCTTCCAGCTCGGAATATGTGGTAATCCCTTTCGTTGTCGAGAACCCGTCTATTCCCATGAACAGCTTCTCAATATTTAAATGCTCAATCGTCCGTTCCGCTAATGGCCCGCACAGCTCGAAGCTGTTGCTGCGCATTACGCCTCCGATGACAACAACTTGAATTCCCTCACAATCGGACAGCTCCATCGCAATGTTGACTGCATTGGTTACAACGGTAATCCCTTGGCGCTGCTTCAATAGCCGAGCCAACAGGAATGTCGTCGTCCCCCCAGTCAAGCAGATGCTGTCGCCTTCTTCAATGAATTCCAAGGCTCGTCTTGCGATCGCTTCCTTCTCCAGCCACAGCAATTGACGCTTCTCGTCGAAGGAGACTTCCCTTACCGTGCCTGGCCCTTCAAGCAGCGCTCCACCAATTGTGCGGATCAGTTCCCCCTTGCGCTCCATGAGATCCAAATCACGGCGGGCCGTAGCTTCCGAACATTCAAACCGATCTATGATTTCTGATATCGTGATGCGTCCATTCTGCTTCATGACTTGCAGGATTTGCTGGCGTCGCAATTCACCCTTGGATAACGATTCACTCATAACTTACACTCCATCCGTTCCATAATCATACCTGTGTCGGGGCTTGCTTCTCTTTATGAAGAAACGCGATCCTAAAGCAAAGGTGAGAGCTGCTATCTGTTCCTGCAACCTTGATGCTTAGCCTGAACGGCTCGTTCTACTTTAAATGGATACGAACTGCGTCAAGTTCCGTGGATCATCCGGATTCAAGCCCCGCTTGAGCGCTGTGTAATATCCGTTATATTGAACAAAAGGCAGGTACAGCACTGCACGCGCTTCATCGCTTGCGTCCACATGGCCAAGCTCAATGACCTTGTCTGCAAATGCGGTGTCCGCACCCGCTTGCGCTGTTACAATGACAACTTTCGCCCCGTACGCCTTCATTTCTTGCGCTACCTTGAGTTCGTAAGCACGTGCGCTTTCCGATAAGAGCAGCACAATCTGCGTACCGGGCTCAACAATCGACTTCGGTCCGTGGCGGAATTCCAATGTGCCGTATGCTTCTGTCCACGTGTAGGTCATTTCCTTCAGCTTCAGGCAAGCTTCCAATGCAAATCCATACAATGCGCCCATACCCAAGTAAATCGTCTTATCAAATTGATTGCTCTTCACCCACGCAGATGTCGTGTCATCCGCCATTGTAACGAAGGCACTGCTGGATTGCAATACTCCCTCAAGTTCGGACAATTCCTTCGTCCGTCCTGCACCCAGTGCAATTGCCGCCTGCATCATGAACGTCATGCTGCTGAGCGATTTCGTCATAACTGTGCTCTTCTCAGCGCCTAGCGGAGATACAAGGCATGGCGTCATTTGCGCCATCTTGCTGTTCGGATGACAGGTAATGCCGCATGTTGTCCAATGCGTCAAGTCCTTGACGGAATCCAGCGCCAGAATCACTTCATGGGATTCGCCGGAGCGAGATACACCGACAAGCAGCACCTTCTTCGATGGCGTGACCGTCTGCTCGCGGAACAAGAACAGATCAGAGGACGGATGTGCAGCTGCACTTCTTCCTGTCCACTTGCGGTATGTTGCCGCCATTGTCATTGCTTGGTACCAAGAAGACCCGGAACCAATGAATACAACCTCTTCAAATTGATCGTTTCCTATATATTGATCTACCCAATCCTTCTGATTGTGCAGCTGATCCCAAGCCGCTTGCAGCGCCGCCGCTTGATCGCTGATTTCCCGGTACGTATGTGTATCAAGATGGTTTGACATATCACAAATCCCTCCCTTATAATCAACTTAATGAAATTATAAATCATTATTTTGATTGTTTCAATCATTTATATGCAGGAGGTTACGGAAATGGGACATCTTATCAGCTCTACATCCATGCTCCAAGCTGCACGTGAACAAGGATTCGGAATTACTGCATTTAATGTACATACACTGGAAATGCTGCAAGCGGTCGTGGAAGCGGCAGAAGAGACGAATACACCGCTTATCTTGCAGACAACAGTCGGAACCGTGAAGCATCTAGGACCAGAATATATTGTAGCTGCCGCTCAGACAGCAGCGAAGCAAGCTTCTATACCCATCGCATTGCATCTGGATCACTGCACAGACTATGAGCTGCTCGTTCAATGTATCCGCGCAGGCTATACATCTGTTATGATTGATGCTTCCATGCATCCTTATGAAGAGAACGTTCGCCGCACGCAAGAGGTCGTGAAGGTAGCGCTTGCTGCTGGCGTCAATATCGAGGCGGAGCTGGGCAAGGTCGGCGGCGTGGAGGATGACATTGTCGTCGAGGAAGAGGATGCGCGTCTGGCTGTTCCTGAAGAGTGCGTGGCATTCGTAGAAGCGACAGGTGTTCCAACGTTGGCTCCTGCTATCGGAACTGCACACGGCATATATAAAGGCGAACCGAAAATCGCCTTCGATCGCCTAGAACAAATTTATAAGCAAGTTAGCGTACCACTCGTACTGCACGGCGGCTCCGGTATTCCTGAGGAGCAGGTGAAGCGCTGCGTGAAGCTGGGCATGGGTAAGATGAACGTCGCAACAGAGCTACGCATCGCCTTCTCGAACGCGATCAAAGATGTGTTCACAGCGAACCCAGATGAGAATGACCCACGCAAATATATGGTGCCTGCGAAGCAAGCAGTGAAGGAACTGGCAATCCGCAAAATGGAAATGGCGGGCTGCATCGGGAAGGCGAGCGCCGTTCGCTAATCGCGGCTGGAGGTTTGAATATGATTACAACTGTTACCCTTAATGCGGCTATTGATAAGACCTATTACATTCCCGGATTCGGCAGTAATGCGCTGTATCGGGCTGATGAGACACTTGCTACGGCAGGAGGCAAAGGGATCAATGTCGCTCGCGTCATCCATGCACTAGGAGAAGAAGTGACGGCGACTGGATTCGTGGCCGGCTATAATGGCATGGCTATCGTGGATATGCTTCGTCAGGAAGGTATTCAGGCAGATTTCCTCTCCGTGTCCGGAGAATCCCGCCTCTGTCTGAACATTATTGATCCGGTAGGAGGCTCGCAGACGGAGCTGCTGGAAGCTGGCCCTGTGATTACACCGGAAGCGATTGAGGCCATGAAGGCTAAGATCGAAGAGCTTGCTTCTCGTTCTTCTCATGTAGTCTTCTCTGGCAGTATGCCGAAGGGATGCGACACAGATCTATATGCCAACTTGATTCAGATCGCGCGAAGCCAAGGCGCGATTCCGATCTTGGATACGAGTGGCGATGCACTGATCGCAGGCATCCAGAGCAAGCCTTACTTGATTAAACCAAACGAGCATGAAGTTACGAAGCTCACGGGTGGTTCTGCCGACAATGAGGACGAGATCGTACGAGCCATTCAGCAGCTCATGCAGGATGGTATTTCCAATGTGATCGTCTCCCTTGGCGAGCGAGGTGCTCTGGCAGGCTCTGATGGAAGATTGTACGGCGTATCCATCCCGCGCGTAGAAACCGTCAATGCTGTAGGAAGCGGAGACTCTATGGTTGCAGGACTCGTCGTCGCAGATCATCGCGGCTGCTCTCCTGAAGAGAGGCTGAAGCTTGGCGCCGCTTGTGGTACAGCGAATGCGCTTATGCCTTCAGCCGGTATGGTGAAACTGTCTGACGTGGAATCCCTTCTACGTGACATACAGGTTACCTGCTTTTCTTAATTTATCCTATCGCAAAACGTTAGAGCGGTCGTGGGCACTGTCAACTGAGACAGTCGCAGCACGACCGTTTTTTGTATGGCCTACAACGGATGCCTTCCTTCAATCCTCGAATCACTTGGTATGCAGCCCCCTCTGGGTAAGGCAATATGCTACTTCGTAAGTAAGCGGGACTCGCCCATCGTCCTGCTGGAATGTTGCTTGATAGGCTTGCAGCATCGCATGAATGAGCTCCCTGCTGGTTGCACCTTTACGTTGTCCATCACCCATTGTTCTAGCATCGTTGTGTGCGAGAACTGCATTGCCAGCACCGACACGTCTCACCTGCGCAAGTGCAGTCCGAACATCAGGAAATGTATAGCGATAGCTGCTTGTCTCCCAACGAATTGCAGCAGGGCTATTTCCTCCATGTTCGAGCAGCCATGTCATCCAATCTACCTTATTCGGATAGCTCTGGCCGTGAGGTTGGGTAGGAAAACCAAGCTGCGCTTCCGCTTGGCGGAAAGCGTCATGCAGCTCTCTCACCGTTCCTGGCAAGAAGGTAGCAAACGCCAATAGCCCGCCAGGAGCCAGCAATTGCAGCAAGCGATGAGTTGTATCAGCCGGGAAATTGAACCACTGGAAAGCTGCGCTAGACGCAATAATGTTGTAGATTGGCCTCTCCGTCTCCTCCCGCCCGCAAGCACTCTCCAGCCAGGCTTCCGCATCGGCAGTGATAAGATGTATGTTGGCAGGTGAGACTCCCGCATGTGTCAGCTTCGTACTAGCCCGCTCAAGCATGCGCGAAGACAAGTCCACCAGCGTGAGCTCCGCTCCCGGAAAGGCACGCGCTAATCGTTCCGACAGCATCCCCGTCCCGCATCCGATATCAAGAATGCGCACTGCACAGCTTACTTCATCGATCGATGCAGTCATTTTATCAAGGTCTATGTCGTAAATTAGTGACTCAGTATTAGGAGGATTCCCATGTGGTGTTCCTTCAGATAAGGGCGGTCTTATAGTCTGACACATACGCTCGACCAGCTCATCCGCCATTACCCGCTGCACTTCGGCATAATGGTCATACTCTTTAGCGTGCCGATCAAAGCGCTGCCGCACGATTCGTTTGTCCACATTCGCCCCCGCAAACATCACGCTTCCCCTCCCTGTTCCATCTGAAAATCATCGAATAGCGACCCCTTCGATGATGCGCTGCACCACATGCGTATATGGTGCAGCCATTGCGCCGTCTGCGCAGCGAACGGCGCATGCCCGGCGTGCGGGAGCACCACGAACCGCGCAGCGTTCCGGTGGCCGCACGCCGCTTGTGCCCGCTGCTGCGCAGCAAGCGGGCATACGCTGTCGTCCGCGCCATGAAGCCAGTACAGGCGCGGACCATCCGGCGCGTCGGTAAGACGCGCCCACGCCCGCTCCAGGTCGGCCTCCTGCAAGTAGGCCAGACCCGCATCAAGCCCCGCGGGCGTGATGTCCTTGCCGAGAGCTGCCGTGTGCTCCAGCAGCCAGCGGCAGCTCTCGGCGCTCGCGCGCTCCGCCGCAGCCGGGATACACTCCGCGAACGCGCGGAGTGTATCCGCCGGCGCAGCTTGCGCCAAGCGGCGGCGCATGCGCCGGACGACCCGGTCTGGCCAGCCGGCCTGACCTGTGTCGTCAATGAAGCGCAGCGTGGTTCCCGTCAGAATGACGCTGCGCACAACGGGTGGGCGAACAGCTACGACATAGTCGCCCATGCAACCTGTTCGCCCAATCCCCCGCTCATGCTCTTGCTTTTGTTCTTGCACTTGCACTTGCACTTGCTCTTGCACCTGCACTTGCTCTTGCACTTGCTTTCGCTCTTGCTTTCGCTCTTGCTTTCGCTCCTGCTCATGCACTTGGTTTTGCACTTGGTTTTGCTCTTGTTCTTCCATTGGCTCTAGCATCTGCTCTTGCTCTCGATGACTCTCCAGTTCTTTCTCCTGCTTTTGTTCATGTACCTGGACTTGCTCTTGCCTTTGCTTTCGCACCTGCTCTTGCCCTTGATCCTGCTCCCACGCTTTATTCAGCCCGATGTCCGATGCCTCGCGCCATTCAGTCAGCAGCTCTAGCAGCAGCATACCGCCCATCGACCAACCAATCGCATGCCATTCCCCTTCCGGCTCATCTTCAAACGGCCGTCGAACCGCAGCCAGCAGCTCTGCAACTGTACTCGCATCAGCATACGACACATAACGATGCTCGAACTCAGGCAGCATCGCTGCAAGGTGCCTCCATACCGAAGAGGACATTCCCCAGCCATGTACCCATAACAGCTTCGGTTTAGATGGGAGCTTCAATGATGCCGCAACTTGCAAGCAGCCTTTTTCAAATCCTGTCGATTGCATCTCCATCCTCCCCATATCCCCTTCAGCATGGACGGTATAATAGCATACATATTTCATGCCATCGCTTTCTTCATCCATATATCAACCTCTATCTTCATGCTCTATCCCGCATCAATTTTTAATTTCTAGTTTTGCATCACTCTCATATTTATCATTCTTCTCATCCTTATCTCTCTTTGCCCGTGTAACTGTCAGTCCTACTGTTTTTGTCTCTGCCTTTATATTTATCTCATTCTCTATCTCTCAAACTTTATCTTTATCCTCTATATTTCTAAGTTTATATCCTTTACTGTCGCCGATCAGCGTGTTACGCTTCCTGCCATTGATTCGCAGCGTCCACAACCCTATCTGCTGCCCGCAGCAGCTCCTCATCCCGATGCAGCGGAGAGGGTGCGAACCGGATGCGGGCCGTTCCTTCAGGCACAGCTGGCGGGCGAATCGCAAGACCTGCTACGCCAGCTTCAGCCAGAGCCGCGCTAACCGCAACTGCTCTCTGATCAGAGCCGAGCATGACGGGAACGATATGGCTGTCCCCTTCTCCCGTGTCGAGGCCGCCAGCCTGCAATCGCGTACGAAAGAGCGCCGCCTTATGCATCAACTCCGAACGAGCCTGGCCTGCAGCGCGAACTTCCCTAAGCCGTGAGCGCACAAGCGCTGCTATGAACGGCGGCAAACCCGTATTATAGATAAAAGTTCGAGCATGGTTCACAAGATACCTAATCACAATATCCTCCGCAGCGACATAGGCACCGACTGCCCCGAAAGCCTTGCCGAACGTGCCCATAATGATATCCACATGCCCATGAATGCCAAGCGCATGGCAGAGTCCTTCCCCCTCGGCACCGTACACACCGCCACTATGCGCTTCATCCACCATCAGGATTGCACCGTACCGCTCCTTCAACATAACTAGCTCTTCCAGCGGTGCCCTTGTTCCATCCATGCTGAACACCGCATCGGTCACAATCAGCTTGCGTGACGCCCTCCCCGCCCCCGATGCACCAACCGTCCACTTCTTCAGTTGGTCTTCCAGTCGATTGAGATCGCGATGCGGGTAGCGAACATGCGCTGCACGACTTAGCATAATCCCATCCACAATGCTCGCATGATTGAGTCGATCACTAAATACTACGTCGTGACGACCGACAAGCGCAGGGATAATTCCCGCATTAGCCATATATCCACTTGAGAAAATGAGACATGCCTCCGTCTGCTTGAAATCCAACATCTCCCGCTCTAATGCCTCATGGTGAGGATCATGCCCTGTAATGAGGCGCGAAGCCCCAGACCCGATCCGCAGTCCCGGCTCCCCCAGTTCCACAGCTTCCTCATGCAATGATCGCCACATTGTCTCAGATATCCAAGGGTATAGCCCCAAGTAATAGTTGGAGGCAAGATTAAGTACCCTCTTCCCATCGCGATTCACCCAGCCATCTGGCAGCCAAGTTGTCTGCGTCAATTGACGCAGACGCCCGACCTGCTCGCGTTCCGCCAATTGTTCGCGCATCCATGCCCAGCGGTCAGACCCAGAACTTATAACGCACATCGTTCAATCTCAAATCCGAGATCTTCGATCATCCGATGATCTTCTGTTGCTTCCTGCCCTTCTGTCGTCAAGTAGTCGCCGACAAAAATGGAATTAGCCGCATAGAGCGCTAGCGGTTGCAAGGAACGCAGATTCACTTCACGGCCTCCGGATGCCCGAATCTCCTTCGATGGGCAGACGAAGCGGAACATCGCCAATGCCTTCAAGCAGCGGCGCGGATCCAATTCATTCAGGTGAGCCAGTGGCGTACCAGGTATTGAATTTAAGAAATTGATTGGAATCGAATCTGCATCCAGCTCGCGCAAGGAAAAGGCCACATCCACCAACTGCTCGTCAGTCTCCCCCATCCCCATGATGACACCTGAACACGGAGACATACCTGCTGCCTTGGCTGTACTTACCGTATGTACTCGATCCTCATACGTATGCGTTGAAGTAATATGCGAATAATGATCGGCACTCGTATTCAAATTGTGGTTGTAACGATCAACGCCGGCCTGCTTCAGCCGATCCGCCTGTTCTTGCGAGAGTATCCCTAGGCACGCGCAGATTTTCATCGGCATTGTCGTCTTGATTTCTTCTACAGCTGCAACGACCTGATCCAACTCCCGCTTCGTAGGCCCCCGCCCACTGGCGACAATGCAATACGTCCCCACCTTCATTTCCATCGCTTTGCGCGCACCGTCCACAAGTGTATCCTTCTCCAGCATCGTATACTTCTCGATTGGGGCATCAGATTGAGTCGACTGTGAGCAATACCCGCAATCTTCCGGGCAATAACCGCTCTTTGCATTAATAATCAAGTTCAGTTTCACCTTATTGCCGTAATAATGCCGCCGCACCTGGTACGCCCCATCCATAATGGCAAGCAGCTCACTATCCTCAGCCTTCAGAACGGATAGCGCCTCCTCACGCGATAATACCTTCCCCTCAATGATCTCTGCTGCAAGACCGCGCCAATCCATACCCGCCTTTACCAACTGTTCCTTCATCCTGATCTCTCCCTTAAAGGTTGTGGCATCCTCTGTTTCAGCTTCTATGCATCCGTGTAACGTTACATCTATCTGTGTCTTTCCATTTTTGTATCTGCATCTCTGCGTCTATGTCTATGTGCTTATATCCTTGCCCATATCTTTGTTTCTACATCTCAGTGCTATATCTTTGTCTATATCTTTGTCTATATCTTTGTGTCTACACCTCTGTATCTATATCTCTGTGTCTGTGTCTATCCATCTTTGTGTCTATCCATCTCAATGTCTATCCATCATTTTGTCCCCGATGCCGCTTAGATCCGCTTCCGCAGCCAATCCATCATTTTCTCCATTCGGACAAAGGATTCGAGCCACTGCTCTCGCCAAGCCGCCCAAACTACTATTTCTGCAGCTTGAACATCAGCAGGCTGTATCAGCCAGGGAACAATTCCGCATACGGGCACACCAGCCATGGCCTCAATCATCCGAGCATTTTCCGCAATCTCTCGCTCATCTGCCAATGACCGCGGTCCGCTGAATACGACTGCTATATCCGTGATGCCTCGCTCCCTCGCATACTGCACTGCTGTCACCGTATGGCTTACTGTCCCTAAACCGGGGGGAGCTACGAGCAGCACAGGTGTACCCAGTTCGCGAGCAGCGTCAGCCATCGTGTACTCTGCGCTGAACGGTACTGCGATCCCTCCCGCTCCTTCAACCAGCAAAAAGGAACCATCCTCCTGCCGTCTCCGTCCTTCCTCCAACAAGCGCTCGAATGCAAATGGAACCCCCGCCCGTTCAAACGCCATCCATGGCGCCAACGGATCTGGCAGCGTCCATGTCGCGATCTCTTCTTCCGGTGTCTCTAACAGTCCGCTTCCCATTCGCAGACGATAGCTGTCTGCCTCAGGATCACCTAAGGTTACCCCGCTCTGTACCGGCTTCCATATTCGAATTCGACGCTGGCATATCTCGCGGCAGTACGCCCCTATTCCTGCGGTCACAATCGTTTTCCCTATCCCAGTTCCTGTGGAGGATATAAATAGCCCTCTTGAGAAATGGTGTTTCTCGTCTGTATGTATATATGGAACCATATGCAGCACCTCCTCAACGTTAACCATAGAAATAAATATATAGTTAACATTTCAGAAATATATTTTACCTAATGATTTCTCAAAGGACAAGAGTTTGTTAACCAAATATTATGTTAATGGGTTAACAATTATGTTGTAGTAACGGAAAATTTCTAATCAATACCAACACATCACACTTTACTGTGATCATGAGCCTATCAAGCAGGAGAAGTTTTTTGGAGATGTTGTTGTGAACCCAGATAACAAACCTTACAATCAAAAATCCCCCCACAACTCAAGTTGTGAGGGGACAGTCATCATCAATCACTGACATTCAGTTAAGCTGCTTGTATTTCTCAGTTGCCTCATTCGGTTGCCAGCAATCAGGTATATAAAACAGGTTGTACGTCTTACTTCTACGCCGTATTTCTATAGCTTTCTTCTAAGCGCTATCGATTATCACCCGTATCGCGATCCGATGTCTGACGACTGTCTCGATCCTTTGGCTCTGTATCTGCATCACGATGAACTTCTGCATCTCCATCGTCAGGCCTCAGCTCCATCGATTCCTGCGCGATGAGCTCATTAATCTGATGCTTAATAGTTTCAGAGCGCGTACCGAATATCGCCTGTACGCTGTTGCCGACCTCAAGAACCCCAGAGGCTCCGAGCTCCTTCAGACGATCCTTATTCACATCACCGGAATCCTTCACCTGTACACGAAGACGCGTAATACATGCATCGAGGGAAGCAATGTTCTCCTTACCGCCAAGCGCATTCAAAATGCCGCGCGGCAATTCATTAGAAGCGGCTGACCCCGTAGCTGCGGCAGCTGCTGGAGCTGTGTCTTCACGTCCCGGTGTTCGCAAATTGAACTTGCGAATTGCAAAGCGGAAGCCAAAGTAATAGATGACGGCGAGCACAAGCCCAACCGGAATAACGAGCCAGTAAGGCGTTCGATTCTGCAAGACGCCGAACAACAAATAGTCAATAACGCCGCCCGAAAACGTCATGCCGATCTTGACGCCAAGCAAATGCATGGTTAAGAACGACAGCCCCGCAAACACCACATGCACAGCAAATAATAAAGGAGCAACGAACAGGAAAGAGAACTCAAGCGGCTCCGTAATCCCTGTCAAAAAAGAAGTTAGTGCAGCCGAGCCCATCAAGCCTGCTACTACTGCTTTGTTCTCCTTGCGCGCTTCATGATAGATTGCCAGTGCAGCCGCCGGGAGTCCGAACATCATGAATGGAAATTTACCAGTCATGAAGGTTCCGGCTGTTAAAGGCACCCCATCCTTTAACTGGGCAAAAAATATTTTCTGGTCGCCGCGAATGAGCTGCCCTGCCTTGTCCATGTATTCCCCAAATTCGAACCAAAATGGAGAATAGAAAATATGATGCAGCCCAAACGGGATCAGTGCCCGCTCACAAATACCAAATATGAACGCGGCCAGCGCTCGATTCGAATCAAGCAAAGAATGCGAGAAGGCATTCAAGCCATGTTGAACAGATGGCCAGACGAACACCATGATGATACCGATAATAAGCGAGGTTACAGCCGTAATAATTGGTACGAACCGTTTGCCAGCGAAGAAGCCCAAATAAGAGGGCAGCTCAATGGTGAAAAATCGCTGGTACAGAACAGCTGCGACAATCCCGATTATAATCCCGCCGAACACGCCCGTTTGCAGAGTCGGAATACCTTGAATCGTAGCATATGCAGAATTGCCAGCCACAACATCAGGTGTAACGTTCATCATGACCTTCATCGTTACGTTCATAACGAAGTAACCAACGATAGCCGCCAAGCCCGCTACCCCGTCTCCGCCAGCAAGACCGATGGCAACGCCAACCGCGAACAAGAGAGATAGGTTATCGAATACGATGCCTCCCGCTTGCTCCATGACGTTCGTGATGACACTGACTGCACTATTTCCAAGCCAAGGTAGTCTCGCAATCATATCCGGATTGCGCAGCGCATTGCCGATGCCAAGCAGAATACCTGCCGCAGGCAGGATGGCGACAGGCAGCATAAGCGCCTTGCCTACTTTCTGCAACACGCCGAACGCTGATTTGAACATGTGATTCAACCCCTCATCGCATCAAGGTATGTAAGTACGCTAAGTACGCCTTACCTTTCCCTAGTGCAGGAAAAAGTATGCAATCCGATGAAATATGCTAGATCAGACAGTGCAGGGATGTCGTAGAATAAGCTGCCAAGATGCATGAAAAAGCAAAAATAAGGCTTGCGCGTGACGCTACGTCATATGGGAAAGTAATTACAGGAGGTGGAAGATTTGGAGGAACAACAATACGCAATCGGACAATTAGCGGAGCTGTGCGGCACTACCGTTAGAACCATTCAGTATTACGATAACATCGGTTTACTGGCGTCTCAGCGCAGCGGAGGCAGCAATAAAAGAACCTATAGAGAGCGCGATTTGGTAAAGTTGCAGCAAATTCTTTTTTATAAAGACTTAGGCTTTAACCTAAAAGAAATTCAAGAACAATGCCTTACGTATGAAAATAAAGGAGATCTGAAGCGCATACTGCGGCGCCAAAGCGACCTTCTGTTCACAAAAGAAATGGAATTCCGCTCAGACCGGGCATTCATAGATGCGATGATTTCGTGCATGGAGAACAGTGACTCGATCAATGTGGAAACGATCATGAAGCTGGCTTTGAATAAACGGAAACATCTTCTCTTGGACTATATCAACATGAACCTTCCAACGGAAGCCAGGGCAATATTCGAACAGCATGTTCAAAATGATCAAGCCGCGATCCAGATATATTGGCAGTGGAAGGGGCTGACTTTGGAAGCTTACATGCTCATGATTAATGGCATTCATCCCGTCAGCGACGCCGGCTACTCCCTTGGCAAGAGGTGGGATTCCTTTGTTCGGTATGCTACCAAGGAGAAGCAAGAGCTGCGGGAGGCATACCGGATAAGCTATGAGGAGAAGGAACACTGGCCAGAGGAAGATCGGTTCCTAACCGAATACTGCGAACACTTTATGGAAGAAGCTCATCGACATTTCTTAGGGAGCAGAGAGGAGGGAGTATGAAGAGGAGAAATGACCAGTCAAAGATCGGACGATATGTTTCAGAAATGGGGAAGGCGGACTTTGAAGCAGCTTATTGGGAAGCGATGAAGCTGCTCCCCGAGCCGCAGGAAACGATGGATATCGTGACTTCCTTTGGAAGCGTAAGAAGCTATTTGTTCACAAAGCCAGAAAATCAGAGAAAGGAGCCCCTCCTGCTGCTGCCAGGGCGCTCATCATCTACGCCGATGTGGGCACCGAATCTTCACGGCCTCATGAAGGAAAGGCCTGTCTATACGCTCGATCTGCTTGGAGAACCGGGAATGAGCAGGCAGAGTAAGCCGATTCGCAGCTCCGAAGATCAAGCCAGTTGGCTAAGTGATGCCTTGTCCAGCTTAGGGGTCAGGGCTGTTCACCTCGTAGGTGTATCGATTGGAGGCTGGACAGCGGCGAATCTCGCAAGGCACGCCCCTTCACATTTGGCTTCCATCAGTCTATTAGATCCAGTCTTTGTATTCGCTCCCCCATCGCTGAAGATGATTGCAGCTTCCATTCCGGCAGCTGTTCCAATCGTACCCAGTTTTATACGTTGGAAAATGTTGAGCTACATCTCTGGTGGAGCCAAAGCGGACGAACGCGAACCAATTGTTAGGCTAATCGAGCTCGGCATGCGAAATTTCAAGCTCAGCCTTCCTGCGCCGGTTCTGATCAGCAAGGAGCAAATACGGACAATCGATATGCCTATTCTAGCACTCATGGCCAAGAACAGCGCGATGCATGATTCAGAGAAGGCGGTGCGGGAAACTTCTTTTTACGCCCCCCATATTCAAATCGAATGCTGGCCCAACGCATCCCATGCAATCAACGGGGAATTCCCGGATGAAGTGAATAATCGCATATTGGCTTTTATTAATCAGCTATGAGGGCCTGAGGTACATGGATCTCTGCAAATCTCGCAAACACAAAGAAACCGTTCCTTTCACCAAATGGCTGATCCTGCATCCATGTAGCAAAGAACGGTTTCTTTTTATGTCCAGGGAATCGCTCCTGTGGCTCTCTATTGTAGTGCTTGTACAGCAAGCGCCAATGCGCCTGTAATACCCGCACGATCCTGCAACGCTGGAGGCACGATGTAATCCTCGTTCACTTCCAAGATGGCAGGATGCTGAACATATCCGTTCAACAATGTCTTCACTTGCTCGCGAATGCGTGGGAACAAGTGCAATTGCTTGGAAACGCCGCCACCCAGAATGATTTTCTCTGGAGAAATCGTCAAAATGTAGTTCATGAGCGCTTGTGCCAAATAGAAGGTCTGAAGCTCCCAAGCCTTATGGTCTTCGCCTAACTCGTACGCCTTCACACCCCAGCGCGCTTCGATTGCCGGACCTGCAGCAAGACCCTCAAGGCAATCCTTGTGGTATGGGCACTTGCCCTCATACGTATCTTCTGGATGGCGCTTCACCATAATATGACCCATCTCTGGATGAAGCAGACCGTGTACCAGCTTGCCTTCCACGACAGCACCAGCACCAATGCCTGTACCTACTGTAATGTACAAGCAACTGTTCAATCCTTTAGCCGCGCCGAATGTTGCTTCACCGAGTGCCGCTCCATTTACATCCGTGTCGAAGCCGACAGGGACATTAAGATGACGCTTCAAATGTCCGACTACATCATATCCGCTCCAATGCGGCTTAGGTGTCTTTGCAATATGTCCGTATGTGGGACTGTTCGGATTCAAATCAACCGGTCCAAAGGAACCGAAGCCAATACTGCTAACCCCTTTATCTTTAAAGAACGCAAACGTACGATCCATCGTCTCTTCCGGTGTCGTCGTCGGGAACGATTCGATTTGCTGAATTTGTCCATCTTCGGTACCGACAGCAACGACAAACTTCGTGCCTCCGCCTTCAATAGCGCCTAACAATTTCATGTTTCTCCCTCACCTTCTCAAGCCTGACTTTATCTGTCTCGTTCAGAGGAGATCCCCCATATGCCAACTTATGATCGCGCTTACGAAAATCGAAAACGCAAATCGAAAGACAACGTTTTCATCATATTGATTATATCATTAAGTCATTCATGTTCCAATAATATGACGCACATCATCTAAGATTCGGACACACCTCCTGAACTTTATACCCTTTTTCATGTCTATAAGAAGCTAATGCACCAGAAATAATGTTAGACTTTAACCCGATAGTGCGCTAAAATATGGACAAATTATTGCTAATCATTGGAACCGAGGGGGTATTCACATGACCGTATCAACAGAGCAAGGCAGATTCGGGCAGTTCGGAGGAAGCTATGTACCGCCCCAATTGCAAGGGGTATTGGAGCGTCTCGCAGAAGCTTTCTACAAGTACAAGGACGACCCGGAATTTATCCAAGAATACAATATGTACGCACGCGAATACGTAGGTCGTGACAATCCGCTCACCTATGCGAAGCATCTGACAGAGAAGCTCGGCGGCGCCAAGATTTATTTGAAGCGCGAGGATTTGAATCACACCGGTTCCCATAAAATCAACAACGTACTCGGGCAGATTCTGCTTGCTAAGCGCATGGGCGCACACCGCATCATCGCGGAAACAGGGGCAGGCCAGCACGGTGTTGCGACAGCAACGGTATGTGCCATGTTCGGTATGGAGTGCATCATTTATATGGGGGCAGAAGATATTCGCCGTCAGGCATTGAATGTGTTCCGTATGGAATTGCTTGGAGCCAAGGTCGTGTCGGTCTCGAAGGGGCAAGGACGACTGAAGGATGCGGTGGATGTAGCACTGGATGATCTGGTGGAAAACTATGCGTCTACGTTCTATCTGTTAGGTTCTGCTGTCGGGCCACACCCGTTCCCGTCTATCGTGAAGCATTTCCAATCGATTATTAGCGAAGAATCGAAGCGTCAAATTGTGGAGAAAGAAGGCCGTCTCCCTGATGCCGTTATCGCCTGTGTTGGTGGCGGCAGTAATGCAATCGGCGCTTTCTCCCATTATATTGAGGAGCGATCTGTACGTCTAATCGGTGTTGAGCCGGATCAAGCGCCATCCTTAACTAAGGGAGTTCCTGGTGTACTGCACGGCTTCAAATGTCTTGTTCTCTTGGACGAGGAAGGTAATCCTGCTCCAACCTACTCCATCGCAGCAGGCTTGGATTACCCGGGTATCGGACCGGAGCACAGCCACTTGAAAGAGTCCGGACGCGCGGAATATGTGACGGTAACGAATGAAGAAGTGCTTGAAGCCTTCCAAGTGCTGTCGAAGACAGAAGGCATTATTCCTGCACTTGAGAGCGCACACGCGGTTGCTCATACCTTGAAGCTCGCGCCAACGCTTGGAGAAGAGCAGATCATCATCGTCAACATCTCCGGTCGCGGGGATAAAGACGTCGAGCAAGTATTCCATATGCTGAATAAGTAAGACTAAGGTAGGATACCTATCCTACGCAAACAAACAGCCATAGTCCGTTCGCTACGGCTATGGCTGTTTATTGCTTTATTTGTCCTTGCGGGCAAGATCCAGCTTCGCTTGCGCCTGCTGCTCCAGATCCGCAATCGCCTGTTCCAATGTCATCTTATCTCCGGCCACCGCATGCAGCGCTTCATTCAGCAGCGGCTCATACACCTGATAGAAGCTGTCTGGAATGTTCTTCTTCCACTGCTCGTTCGTATGATGCTTCGATGGCTTCAGCATATAAATGGATTCAGCGCCTCTTTCCAAGCTTCTCGGGATATATCCCGTCCGCGCTGGTAAATCACTTCTTCCTGAACGGGATATGATTTTCGCCATTCCTGTGCCGTTCATGAACTTGACGAGCTCCCAAGCATCATGTTTATTTGCCGAATCGGCGGCAATGGCGAATATTTGCGTGGCAGAGATTCTGTCGGACTCATCTGCGTGCGCCGGATTGATCGGGACGGTTACCATGCCCCAATTTATCTTGGAAGAAGACCCGCCAATGTGTGCTGCAAAGGACGAATCATTGAGAATCATCGGGGATTCCCCGTTAACGAATTTGTTCATGGCTAATATATAACGCGATCCCGGATCGCCGCTCTGCTCCGGCGAACGAACGGATACCGCCTTTTTCCGGATCGCATCGACCGTTAACTGAAATGCTTGCTTCCAGCCTTCGGACTGCAGCAGCACCTTCTTGCCTTCCGTATCGAACAGCTGCAAATCCATCGTATCCGCGACTTCCCGCAATACATCAGAAGCTTGATTATCTATCAATCCATAGGAAGCATCTTCATCCGTCCTTCCGTTATGGAATCTTGCAGACAATTCAAAGAGATCCTTCCACTGCATTTTGTTCACCGGCAGATCAATACGTTTCTCCTGAAACATATCCGCATTGTAGTATAAGTACCCAGCCCTGAGCGTAGGAGCAAGCCCAAGTAGAGAACCGTTCCCCTTCTCTCGCAGCATGTCGATCAGACCGGGCATATAACCCTCCAAATCGAATTGCTCCTGCTTGATAACCGATTCCAAATCATACAGCTTGCCCATGCTGGATAAATGCTCGTACTCATCCAGATTGAGAACAAGGACATCCGGCTTCTGACGCTCCATCATACGCTGCAGCTTATCCTTCTCGCTTAATTTGTCCGATGCGTCTTCTCCTTCATTCCCCGCCTGGATGATCTCAATTTCAATGTCCGGGTACTGGCTTTTAAATAACTGGCCGTACTTGTTGTGGAAGTCCTCCACATAGGGATAATACACCTTCAGCTTCCCGTTGCCTTCACCGCCAAGCCCATCTGGTTTACTCCCGAAGCATCCGCTTATGACCAGGACGATGCTGAGCAGAATCAGTACAGCCGCTTTTCGTTTTCCGGTTCGCCTCATTTCTTCACTTCACTTCCCCTTTACACGCCTATTCATCGATCTCTTTTATTTCACTTTGTCTTGGCGCACCTTCTGAAGCGCTGCCTGTGCCTTCTGCTGTAGTTCTGTCAAGGCCTCATCCACGGTTTTCTCTTTGTCAATGATGGCCTTCAATGCTTCCTCCCGCAAAGGAGAATATGCACTGTAGAATTCATTAGGAACCCGCTTTATCGCCGACTCGTATTTCATATTTTTTATTTGCAAGGCATAGAAAGCTTCTGTACTCTTGCCCTGAATCGACTTGACGAATCCGGTTCGCGTCGGCAGCTTATAGTAGATGGAAGAGCTTGCCTTCGCCATCTTCGGTCCGTTGACGTACTTTACAAATTCCCAGGCGGCCCGCTTATTGCTCGAATGCTCGTTAATGGAAAAATACTCATAGAGCCTTGCACTTGTCGTTTCATTTGGGTGGGAGGGATCAATAGGGACAGGAACCATGCCCCAATTCATCTTGCTTGCCTTCTTGTTCTGCGGATCGCTAAACTCACTAATAAAGCCTGAGCTGCCAAAGGTCATGGCCGCGTTGCCTTGCAGGAAGAGATTGTTGGACGAAGGAAGAAACATCGCATCCGATTTCTGAACCTGCAGTGCGCGGGTACGTATTGCATCCGTCATCATTTGATAGGCCTGCTTCCAACTCTCGGATTCGAGCAGAATATGCTCCCCCTTGGCATCGAATTCCTGCAGGCCCCATGTGTCCGCTATGCGTTTCAGCATCCCAACCGCGTTCTCATAGCCAGCATATAGCCCCGGCATTCCCGCATCTTCGAAGCGCGCAGCCAGATCAAACAGATCTTTCCAAGTCATGCCGCCTTTGGGCAGATCTATCGCATTCGCTTTGAATAAATCGGCATTATAGTAGAGTACATCCGTATAGAAAAACGGCGGCAGGCCAAATAGTGCGCCTCCTCCCTGCTCTCTCACCATATCAATCAAACCTGGCATGAACCCTTCCAGATCGAATTGCTCCTGCTTGATGATCGAATCTAGATTATATAATTTGCCGCCCAATGCGTATTCTTCATACTCGGGAGCTGATAGAGTCAACACATCTGGCTGCTGTTCATCGATCAGCTTCGTTAATAGCGTCCCATAATCAACACCTTTTTGGATTTGCATCTGCTGGTATAATCCATTGGTCTCGACCACTTCGATGTCGATATTCGGAAATTTGAGCGTAAATACATTTCCGTAGTCTCGAAAGAAATCGCCCTCATTAGAGTAAAGCACCTTTAATTTGCCGCGGCCATCCTTACCAAGCTCCTCCAGCACAGGCTTCGATCCGAAGCATCCACTCACCAGAGCCATAATGCTTACTAGAATCACACCTTGCTTCAACCACGAACCCCATCGCATCTCGCCTATCATTCTCCTTTGCTTCCGTATCCAAGCCGCAGGCAACCCGTACCTGCAGCTTCTGTCGGCCTTAATCCCTATCATTTCTTGATCATCGTTTTCGCGAGCTCGATCAGCTCTTCCTTCGTCAATGGATTGCCGGGATTCGTGGCAATGGTGAATCTTACCCCTTTCTCCGTCCATGACACCGAATTTCTAACGAATTGAGGATTCTTCTTCTTTGTTTCTGCATCATATTCGTCAGCAGATTTGTACTTGAACCCTTCGTCTTTGGCATCCTTTTCTAGATTGCGATCTATCGTGAAGATTTGCATGAACAACTTATCATTTCCTTTGGCGTACTCCAGCTTGATCTCTCCCACCTCTGGCGATTCTATCTTTTTGGAATACACCACTTTGCCTTTGGCTTCAGCCTTCACTTGTGCCTCTAATTTCTTATAATCGATTGAATTCTGGATTTCTCCTTTGACAAAGGCATATCCCTCCGGCATGCCCTCTGGCTCCTGTATGATAGGCCCTTTTAATGTAGAACTATATTTTTCGTAGTCTTCATAATTGGTGAATGTCGGGAAATTTGTATAGTATAGAAACTCACTTCCGCCATTCAGCTTCTTATCGCTGACATACACGAGATACACATCTCCAGGATTTTTTTTGATCTGTACTATCCTTGCCTTCTCCGCTTCGATCATTTTCTTTTTCTCTGCATCAGTCGGAGCTTTGGCTGCTGCCGTCTTGAGCGTAATGCTGTTGAATGATTGCGACGATGCTGCCTGTACAGCAGCACTCATGGAACCTAGCAGCAGAATGCTGCAAAGTGTAGCGATTGTTACTTTCTTTGTGTTTTTCATGGGTAATGCTCCTCTCTAATTCAAACGATATTGGATGTTAGTCAGGCCACACTATCGTGTTTTGGGATCCCTTAGGCGCAAGCCTCTATCCTAATTAACACAACCGCCCTCATTTAGGTTCACTAATTTGGAAGGAATGAAAAAAAATGCTGCCTCACGTCATATCATGACGTGGACAGCATCGTTCATCCTATTGCAGTTTAATTTTCAAATTCCGATCCCAATGTCGAATATCGAAACTAAACAAGCAAAGCTCCGTTTCGGTTCCCTTAAATCCGCGATAGATGTTCATGAATTTGTTGGAGTTCCTCCAATCGACCCAGTTCTTCTCCCATTGGTAAAATAGGACTTTCCCGTATATCCTCTCATTCCCCTGTTTTATGTATGTCTGAGAAGCGCCGCTGTACTCTAGATTCTCGCTCTCGTTCTCGACATACAGGTCACCGTCTTTCATATAGTAGGTCACTTTTACCGGATAACCCTCTACGTTCACAATCGTTTCTTTCTTTTGCTCTGTAATGTGAGTCAACTTGATCGGCTTGTTGTAGTCTCTTATCTCCTCGAACTCATGTTCCAGCAGCAATTCTACCGGCACGTCTACGGTCAGTCGCAAATCAAGGGGTGTCGAGAATGTATACACTTTCCTGTAAGCACCTAACGGAGAATTGGCATAATCCCATGTTTCT
This sequence comes from Paenibacillus sp. MER 180, assembly GCF_023713665.1. Lineage (NCBI taxonomy): Bacteria > Bacillati > Bacillota > Bacilli > Caryophanales > Paenibacillaceae > Paenibacillus > Paenibacillus sp. MER 180. The sequence continues at coordinate 259,536 of NZ_JAMAVT010000007.1, read as the reverse complement.
TCTCCTTCCAGCTTACGACCGTTCACCAGCAACGAAACCGACTTGTACGGAAGTCCGCTAAATCCGTTCTTATTATCCACTTCTAATTTCATGGCTGTCGGTCTGATGATCAGCTTTCGGAGGATCGATCCCCCTTGTGCCGAGCGGATCGGAATGTTCATTTCCCGGGTCACTGATGCCTGCAGCGCCTTCTCCTTGTTCAAGGTGAATATGCCGATATTCCATTCTCCCTCAATATAGCTTCCCTTCACGCCATACACAAATTCGAATGAGTTGCTGCCCTGCAGTAGTTCACCCAGGTTATAGCCTTCTTGCGCGCCCCATTCCGGATGCCCTTCAATCTCAATATATTCAGTCATCTTATAGCCCGTTCGATCTACCTTTTTCCCACCCTTTTTTACTACGATTTGAGGGCCAACGATGTTAAAATTCGAATCATTCGTATACGACACGGAGTATTTGAGCAGTACTTGCTCTTTCCTGCCTTTCACGAACTGCACCTTCAATTCCCTTGATCCCGCCGCCATGAATCGGAAAGGTCTGTACTTCTGTCTTGCTCGGATCCAGAGCAATCGGAACGTGAACGTAGTCATATGCCTGCAGCCCGCGCACAGACAATTGCATATCCGTCTCATTGCCGGGCACCGTCCAAGGCGTTTCGAAAAAGCCGTTGTAGGTTTGGGTTTCTTCATCCCATGCATGCGAATAGTAGCCTTTTCCCCAGTGCATTTGCATCTTCTGCACATCATCCAGGTGTGCAATGAAGTTTCCTTTACTGTCTTTGAAATCGAATTGATCGAATATCCACTTTCGTTCCTGCCTATCCCCTGTATTCAGGCTGTATAACAGCGTGGTACCATTATCGTCGGATACCGCCGTATCAATGGCGAATGTGACGCTGCTATTCGTAACCTTCTTATTTATCGGCTGCCCGAATCCATGTTGGATCGCTGATTCCACACCTTGATGATTATTAAAATCCCACTTCTCGGTAATATAGGCGAGCACCGGAGTAGCCAACAACACAAACACAGCCACTGACAACACGGCCAACCGGCGTCCGTGGAACAACGGCCTCATCTGTAACGAAGCGGCAGAGATCCTTCGATCGCCTTGCTCGTTCCTAGCCGCCTCGATCCACATCCACATCGCCTCGAAGTCCGGGTAGGAATGGTTGCCTTCATCGCCCAGCTGCTGAAAAAGTTTTGTTATTCCGTTTATTCTTTTCTCCAGATCCCCCACCTTCCTTTCCTCCCAAGTTCTTCTGATTTAAATGTTCTTCTGGCCCCTTCAAGTCGTCGTCCAGCGGAGACAAGAACCTCGAGCAAGTATTCCATATGCTGAATAAACAAGATTAAGATATCTAACCTAAGCAAACAAACAGCCATAGCCGGGGGAAACGACTATGGCTGTTTCTGTTTTACTTGTCTTTGCGGGCAAAATTCCAGCTTCACTTGCGCCTTCTTCACTGCTCGTCCGTATAATGCTTTGCCGGATTCAGCATAGTATCATTTTTTAATCATCGTTTTCGCAAGCTCCATTAAATCTTCCTCCGTCAATGGATTTCCAGAATTTACGGAGAGGAAAAATACCTTTCCGTTCTCCGACCAGGTAACTTGATTCCGATCAGTATGTAAGCTATCTGCGGATTCGTATGTGTATCCTTTAGCTTCCTTTTCTTCGGTATGAACCGTCTGCATTTGGAGAATGATATTATCTTTTCCTTTTTTGTACTCCAGTTTGATCTCTCCCGCTTCCGTCCATTCCATCTTTTTGGAATATACTACTTTGCCTTTGGCTTCAGCCTTCACTTGTGCCTCGAATTTTTTGCTGAACGGACTTTGGATTACTCCTTTAACAAAGGTATATCCTTCTGGCATCCCTTCTGGCTCCTGCACAATTGCTCCCTTCAATTTAGAAGTCCATTTCTCGTAGTCTTCGTATTTCTGAAATGTTGGGAATTCCACATAGTATAAAAACTCACTATCGCCATTCAGCTTCTTATCGCTGACATACACGAGATAAACATCACCAGGATTTTTTTTGAGCTTTACTATCCTTGCCTTCTCCGCTTCGATCATTTGCTTTTTCTCTGCATCAGTTGGAGCCTTGGCTGCCGCCGTTTTGAGCGTAATGCTATTGATTGATTGCGATGATGCTGCCTGTACAGCAGCGCTCATGGAACCTAGCAGCAGAATGCTGCAAAGGGTAGCGATTGTTACTTTCTTTGTGTTTTTCATGGGTAATGCTCCTCTCCTGAACTATTTTTTAATCATCGTTTTCGCAAGCTTGATCATCTCTTCCTTCGTCAAAGGATTCTCGGGATTTGTGGAAATCGTGCAGCTTACTCCTTTTTCTGTCCATGACAGTGAATTATTGATGTCTTGAAGGATTTCATTCTTTGGCTGTTTAGCATTTTCTTTGGCCTTCTCGTCGGCAGACTTAAACTGGAATCCTTCTTTAGATTTCTTTTCCTCTCCGTTTTCTATCTTTCTCAGACTCAGCACCAATTTGTTTTTGCCATTGGCATATTCCAGCCTGATCATTCCCGCTTCATCCCATTCTATCTTTTTGGAATACACCACTTTGCCTTTGGCTTCCGCCTTCACTTGCGCATTGAACTGTGTATACGGATTTTGGATTACTCCATTTACGAATTTATATCCTTCTGGCATCCCTTCTGGCTCCTGAATAACTGCTCCCTTCAATTTAGTTGTCCAGTTCTTGTAGTCTTCATATTTTGTGAACTTGGGGAACTCCGAAGAATATAAAAACTCACTTCCGCCATTCAGTTTTTTATCACTGACATATAGAACATAGAAATCCCCCGGATTTTTTTTGATTTGAAATATCTTTTTCTTCTCTGCTTCGAACATTTTCTTTTTTTCTGCATCAGTCGGCGCTTTGGCTGCTGCCGTTTTGAGCGTAATGCTGCTGATTGATTGTGACGATGCTGCCTGTACAGCAGCGCTCATGGAACCTAGCATCAGAATGCTGCAAAGTGTAGCGATTGTTACTTTCATCTTATTTTTCATAGGTTATTCTCCCCTCTTATTCAAGCGATATTGGTTGTTATTCAGGCCGCACGATAGCGTTTTATGGGATCCCCTAGGCGCAAGCCTCTATGCTAATTAACACAGCCGCCCTCATTTAGGTTCACTAATTTGGAAGGAATGCAAAAAAATGCTGCCCTCACGTCATATCCTGACGAGGACAGCATCGTTCATCCTATTGCAGCTTTATTTTCATATTCCGATCCCAATGTCGAATGAAGAACTCGAACAAGTAAATCTCTGTTTCATGTCCCTTAAATCCGCGATAGACGTTTACGTACTTGTTGGATTTCTCCCAATCGAGCCAGTTCTCCTCCCATTTGAAAAACAGGGCTTCCCCGAATTTTCGCTCGTCTCCCTGTTTCATATACGTCTGAGAAACGCCGCTGAACTTTAGATCCTCGCTCTCGTTCTCGACATACAGGTCACCGTTTTTGGTATAGTAGGTTACTTTGACCGGATAACCCTCTACGTTCACAAGCGTTTCTTTCTTTTCATCTGAAATAGCTGTCAACTTGATTGGCTTCTTATAGTCCTTTATCTTCTCGATCTCACGTTCCAACAACAATTCTACCGGCGTGTCCGCGGTCAAACGTAAGTCGGGCCTTGCCGGAAACGTGAAGGCTTGCCGATATCCATAGAGCGAAGTATTGGCATATTCCAGTATCATCTCCCAGCCTTCAAGCTTACGTCCGTTCACGAGCAACGAAACTTCTCGGTATGGAATTTCCTCGAATACTTTCTTATTCTCTACTTCCAATTTTATCGCTGTCGGTCTGATAATCAGCTTGCGGAGGATCGAATCTCCTTGCGACGTGTGGAGCGGAATATTTAATTCCCGGGTCACTGATGCCTGCAGCGCCTTCTCCTTGTTCAAGGTGAACATGTCGATATCCCATTCTCCCTCGATATGGCTTCCCTTCACGCCATACACAAATTCGAATGAATTGCCGCCCTGAAGCAGTTCGTCCGAGCTATAGCCTTCTTGTACACCCCATTCTAGATGCCCCTCAATCGGGATCATTCTATTCGCCTTATCACCTGATCGAATTACCATTCCCCCTTCCTTTTTCACCACAATTTGAGGGCCAACGATGTTGAAATTCGAATCATCCGTGTAAGAAACAGAATATTTGAGGAGTGCTTGCCCTTGTCCGTCTTTCACGAACTGTACCTTCAATTCCTCAATCCCACCATCATGAATCGGAAAAGTCTGCACCTCTGCCTTGCGCGGATCCAAATCGATTGGTACACGAACATAGTCGAACGCCTGCAGCCCGCGCGCAGACAATTGCACATTCGCTTCCTTGCCGGGAACCGTCCAAGACGTATCGAAGAAGCCGTTGTAGGTTCGGCTTTCTTCATTCCAATTATGCCAATAGAGGCCATTATCCCATTTCATCTTCATCATCTGCACCAGATCCATGCGCGCAATGGAATTTCCTTTATCGTCTTTGAATTCAAATTGGTCGAACATCCATTTGCGCTCCTGCTTATCCCCTGTATTCAAGCTGTATAACAGCGTGGTTCCATTATCGTCGGACACCGCTGTATCGATAGTGAATGTGACGCCGCTATTCGTGACCTTCTTATTGATCGGCTGCCCGAATCCCTGTTGGATCGCTGATTCCACACCTTTAAGATTATTAAATTCCCACTTCCCGGTAATATAGGCGAGCACTGGAGTAGCCAACAGCACAAACGCAGCCACTGACAGCACAGCCAACCTGCGCCCGCGGAACAACGGCTTCTTCTGTAACGAAGCGGCAAACGTTCCTTGTTCGTCCTGCTCATTTCTGGCCGCCTCAATCCGCATCCACATCGCCTCGAAGTCCGGGTAGGAATGGCTGCCATCATCGCCCAGCTGCTGAGAAAGATTCGTTACTTCGTTTGTTTTTTTCTCCAAGTTCCTCACCTTCCTTTCTTCCCAAGCTGCTGTTCCGCTTGACTGATTGCTCATCCGGCAGCTTCAAATCATCGTCCAGCTCGTCCAATATGACTCTCATCATCTTCAATCCCCGGTTCAACCGGGATTTCACGGTCCCCACCGGAATATCCAGAATCTCCGCGATGTCGGCAAGCGGCAGATCATTCGTATACCTCAGGGTGATGACGATGCGGATTTTGTCAGGCAGCTTCGCGAGGCGCCGCTTCCACTCGTCCTCCGATTCCTTTTGTTCGACTACAGTTAGGACTGAAGGCTCCACCTGCTCCCGTTGGAACAAGAGCAGCATCTTCTCCTTCATCCATCTCGACTTACTCCTGCGCAAGTGATTCAGGCAATGATTGACCGTAATTCGCATGAGCCACGTCTTGAGAAACTCCACCTGCTCCCATCCCGACGTGAGCGCCTTCATAAACACCTCCTGGCAGACGTCTTCCGCATCCGAGGCATTGCGCAGCATATAGTAGCAGGTCCTGTATACATCTCTGTTGTATCGTTCGAAAAATTCCCTGTCCGTCAACAGGTTCTCCACCTTTCCTACACATCGCTAGTTGCTGCTCCCCTTGAACATGCACTACTAGATTAACAACTATCTTCTATAAAAGGTTCATTTATTGGATAAATGGGGTAAAAAATTTAGTACCTAATGAAACCTCGGTACATTGCCGATATAAGAAGGGAGTATGTCTGAGGAGGGTATAAACTTTGCCGCGAATCGTCAGGCAGCTGAATCGATGGCTGCTGTTTCTTATATTGCTAGCTTTATGTGCATTTCCCTTTCAAAATTTTATTCTCTCTAAGCTCAAGGAAGGTTCCCTATCCTTCTCCTTCGGGCCGCCTTCGGATGACATTGTTCTGTTGCTGTACAGCAACACTGCAAGGGTAGGCCGCTATCTGGTGCCGCTTGCAGAGTCCGAGCCGAAGGCTGCTCCTTATCAAGAGAAGGGAGAGACACTTGTACCTGCCCGCTTCTTGGCGGACAAGCTTGACGCAGAGCTGGCTGTCGATAAGAGTGGCCGCACCCTTACGTTATCAAGAGACGACGCAAAGATTACGTATTCGCTCGAGGCAGGCAAGGTTAGTATCGCGACCCCATCCGGCAGCAAATCCGCAGTCTCTGTCAACACATTACCTGTCCAGAAGGACGGAGTTACCTACGTCCCGCTTCGACCGGCTAGTAAAGCGTTTGGTCGGCATATTTACAGCAGCGACGGCGTTATCGCGCTGACCACGACACAGAAAGCGCCTAAACAAGAGAAGTGGAACGAGTGGAGAGAGGAATTGTCCTCCTATCTAGCCTACGATGCCTTCGGTTCGTATGCAGTCAAGATGGGAACCAGCTATGCAGCGTTGTTCCATAGCTGGGAGGATGCTGTCAATTACGCGAAGCAGGTTCCCGGACGCAGAGTCACCTACCGCGGTCAGCATGTGATGTGGGATCCGAAGAAGCCTGCGCCGAAATCGATCCGCTTGAATGGAGCACCGCTTATTTTGCAGCTCCCTGAGCTGCCGCGCGGCTGTGAAGTGACTGCGCTTGCTATGCTCTTGCAATCCGCAGGTCAGAAGGTAGACAAGATGGAGCTTGCGAAGAATATCCGTAAAGATACAACGCCTTATGAGAAGAAGAATGGCGGCATTTATTTCGGCAATCCGCATCGCGGATTCGTCGGTGATATGTACACGTTCGCCAATCCTGGTCTCGGGGTGTATCATGAGCCGATAGCAGCGGTTGCGGAGAAGTATTTGCCGGGACGAATCATTGATATGACCGGCACCTCCCTGGATCATCTGTTATGGACGGTTGGACAAGGAACGCCAGTATGGGTAATCCATACGACACTGTACGATTCTGTTCCCGCTAACGCTTGGGTAACGTGGAATACTGCTGATGGGCCAATCCAAGTGACCTACTATGAGCACTCCTTGCTCGTGATCGGCTATGACGAGCAATATGTATACGTGCATGATCCGCTTGGTCGCCGCGATCGTATCACGCGCGCCGCCTTCAAGCGTGGATGGGAGCAAATGGGCAGCCAAGCGATCACCTATACGAAGACAGCGCCAACTGCACAAGCAACATAGGCGCACCGTTAGCACAAAAGGAACTGTCCTCACTGCATCCAGTTATGCAGAGAGTCAGTTCCTTTTCTTTCTGGCCGTATTCAAACTTTGCTCCCATGATTCTTAGACAAACTCTCCCTAATCATAATTACGCAAAATGAGGTAGAGGATTATCCCTACCGGGCCAAGCAGGAAGACAACGAGCGCCCATAGACACCCAATCTGCTTCCCCTTGCGCGCTGATGCCTCGCCCCATATCCAAAACAAGCACACCCAGCTTAACACCCATATGAGAAAGCCAATCAACCGCATCCCCCCGCTCCAACTAAGAAACCTGGCCCGTAATAGCTCATGTCGGCTGTACCTAAACACCACCTTTTTGATATGTACGCAGGGAGCTCTACAATTAGGATTTCTTTTTCTACATGCCTGACTACCCCTATGAACACAGAAAGCTGACCCACAAAGCGAATTCTGCTTCGCGGGTCAGCTTTTCTAACCTTTTTTTCTCTTGTCTAATTTAAATTTATATCGTTCATACCAACAATATCCATATAATAGAACTTCAAATAACGATTCATTTGCCCTTCAATCGTCAAGCTGCCTTCCTTTTTAAATATATACCAGTTTTGACCGTTATATCGCTCAACTGAATACCCGTTTAAATCAATCCCGAACAGCTTTTTCACGTCTGGCGCCGCTGCGTCGAGTACCTGCTTATTCGAGAATTGGTCGAAGAGGGCCTCGGTTGCATCTGTCCCCGTTTCCAAAATATCAGAATCTGAAACTGACAGTATGCGTCCAGAGTGATAGCCTACCTGCATAGACAAGTCATGCTTCTGAGCCTCTAAATGGTAATCATCCTTCGCAATACCAGTAAGGCTGTCATAGTGATAAGTACGGCTCGCATACGCCATCGGAGTTACTTTCCCTCTCACGATGAGGGAAGCTTTCTTCGCCGACTCAAGCGCCTTAGCACTTACTTGATCCACCGGAATGTCATAAGACATGCTGAGGACTCGTTCTCCCTCCATCTCGATGTCGATATCTTTTCCTTTCATCCAGGTATGCACATCCCGATCTACCCTTGTCTTTGCACGAGTAATTTCCTGAATACGGGCAGCCAGCTGATTTCCGTCCAGTCCTGTTTGTGCTTCAACAATCCGCTTCATCTTATCTGGCAGCTCAGCGTAGTTCATAGAGATGCTCACATCGAAAGTTCCACGCTTCACATCAAGAGCGGCATAGCTCTTGTTATCCTTGCTATAAACGGTAACATCATGATAAGACGATCCACGGTATTCCTCGACACCATTCAACTCAATGTCACGGCCGGCAACTTCTCGTACTGCCTGCTTAATACGCTTCAATAAGGAAGATTCAAGATCGTTCACCGTCTTGCCATGCTTCGGCTCCATCAAGCTGCCTACCTGATCATGCTCTTCTGCGAGCGGCGGGATCGTAAACTCAATCTTTTGATTGACCTCTACCGGCTCATTGTATCTTCGTAACGATATCTCATATTCGTCCAGTTTCGGGGCCATAATCGCAATATCATAAACATCTTGCTTGGTCTTCTCCTGTCCCCATTTATCCTTATCCTCAAAAATCGTTCCCAATACCCAACTGAACGTAATATTTCTTTCATATTTTTCGTATAGTTGCTTGCCCACCAATGGAATAGCTCTCGTCTCCGGTGTATCCAGCTTCAAGTCATATTGCTTCCAAAGCTCATTCGAGCTTGATTCCTGAAGCTTCAAGTAATAGGGCTCATACGTCAAGAATGCGCTCTGAAACGGGTTATTTCCCGCTTGATCTGGCTGAACCTTGAGATGGAGGATTCCCTTATTATCATACTCCGTGCCTAATATCGTTATATCCTTGCCCTGGTATTGGATCTTCTTTGGATATTTATCATCCGTGCGAAGACGGAACGTATGATTGGGCCGGGCTTGAGTCACATACAATCTCTTCAATTCCAGAGTCATGCGCTTCGGCTTGTTCTCGAAATAGACAGACGGGACAAACTCCCACTGGTTGCGGCTAACCCCATTCACCAAATCATTGAATCCTGAAGATTGTCGAATCGGATACACTTTACCGGTTTCATCTTTCAGAATAAGATTCTCTCGGACAATCTCATTCCAATCGTCACCCGGATGCAGATCTGCCTTTCCTTCATCTTGAATTCGAGTTCGAGCCTCAAGCAGCATGCGGGTTGGAGAGATCATAATATCCTTAAGAGCAAACTGCTGCACAATTGAGTTTGCTGGTTCTGCCGTCCGCTCCAGATTAACCATGCGGGTTGGCTTTATATTGTTGATTCCGAGCGGAACCTGAATATCCTCTGATTCGGAGTAAATATTTTTATATTCGTTATTGCGCTTAATTTTTGTCAGCCGGATCGTTATTTTCCGATCCTTATCTTCTCGTTTTAGCTGTTCGACGTATTCTGGCAGCAAAGGAATGTTATGTGTCCAAGTAACTATACCATCCGCTTTTGCTTTAGCCTGTTTACGCGACTCATCCTCGGATTCAATATGATAGGAAGTCGTATGATTGCTTCCATCCGAGAATCGGTGTTCTTCAAATTCAGGCAGCGTAGCCGTATAATCCTCGAACTCGTCATACAATCGGCGGGAACGCTGCGCCTCGGCAATATCCTCGCCCTTGATTGTAACCGTAACGAACAGACGATCATCTTCCAAATACAAATTATCTACGCTTACTTCCCGCTCTCCCCACTTCGTACGATAGGTTTGTACCGGAATGTAACCATGCTCCTTGGCATTGCGGATACCCATAAAGCTGCCCGCCCCCTCCAGCCACTTGACTGCGGCCTCCAGTCCGGGGATTTGCTTCGCATACGCGGCAAAGGAAGGCACAAACATGATCGAGCCAGAGAACAGCAAAACGCCGGCCGCAACCGTTCCTATGCTGCGCTGTACAATCTTCGTCCGATAGCGGCGGCGATCCATATTTTCGATCCGCTCCGCAATCCGTTGAGACAGATTAGGTGGAATAGGCACTTCGGGCAATTTTGCGAACATTGCTTCGATCTCCTCATCCCTAAATTCCATCAGCATCTAGCCTCCTTCATTTCTGGCATCATTTGCTTTTTAAACAACTTAATTGTGTTATATATTTTCGTTTTAACCGTGCCCAGCGGCATATCCGTCATCTCTGCAATTTCTTCTAGCGTGTATCCTTGTACATACTTCAATTGGATGAGCATCCGCGTCATTGGCGGCTGCTGCTCCATAAGAGCCTGAAAATCCAGCATTTCGTCCGTCGGCGGACGCTTTGCGACTCCCATAACCTCTTCGTCCTCTATGTAGACTATCGATTTATTTTTACGCAAATAGGTTTTGCACTGATTGATGACAATCCGAGTGAACCAAGTGTTGAATTTTTCGGGGTCTTTCAATTTCTGTATATGAATAAGGGCCTTCTCCACAGCATCGCATACTGCGTCCATACTGGCGGCCTCATCGTGTAGATAACTATATGCGATTCGGTACGATCGGTCTTGAATTTGCTGTACCGCTAGTGCAAAGCTGTGTGTATCGCCCTGCTGCGCGCGGACAATCAGCATCTTCTGATCCATAGTTCCTCCCCCTTCGGTCACCACTATGATGCATGGAGGCCCTAAATAGTTTTGGAAACGGAAAATATGATATTACGTCGTTCCTTTGGATTCCGAGGCAGCTTCCAACTCGACTTCCTTGCCTGTTAGTTGTTTCATTGCCCTCTGGACCTTTTGCGCGTCCAGATCAGCTATCGCTATTTCCACTTGCCCATTACTTTTGATGCCCTTATTCGTGCTCTCTTTAGCTAAATCTGTCCACGCTGTAATGAGCGGAGCGAAGAGCATGCTGAATGCAGTTATTGCTGCAAGCAGCTTTTTATTTGATCTCATGATTATCGTTCCTCCTTCATTTGAAGTCAATTTCGATAATAAGATGCACAACCCATTAAAATAGTTTTTTTATACAGAAATGAAAAAAATAGATAATAAATACACTTGCGAAAAGCAAGTCATTTCAACAACAACCTCCATCAAAATGAATTTCGATAGTAAGATGACTCACTTCGGGCAATGGTTTTGGTACACAAAAAAATCCCGGACTATGTCCGGGACTCTCCATCGCGCTTAGCGCGCTTCATATATTGGTCATAACGGTCGTCTACTTCCTCAGCGATAGAGCGATACCGATTCGTCTCTTCCACGATTGGATCCAGCGTCGTCTGAATACGGATTTCGGTCCGCGGCGCTATCCGCCGCCGCACAGCCTCACTTGGCTCTTCGGACTCCATCTCCCCAGCCGTCAGACGCTCATGCAGCTCCGCTTCCAGTCGTTCTTGTGAATCCTTGTCCCGTTCAGCCACAGGAACACCTCCCTCAAACATATGCTTCCACTAGTATGAGCTTGAATGCTATTCTCTACCCTTGAGCTTTCGCATCTCTTAGCGCTTCAATGAAGGAGCCATGGATATGTCCGTTCGAAGCAACGACATCACGCACGCCCAAATGATAGGGCTTGCCATACGTATCTGTCACCTTGCCACCAGATTCCGTGATCAGCAAGCTTCCTGCCGCCAAATCCCAAGCATTCAGGTTGAGTTCCCAGAACCCTGTCAAGCGGCCTGCCGCCACATAGGCCATATGGAGAGCAGCTGAACCTGCGGTACGGATGTTGCGAACCTGCGGCGCAAGTGCAGTAATTCCCGCCAGATTCGCAGGCAGCGCACGCTCGCGCTCCGTGGGGAATCCGCTTGCAATCAAGCTGGCTCCAAGCTGCTGCTCAGGCGCCACCTGCATTCGGCTTCCGTGCACATAGGCCCCCTTGCCCTTCTCTGCGACGAATAGTTCGTCTCTCATCGGATCGTACACAATCCCAACAATGACTTCTCCCTTATGCGCCAAAGCAATAGAAACGGAGTAGAATGGGAACCCGTGAACATAGTTCGTGGTACCATCAAGCGGATCGATGATCCATACATATTCCTCCTGCAGTGCGTTCTCCAACGCCCGCTTGGCTGCATCCTTTCCAGGATCTACCGATTCTTCACCGAGAACGGCATGCTGCGGAAAATGAGTCAACAGCAGACGACGAATCATCTGCTCGGCTCCTTTGTCAATTTCGGTAACGAGATCGTGCATAGATGATTTTATATTGAGCGATATGTACTGCCCTAATTTACTCTTGATCCATTCACCTGTCTTAGCCGCACAGTTGACCGCTACCGCTGTATAACTTTTACTGGTGACCACGTGTGGAGTTTTATCTGAAGTATTCAAGGCTTCACGCTACTTTCTATTAAAAATTGCTTCCTTTTCTTCCAATATACGTAGTAATCAGTTATAAGTTTCGTTCGAATACCCTAGCCTATGTAAAATGTTCATGAGCCTGCAAATCCACTCACAATCATGCGAATTGCCAGTACGAACAGGGTAATTCGGAGGACAAGCAACAGCCCTTTGCCAGACATTCGATTCGCAATTGCGGCCCCTAATCTTCCGCCGATCCAAGCGCTTGGAGCCAATACCGCTACCAGCATCCAATCGACCGATCCATTCCAGGCATGAACCGTAGTTCCGAGAATGGAGGATAGAAAGATGACAAACATGGATGTGGCTGAAGCGACATGCGGCGGATAACGAAATAACAGCACCATAAGCGGAACGAACAACGATCCTCCCCCGATCCCGAACAGCCCTGAGATGAAGCCGACTGCAAATCCAATAAACAGCATTGGCACAACACTGTATCCATATTCAGTCGCTTGACCAGAGGGAGCTACATACGTACGTGTGCCTCGCCACGTGATATTCACCGGCTTCAACCGTTCCTTCACGATCATCAGAATTGCCATCCCGAGCATGAAGAACCCGAACACCAAGTTAAATACATTGTCCTTGAAATACTCCGTTAACGCCGCACCCAGCATAGAAGCAGGCCCGCTCGTTATAAAATAAATCGCACCGCTTCGCCAATCCACCCGCTTCACCTTCATATAGGCAAGTGTGGAGGAAAGCGCTGTAAAAATAAGCACCGCTAATGAAGTTCCCACCGCTGTCTGGGAGGATATCGCTTCTCCTAGCAAATGCGGCCCGAAAAAAATCAGCCCCGGTACGATGATAATACCGCCGCCCAGTCCGACAAGACTGCCGAACGTTGCTGCAATTAGGCCAATAAGAACAAGAAATACAATGGTTGCTGCCATTTGGATGCTCCTACTTTCTCCTCACATAGTAAGTCCCTATTACTGAGCGGGATGAGATTGCCCGGCCACCCGGATAAATAAAAATCCGCCCGCAGGCAGCTACCAATTCAGGCGGCTGCCAGGCAAGGCGGATATGGAAGTCGAGTGTTACACGCCGACAATGTGGAAGCCGCTATCCACGTAGATCACTTCACCCGTAATGCCGCGTGAGAAGTGGCTCATGAGGAACATTGCAGTATCGCCAACTTCCGCCGTGTCTGTCGTGCGGCGCAGTGGAGCCTTCTCTTCAACCTGCTTCAAGATCGAGTTGAAGTCGCTGATGCCCTTCGCAGCAAGCGTACGGATCGGACCTGCGGAGATCGCATTGACGCGAATGTTGAACTGTCCCAGATCTGCCGCCAAGTAGCGAACAGAAGCCTCAAGCGCAGCCTTCGCTACACCCATGACATTGTAGTTCTTCATCGCGCGTTCTGCGCCGAGGTATGTCATCGTCATAATGCTTCCGCCTTCTGTCATGAGCGGATGCAAGCGCTGTGCTACAGCTACGAGAGAGTATGCGCTGATGTCTTGCGCAAGCGCAAAGCCTGCACGGGACGTATCTGCATACAGTCCTGTCAATTCTTCTGTTTTCGCAAATGCGATACTGTGCACAAGACCATGCAGTGTACCGAATTCTTCACGAAGTCTATCTGCCAATTGATCGATCTCTTCATCTACTGTAACGTTGCACGGAAGAATGATGGCGTTTGGAATCGTCTCTGCCAACTTGCGTACACGCGCTTCTACACGTTCGCTCTCGTATGTAAATGCCAATCTTGCCCCTTGTGCGGCGAGTGATTGCGCGATGGCCCATGCGATGCTGCGATCGTTCGCGACACCCATAACCACGATATTTTTACCTGCTAATAATTGAGACATTGCTAAATTTCCTCCTCTCGCCATTTCGCATCATCAAATTTGGTTTCATGAACTATGCATGCCCCTTTTGGCTGTTGCGGAAAAGCTCTTTTTTCAACGTATCCTATTTTTGCTTGATTTTCAAGTAGCAAGTGGATCTCATCGCTAAGAGCTACGGATCAATTCGCACGCTCGCTTGGTCGAGAATCGTAACCCCTTCCGCCGTATAAGGGACAAGATCCCGCATCAATTGAAATAATGCCCCGTCCTTCTGCTTCGCTTCCAGCATGACATCGATGCGCTCCGTATAGGGAGCAATCGCCCTGAGGAAGGCGAGTAGGGGCTTCACTTCCACATAATCGGCATGGCCACGTATATCGGAAGCGCTCTTCGGACTGGATACATGGATTTTAGGTGGGAGGGGATCGTCCGGCGCTGCGTCCGCCTGCCCAAATGGCGTCTGCCATGTCTTCAATATGCGCGGCCACAGCTCATCCAACGATTCCTCTTCATGATTCACCCACTGATGGTGAATATCCAGTACCATCGGAACACCAAGCTGCTCGCTTATATGAAGTGTCTCTACCGCATTGAAGGTTTTGTCGTCGTTCTCCAGTGTCATGCGCTTCTGTACCTCTTCAGACAATGTCTTGAAGTTCTCTATGAATCGCTCTCCCGCGATCTTCTTATTTCCATATGCCCCGCCGACATGAATGTTGTTCTTCGCACGAGCATCCACTCCCATGGCCTTGAACATCCGAACATGATGCTCCAGATCCTTTACAGACTTGATGAGCACATCTTCGCGCGGCGTACTCAGGACGGTAAAGTGATCGGGATGGAATGACACGCGCATATGATGCTCATTAACATATTGTCCAATTGCCTGAAATGCCTCCTGCAAGGCCGGGAATGGATCCCAGTCGCTTAGTTCGGGATGTGTAGCCAACGGGATTAGCTTCGAAGAGAAGCGGTACAGTTGAATGTCATGCGCACGATTGTGCTTCAAGAGCCGCAATGTATTATGCAAATTTTCTTCCGCTATGCGTTCCGCCTTGCGCAACGCCGCAGCACGATCTTCCAGTTTACAAAATGATGTGAATGTCATCGTGCGCGACGGCGAAGCATTCGCCACCGTGACGGACATCGCCACGTATCCGAATCGAACCAGCATACTTCGGACCCCTCTCCACTTCTATCGCCGTATAGGCCCTACTTCTACCCTGCCTGATAGGCATTCTCTCCTTCTAGCATAACCTTACTATCCTGCGCTTAATCGAACTAGGCTAAGAGATATTCGTAGTTGCGGATGTACCGAGTGCCGTCTCTCCTCATCACTAAATTTGCGCCAACACTCCTAACCTGCCTAACAATGCAAAAACCCCTGACCGATTGGTACAGGGGCTTGCTTTATGAAGTTACCGTTACCTATTACATGGTTATATCACCCGGAATGTCGCCAGCGCAAGGGAACCGAGCTTGCCATCTGCATCCGTTACTCGTCCTGTGCACGTAATTGAACGGCGCGTTTCATGCACGATTTCCGCCGTAACTCGAATTTCTCCGGTATGCAGCGGCGCAACGAAGTTGACGTTCAAGTTGGACGTAACGGTATGTTCATCAGGACGAGCCAGCATCGTAGCCAATCCCATAGCGTTATCCAATAGGGAGGACAGTACCCCTCCATGAACGATGCCAATGACGTTCAAATGATGGGGTTCAGCATCAAGTTTCAGAACGACATGCCCCGGCTCTGCCGTTATCGTCTCGCAGCCAAGGTAATCCCAGAAGGTTCCCTTCGCTTGCGCATACAATTGATCAAGTCGCTCACTGGCAATAGCTACTGGGGATGCGGCCTGTTCTGCCATAAAAATCTCCGCCTCCGATCGCTTTCGTATTCAACCTTATGCCTGCTAGTGGTTCTACTGCTTTTCGCTTAATTGCTTATTCGCTTTTTTTGCTTTTTTACTTTTTCACCAGTAATTCTTCCTCTTCCAGAAGCATGCGGCGCAGCACCTTGCCTGCAATCGTCTTCGGCAGCTCACTGCGAAATTCGTATTGGCGCGGTACCTTGAAGGAGGCCATCCGCTCGCGGCACCAGACATTTAACTCCTCTTGGGTCACTTGGGTACCTGTGCGAGTCACAATATATGCCTTGACCGTCTCTCCTCGGTAGGAGTCGGGCACACCGACTACGACGGCTTCTTTCACGCAAGGATGCTCGTACAGCACTTCCTCCACTTCCCGCGGATAAATATTGAACCCGCCGGCAATGATCAAATCTTTTTTTCGATCTATGATGGAGAAAAAGCCATCCTCATCCTGCCTGCCCAGATCCCCTGTATACAGCCAGCCATCCCGAAGCGCCGTTACGGTCTCCTCCGGCTTGTTCCAATACCCCTTCATTACTTGTGGCCCGCGGACAACTAGTTCCCCTACCTCGCCCTGTGGCAACTCTTCTCCCGTGTAGGAATCAACAATCTTCGCCTCCGTATCGGGGAATGGAATGCCAATAGAGCCGTTTTTGCGCTTGCCCCAGAGCAGGTTCGCATGCGTAATCGGCGATGCTTCCGTCAAGCCGTACCCTTCGATAAGCACGCAGCCTGTTATCGCCTCGAACTTCTCCTGCACCTCAAGCGGCAGCGAAGCAGCACCGCTAATGCACGTGTGGATGGAAGATAGGTCATAACGATCCGTGTCAGGATGATTAATGAGCGAAATGTACATCGTCGGTGCCCCTGGGAACACGGTCGGGCGCAGCTTATGAATAATGCGCAGCATCTCAGAGGGTTCGAATTTCGGCACAAGCACGTTCATCCCCCGGCATAACGTACACAGATTCATCAAAATGGTCATTCCAAACACATGGAAAAATGGAAGCGCTCCCAAGAAGATTTCTTCTCCGCGCTTCACCTTATAGAACCATGAAGCTGATTGCATCGTATTGGCAACCAAGTTCTGATGAGTCAGCATCACCCCTTTAGGGGTGCTTGTCGTCCCTCCCGTATACTGCAGCAATGCCAGATCATGTTCTCCATCGATCTCGGCGCACATAAATTTTGGCGGAACGCTTTTGAGCAGCGGAGCGAAGGCATGAACCTGATCATCATAAGTGATCCCTGCCGCCTGAACATTTTTCTTCATCTTAAAGGCAAACAGCACGTTTTTCGGAAAGGGCAAGTAATCCTTAATTGAGGTTATGATCGCGTGCCGAAGCGTTGTGCGTGCCTGAGCGGCACGCACACGCGGATATAATACATCAAGAGTTATGATCGCAGCCGCACCGGAATCGGCTAGCTGGATTGCCAGTTCCCGCTCCTTATAAAGCGGATTCGTCAGTACAGCTATGCAACCAGCCATTAACGTACCGTAATACGCAATAACGGTCTGTGGACAGTTGGGCAGCATAATTGCCACTCGTTCTTGCCTGCCGATCCCAAGCCGCACAAGCGCGTTTGCGAATCGGCAGCATTCTTCAAGCAGCCGCTCATAGCTCAGCTGCTTCCCCATGAATTCGAGCGCAGGCCGTGTCGGATATTCTTGCGCTGCATCAATGAGGAATTGGGCGACATTTTGTCGCGGGTAATCATACGTCGGGTCAATTTCCTGCGGGTAATGACGGAGCCATGGCTTCTCCAATGGCATGCCTAACCATCCCTTCCTCGCGGGGAGCTCCCGCGTATTACGAGACCACGTATTTTTCCGCTTGAATCACGCGTTCCGCTATCTCACGCTTGATGCCAACGCCGTCAATCGGCGTGCTCTTCGCCAGCTTCTTCAGAATGGACAGCTGCGTGCGCAAGACATCGCCTGACTCCATTGCCGCCAGCGTTTCCTTAGCTGTTCGTTCAATATCAGCGAATGCCTCATGCATGTATACGGTTGTCATCTGCATCGCAAGTTTTGCTTTCGCTTCGCCGGACTTCGCCATCAGCTTGCTAGTGCGCAGCAGCGTGCTTTCCATTGCATATACAGCAATCATTAAATCAGCAAGGTTGCTCAAGATTTCCTGATGCTGCTCAAGCGATGTACCGTATTTCTGAGCCGCCAATCCACCAAGCATAAGGAATATCTTCTTGGTCATCTGGACGAGATGTTCCTCCTGCTCCATCGCTCCACCTGATTCCGGCATGGATACGATAGACATCAGATCGGCTTGGAGTGCCTTCGCCTTCTGCAGGAGCGGCAATTCCCCCTTGGCGGCCCTCTTAAGCAGCGTTCCTGGGATAAGCAATCTATTGATTTCATTCGTTCCTTCGAAAATGCGGTTAATGCGGGAGTCGCGGTAGATGCGCTCGATTTTATACTCCTGCGTAAAGCCGTAGCCGCCGTGAATTTGTACGCCTTCATCGGCTACGAAATCAAGCACCTCTGAAGCGAACACTTTATTAATGGAGCATTCAAGCGCATATTCAGCAATTGCCTTGGCCATTAACTGCCCCGAATCCGGCTGCTTGTAATCGATGTCCTTCAGCACATTGTCCACCAAGCCAGAAGTCCGATACACCATCGACTCCGTTACATAAGTACGGATGTTCATATCCGCCAGCTTATTGCCGATCAGAGAAAATTCTGTAAGCGCCTTGCCGAACTGTTTGCGTTCGCCAGCATATTTCACGCTCAGCTCGATCGCTTCCTTCGCTGCTCCGAGACATCCCGCGCCCAGCTTGAAGCGGCCGATGTTCAAAATATTGAACGCAATGACATGTCCGCGGCCTACCTCTCCAAGCACATTCTCCACTGGAACCTTGACGTCCTCGAAGAAGAGCGGACAAGTGGAAGAACTCTTGATGCCCATCTTCTTCTCTTCCGGCCCAACCGTGAAGCCTTCCATTCCCTTCTCAACAATGAATGCCGTGAAGTCCTTGCCGTCTACCTTCGCATATACGATAAAAATATCCGCGAAGCCTGCATTTGTAATAAAAATTTTTGAGCCATTCAGCACGTAATGACTGCCATCCTCAGACAGCTTCGCTGTCGACTTCGCACTAAGCGCGTCTGATCCGGATGACGGCTCCGTCAGGCAATAAGCAGCGATTTTAGCGCCTGTCGCCAGGTCAGGCAAGTACTTGGCCTTCTGCTCCGGTGAGCCGAAGAACACGATCGGCAGTGTTCCGATGCCCACATGCGCGCCAACCGAGAGCGCAAAGCCAGATGCTTTGGTCAGCGTTTCGCCGATCAGCGTAGAGCTGACCTTGTCGAGCTCAAGACCGCCGTATTCCTCTGGAATATCTGCGCCAAGCAGCCCGATTTCCCCGGCCTTGCGCATCAGCTTAACCGTCAAATCGTAATTCAATTTTTCCAATTCTTCGTCGTGCGGCAGCACTTCTCCTTCTACGAAATCACGAGTTGTATCCACCATCATGCGCTGTTCTTCGGTGAAGTCCTCCGGAGTAACAATCGCATCGGGAGTGATGTCATCAATGACAAAGCTTCCGCCTTTGATTTTCAGTTCCAACATGGTCATGGTAATCTTCTTCCTTTCGAAGTGGATTAAGAATGGATAAATGGCTTTGAATCATTTGATCAATCTGAACAACAATGCAAGGCAATAAGTCTACGCACAGCGTTTAAGCAAACACTTCGAACACTCCGGCAGCTCCCATTCCACCACCGATGCACATGGATACGACACCATAGCCGCCACCACGTCGGCGAAGCTCATGCAAGAGTGTTGCCGTCAGCTTCGATCCCGTACAGCCAAGCGGATGGCCGAGCGCAATCGCGCCGCCATTCACATTCACCTTGCTCTCATCCAGCCCTAAGTGGCGAATGATATGCAGGCATTGCGAGGCGAATGCTTCATTCAGCTCAAACAGATCGACCTGATCCTGCGTAATACCGGCCTTGCGCAGCGCCTTCGGAATCGCTTCTACAGGTCCGACGCCCATAATGTCAGGCGCGACGCCAGCCAACGCGAAGCTGCGGAAGGCCGCAAGCGGCTTCAATCCAAGCTCCTTCGCTCTATCGGCGCTCATCAGTACACAGGCTGCCGCGCCGTCATTCATCGGCGAGCTATTGCCTGCCGTGACGCTGCCGCCCACGGAGAACGAAGGCTTCAGCTTCGCAAGCACTTCTTCTGTCGTGTCCGGCCGAACGCATTCATCCATATCGAAGGTCAGTTCTTTTTCCCAAGGCCGTCCATTGCTGTCGACCCCTCTCTGTACCGTTGAGACAGGTACAATCTCGTCACGGAATTTGCCTTCGGCGATGGCTGCCGCAGCCTTGCGATGACTGTTAGCAGCGAATTGATCCTGATCCTCACGGCTAATGCCGAATCGCTTCGCAACATTTTCCGCAGTGTATCCCATGCCCATGTATACTTCCGGCATTTCTGAGATCAGCTTCGGATGCGGTGCGAGCTTGAAACCGGTCATTGGCACCGCGCTCATGCTCTCTACCCCGCCGGCAACAATCGTGTCCGCAGAGCCGGCCATAATCCGTTCTGCAGCAAATGCGATCGATTGCAGGCCAGAAGCACAAAACCGGTTAACCGTAACCGCAGGCACCTCCTGCGGATAACCTGCATACAACGACAAGATTCGTGCCATGTTCAAGCCTTGCTCGCCTTCCGGCATTGCGCAGCCGAGTATGACGTCCTCAATATCCGATTTGTTCAAGCCTGGTGCGCGTCGAACAACTTCCTCCAGTACCGTTCTCCCCAGATCCTCAGCTCTCGTCTGCGCGAGACTTCCCTTCTTCGCCCGGCCAACCGGCGTACGCGCTATAGATACAATGACAGCTTCTTTCATTGCGATCTCCCCTCATTCCTAATTTGGAAGGATATTAATTGCGCAGCGGCTTGCCCTTGGAGAGCATGTGCTGCATGCGCGCCTGCGTCTTCGGTTCGCCGCACAGGCTTAAGAAAGCTTCACGTTCCAGATCGAGCATGTATTGCTCGCTCACCAAGCTGTTCGCCGGTACGTTGCCGCCCGCAAGCACATGCGCCAGCTTATTGGCAATCAGTCGGTCATGATCCGAAATATAGCCACCGAGGTGCATCGTATAGGCTGCCAGCTGCAGGACGGATTTGCCAGGTTCACCAACAACGCGGATGCGCTCCTCTTCTCTCGGCGCATATCCGGCCCGATCCATTTCCAGCACGGCCATCTTCGCCTCATGTATACGGCGATCCGGGTTGATAACGACGGAGTCGTTAGGCCCCATATAGCCGAGCCGCTTCGTGTCATGTCCACTTGTCGATACCTTCGCCATAGCAATTGTTTCGAAATAGCTGTTGATGTACGATTGCAGGTCTGGATTCGTTTGGCCGACGATTTGGCTTGAGCGCAAGGTCATCTCTTTACAGCCGCCGCCCGCTGGAATTAAGCCAACGCCCGTTTCGACCAATCCGAAGTACGTTTCCGCAGAGAAAATGATTTTGTCTGCCGGCAGGCACGCTTCTACCCCACCACCAAGCGTCATTTGATGCGGCGCAGCTACAACAGGCTTCTCCAGTCTCTTCAGCGTCAGCATCGTAGTCTGGAACTGGCGGATGATAAGATCAATTTCATCCCATTCCTCTTCCTGAGCCTCCATTAGAAGCAGCATGACATTGGCGCCCACGCAGAAATGACGCCCTTCATTTGCCACAACGAGTCCGCGGTAATTACGGCGAACTTCCTCCACGCTTTTCTGAATCATGGTCAAAATATCCGCACCGATGGCATTGTTCGGCGAATGGAATTCCAGACAAGCTACGCCGTCCCCGATGTCAATCAAGCTAGCACCCGGGTTAGATAGCACGACCTTGTTCTGCTGCTTGAGCTGCTTGAGCGAAATATGCTCCGCTGCCGACTCCAGCTCAGTCCACTCCCCGCCATGAACGTAAAATTGTTGTGCCTCCCGCTTCTCATAGAAGTGAGTATGTCCTTCAGCAATCCACGCGCGTACCCAATCTGGCAGCACGTCGCCCTCTGCCTCCATACGTTTGGCAGCCGACACCAAGCCGATCGCGTCCCATACTTCGAACGGCCCGAGTTCCCAATTGAAGCCCCATTTCATCGCATTGTCGATATCGACAATCGAATCGGCGATTTCGCCCAGCTTGTGCGCCGAATAGAGCAGCACCGGCTTCAGCGTGTTCCATGCCAGTTCGGAATAACGATCCTTTGTACCGAGCAGCGCCTTGATTTTATTCGCTGCGCCCTTGGCAGACTTTGACGCTTCCAAGGAGGCGGAAGAGATTTTGCGTACCGGCTCGTAGTCCATCGTGTCAAAGCGCAGTGCCTGTATGACCTTCCCAGAGTCGGTCTTTACCTTCTTATAGAAGCCCTGGCCCTGTTTCTCACCTATCCAGCCTAAGTCAACCATACGGGTGAGAACATCCGGCGCGCTGAATACATCTTTCTCTACTGTCGCTGCTGTCTGGTCATGCACATTCGCTGCTACATGCACGAACGTGTCAAGTCCAACCAGATCAAGTGTACGGAACGTTGCGCTCTTCGGGCGACCAAGCGCAGGCCCAGTGACAGCATCTACTTCCTCGACCGTGTACCCAAGCTCCATCATATTTCGCAATGTAATAAGCAGTCCGAATGTACCGATTCGGTTGGCGATAAAGTTCGGCGTGTCCTTGGCTACAACGACGCCTTTGCCGAGGCGACGCTCACAGAACTCATGCATGTAGGACACAATTTCCGGATCTGTCGTCTCTCCCGGAATAATTTCAAGCAGCTTCATATAACGTGGAGGATTGAAAAAATGAGTGCCTAAAAAGTGCTTTTTAAATGACTCTCCGCACGAAGCAACCATGTCGTTGATGGATATGCCCGACGTATTCGATGTTACGATCGTTCCCGGCTTCCATACCCCTTCGATTCGCTTCAGCAGGTCGCGCTTCACATCCAGTCTCTCGACGACGACCTCAATAATCCAATCCACGTCTGCAAGCTTCGACAGATCATCTTCGAGATTGCCCGGTGTAATTCTGCCCGCGAACTCTTCACTATAAAGCGGTGCCGGCTTCGTCTTCTTCAGGCGCGCGATCGCATCCGCAGCTAAACGATTGCGTACAGCTGGATGCTCCAGTGTGAGTCCTTTCTTAGATTCAGCTTCTGTAAGCTGGTTCGGTACAAGGTCGAGCAACAAGCAGCGAATGCCCGCGCCCGCCAAGTGGGCGGCAATAGCCGCACCCATTACGCCAGAGCCGATAACGGCGGCGCATTGAATCGGTTGAACCATATGCGAGTTCCCTCCCAATTTGTAATGGTCTGTGTCACATGATGAGAACAACAAGAACGACTTCAAGACTTTAATAGATATGAAATTGTTGGCTGATGACGATACTCTGAGATGTTCCCTGCTTCAGAAGTGCTGGGTGCACTTCGTAAGATGTTCCTGCTTCAGGACTTGTAAGTGTGTCTGTACTTCGTGAGGTGTGTATTGCTTGAAATGTGTACTTCTGAGATGTGCAATGCTCCGCTGCAGTTCAGATCGCTGCTTGATGTTAAGCTGCTCTTGAGGGTACATATCTGAACTTTGCTTGTTGTTGTGGTTGAAGATTCTATAGAAGATTGATATATGGAGTAGTTCATTGATGGTGAGAGAATGATGTTATTGACCATTGTTCAAAAAATACAATCATTTCTTGTGGTTATACTGAAGGCTGTCTTATGAAACCGATATCGGCTGCTTGTCATCCAATTTAACCGCCCCGAACACAGCTAGTTCCAAAATTTCAGCGATGTCGCGCGTCTGAACGGATTCCTCGGCTTCAAGCAGTTTCGTGCCGTCCTCCATCATTGTGAGGCAGTACGGGCATGCCGATGAAATTACGGTCGGCTTTGTGGCCAGTGCTTGCTCAGTGCGCGCCAGATTGACACGCTTGCCTGCAGTCTCTTCCATCCACATCATGCCGCCGCCAGCTCCGCAGCACATGCCATTCTCACGGCTTCGCTCTATTTCAAGCAGGGTTACGCCGCGTATCGCGCGCAGGATATTGCGCGGTTGTTCATAAACGCCATTATAGCGTCCAAGATAACAGGAGTCGTGGTACGTAATTCGTTCCTCCACCTCATACTGTGGAACAAGACTTCCCGCGCGAATCAGTTCATCAAGCAGCTCGCTGTGATGGAGTACTTCGGCTTCCAGCCCAAACTCGGGATACTCATTCATTAACGTGTTGTACGTATGGGGACAAGCCGTAACAATTTTGCGTACATTATATTTTTGGAAAGTGACGATGTTCTCCTCACATAGCTGCTGGAACAAAAATTCATTGCCCATCCGCCGCGGAGTATCGCCCGAATTCTTCTCTTCATTGCCGAGTATGGCAAAGTTCACGCCAGCTTCATTCATCAGGCGCACAAGCGCCCGCGTTACCTTCCGGCTGCGATTATCATAAGAGCCCATGGAGCCGACGAACAGCAGGATATCAAACTCCGGATTCTCCTTCACGGTTGGTACATGAAGCACACCTTCAGGATCAACTTCCTTCACCCATTTCACACGATCACTGCGGCTAATGCCCCACGGATTGCTCTGACGCTCAATGTTCTGCAGCGCCCGCTGCCCATCATGCGGCATGCTCCCTTGCGTCAGCACCAGATAACGGCGCATATCGACGATTTTGTCGACATGTTCATTGCCGACCGGACATTGATCCTCACAGTTGCGGCAGGTCGTGCATGCCCATATTTCAGCCTCGGACATCACATCGCCGATAAGCTCAAGTTGCTCTGGGGGGTGTTGTGCAATTTGCCAAGTGGCTGCCTGCGCCTGCATCGTCGAAGCAATATCGGTTATCCCCTGTCCGTGCCACTTTCCAAGCTCGGCCCCCTCTGGATTCATGCTGTGAGTACCCGTTGATTTGAATGCAAAGGCAGGAGTCCATGGTGAACGAGAGGTAATAGCCGCTCCTTTCTCTGTCAGGTGATCGCGCAGCTTGACGATCATATGCATGGGCGACAGCCATTTCCCTGTACTGGCAGCCGGACATACATTCGTACAGCGCCCGCATTCGACGCATGCGTACAGATCCACTAGCTGCTTCTGTGTAAAATCCTCCACTTTGCCCACACCGAACGATTCGGCTTCCTCATCTTCCAAGTCAAGCTTGCTCAACCGCCCGACAGGCTCTGTGCGCCGAAGCAGCAGGTTGACGGGAGCCGACAGTAGATGGAAATGCTTGCTCTGCGGCACATAGACAAGAAACGCAAGCAAAATCAACAAGTGCGCCCACCAGAATGCGATATAGAGCGCCTCAGCCACCCCGTGGGATATGCCGGTAAAAATACCTGCTATAAGGGAAGATATCGGCGCGTATCCCGATGCCCCTTCTCCTTCAGCTAACCGATGGAATCCCATCGTCAATAAGACAGACAACATCAAAGCGTAAATAAAGAAGACGACAATCGATGGCTTCCAGCCCCGCTTCAGCCTTCCTAGTTTCTCCCCGTATCTGCGATAGGCAGCATACCCCATGGCAATGAGTATCAACATCACGGTTGCTTCCTGCAGCAGCTCGAATGCCTCGTACCCGGGAATGGGCAGCGGTTTGCCCGACAATCCTTTATAAATAATATCCAGTGCGCCAACTTGTAAAATGATGAAACCATAGAAGATGACAATATGCATCAGGCCGCTTTTCTTATCCTTCAGCAGTTTCGTCTGCCCGAACACTTGGGCGGCAAATGCATGCAAATTGTGCTTCACCCGTCCGCTCCAATTTACCGGCTGTCCGAGTTTGACATACAAGAACCGGTGATAGACCGCTTTGGCAAACCAATAAACGCCGAGTCCCGTAACGGCCAAAAATAGGACAAGCTGCACAATCGCTCCCGGCATCGGAACCATCCCCTTTCTCAGTATTGCAAATGAATGAATTACCTACAGGAAGCGTTTTCATCCCCTTGTCACCATGTGCCTTTCTACTGCCTTAACCCAGATCTATATCCAATGATTGACAATGATCTCAGTTCTAATTTATGATAGCAGCAGAAACTGAATGAGCATTCATTCATTTGTATTCCATATTCTAGCACCGAGGTGATTCCATGACAAGTCAGAAAAAAGAAAAATATTCCCAAATTCTCGAAGCAGCGGTCAAAGTCTTTGCAGAACACGGGTTTCACCGCTCGCAAGTTTCCAAAATTGCAAAAACTGCCGGAGTTGCTGACGGCACGATCTATCTATACTTCAAACGAAAGGAGGATATCCTGATTTCCTTATTTCAGGAGAAGCTTGGAGAGCTTATCGCTAAGTTTCATGCAAGCCTTGAAGAAACAACTGGGGCCAAAGAGGCATTGCGTAATGTATGCAAAATCCATTTTGCCGAGTTTGAGAGCAATCCGGACTTGGCGTTCGTCACGCAAATCGAGCTGAGACAAAGCTCCCTTGAGCTTCGCAAGGAAATCGGAAAAATTATAAAACCCTATATTGTACTGATTGAACGTATCTTATTGCAGGGCATTGAAGAAAAGGTATTCCGTGACGATATTGACGTCAAGCTTACCCGTCTACTCATATTCGGTTCTATGGATGAAGTCGTGACGTCATGGCTTATTTCCGGGCAGAAGTATTCTCTGGTCGGGCAGCTGGATGGCACGATCACTTTTTTCCTAAAGGGACTAGAGCCTTAGCTCTCCCCTTCTAATTTCCCGATTACACCCTGTTCTTAAGGTCAGGTTCTTATTTATTCTTGTTCTACCAAGACCCATCTTGGATATATGATCCATGTCTCATCTTGGATTCACTATCACGTTATCGCCATATAGGAAATGGATACCGACGTTGTAATCCCCCTTCTCAGAGCTGTACTCCTACCCAATCTCCTGCATGGCAGTCCACTTGTTCTGCAAGTCCGCTTTAGATATTTTGAAACTAAATAAAGCGAAAGGGGCAATGAACGATGAATATCATCGTATTAGTCAAGCAGACATTCGATACGGAGGAAAAGATCATCACCGAAGGAGGCAAAATTGCAGAAGACGGAGTCAAATTCGTCCTTAATCCTTATGATGAGTATGCAGTTGAGCAAGCGATTCGCATTCGCGACGACCAAGGCGGCAAGGTTATCGTCGTCTCCGCAGGACCCGAGCGTACATCTGAGGCGCTGCGAACAGCACTTGCCATGGGCGCTGACGAAGCCGTGCTGCTCAACGATGAGCGAATCGGTAGCGATGAGCATGCCGTTGCGCATGCCTTGCACGCATTTGTCGGAACAGAATCTTACGATCTTATTCTTGGCGGCAACTTCTCGGTCGACAACGGTTCCGGCCAAGTGGCCGTTAGACTTGCGAAGCTGCTTGGCATTCCGCATGTATCGTCGATTACGAAGCTTGAAATCGCGGATGCCCGTGCCGTCTGCTCCCGGGATGCCGAAGGAGACACAGAAGTAGTAGAGGTACCTCTTCCAGCCCTATTCACCGCCCAGCAAGGTTTGAATGATCCGCGCTATCCTTCGCTGCAAGGCATTATGAAGGCGAAGAAGAAGCCTTTCCGTGAGCTTACGCTCGACGACTTCGGTGTATCAGTTGAAGCACGTACAGCTCAAGCGGAGCTATTCCTGCCTCCGCAGCGCCAAGCCGGCAAGCTGCTCGCCGGGGAACCAGCCGCTCAAGTCCAAGAGTTGTTCCGACTGCTGCGGACGGAAGCTAAGGTCGTATAGTTCTCATCGAATGCAACGAATCCGGTAAGTTCATATTCCAAGGAGGCGTATTGATATGTCCAGAACGATTCTTGTCGTAGCCGAAGCGAAGGGTGGAAGTCTTCGCCAAGTGTCCTATGAAGCGATTGGGGCAGCCCGCACAGCCGCAGGCAATGGAGGCACTGTAGCCGCTGTGATCATCGGTGCGGATGCAACCCGCTATTCCAGCGACTTGGCGGCCTACGGCGTCGATCATATTTATACTGTGGAGCATACTGCACTCATTCATTATCATCCGGAGGCTTATTTTGCCGCGCTGCAAGCCGTTGTGCAAGCAGCCAACCCGGATGGCGTATTTTTCGGCCATACCGCTTGGGGCAAAGACTTGGCACCGCAGTTGGCTGCTTCCCTGCATAGCGGCCAAATTTCCGATATCATCGCAATTGAAGTGGACAGCAGCGGCGAGGTATTATTCACGCGCCCGATCTATGCAGGCAAGGCCATGGAGAAGAAGAAGTTCCTTGCTGCACCATGGATCGTAACCATACGCCCGAACAACATTCAGCCTCCGGCAGCAGAAGCTGGCCGAACAGTGCCTGTAACGGCTATTGCTTACCCTGAACCGCCGCTATCCGCTGTTATTCGCGAGGTCGTGCAAAATACGGTTGGCAAAATGGATTTGAGTGAAGCGAAAATCATTATATCTGGAGGACGAGGCGTCCGCAGCGCCGAGGGATTCAAACCGCTTGAGGAGCTCGCCTCTCTACTTGGCGGTGCTGTTGGCGCTTCCCGCGGTGCCTGCGATGCGGGTTATTGCGACTACGCCCTGCAAATCGGACAGACGGGCAAGGTCGTCACGCCGGAGCTGTATATCGCCTGCGGCATTAGCGGCGCCATTCAGCATCTGGCGGGAATGAGCCAATCGCGCGTCATTATCGCGATCAACAAAGATCCGGAAGCGCCAATCTTCCAGATTGCCGATTACGGCATCGTGGGCGACCTGTTCGAAATCGTGCCGCTCCTGACTGAGCAATTCAAACAGGCGCTGCAAGCATAGCATAAAAACGGTAAGGCAGGGCATTCCGGTTGCTTAAGACGATCGGGGTGCTCTTTTTTTTGCAAAATGCCCAATTCACCCCCGGGCTCCCAGTTTCGTAGGATTGTTCAGTTATTTCAACATTAACTGCCTATAGGAACCGTCTACAAACGTCCATCACTGTATGCGAAGACGCAGCCAAATACAAAGAAGCCCCCATACCTCTCGGCATGTAGGGCTTCTACTGAACAATTATTTGCGATTTGGATCTCCGAAAAACATTTCATGCGCTAATGCAGTCTGAATACGTGATTCATCCTCATTCAGCTTGCGTATTAACTCCATCTCCACCTCGGTTACTTCATCCCCTTGGAAATTGATTTCCGCGATCGAAGCAACAATCTTCACGATAGCTACGGCCACATTATCTGGTGTATAGGCAATCACCTTCTGCCCTGTCGGGAACACTCGGAAGCCTTGCTTCGTCATTTTGCCCCGTCCATATTCCAGCAGCTCATACAGCTCCTGCTCCGTCTTAAATTTGCATACCGAATTAAACTCAGTCTGAAATCCCATCTTATCCGCTCCTTTGCCTGTAAAAAAGTGTACCTATATTGAATCATGGCGAGGTGGAGACTGGCAACCCGCCTTCTGACTCTCAACATGATAGGCAATCATGTTCTCGGAAGAGATGATGTCACAAATAAGCGGATTGATTGATATTGTTATATTTATACACCTTCATTTCTGATTTTTTTCTTAAATTATATTCAGAATCTATTAAGTTGAATCTTAATTATCCAATGTTAGCATGGAAATATATCTCATATATTCATAAATAGGAGGAAATGAAATGAATATCAAAAAAGCAATTCTAGCATCCCTGATCGTATCTAGTATGCTGGTCACCGTAGTCGGCCCGGTTCCTGTCGAAGCCGCGGCTGCACAAGAGCAGAAGCAGCCGGAGAAGATGAAGGTTCAGATTGACAAGAAGATGGCCGACAAGCTGAAAAAAGCAATGAAGGAATTGGCCGAAAAAGAAATCAAGCTGCAGGATGCTGGCGAGACTTACAAGGGTCTGGTTGGAAGTGCAACCGTTCGATCTGTGGATGGGAAATACTCGATTAGCTTCAATCCGAAAACAGGGGTTATAGGGAATGGATTTTCAAAAATCTCGATCGATGAAGTCAGTAAAGAAGATCGGAATAAAGTCCTTAAAAGATTAAAAGAGTTGTATCCAAACAAAACCTATGTGCTGAGTAATGAAGTGGAAATGAGTCGACGATATGACGACAAACAGGGTAAATTTGTAGATACGAACTATTTTTTCACAGAGGAAGACTTCTATATCTCGCTCTATAAACCAGGTGCCGGGTCTGATGCAAAAGATCAACTCAATGGGTTCTCGATTAAAGTTGATGCCAAAGAACTTGATCCAAAATGGACAAAAGCAGCAGCAGAATTAGTGAAAACAGCGTTCAATCACGAATTGAAAGAAGTGACGGAGGCAACACTCAGACATGGTAATTTTGACTATGAAAAAGTGCTTGCCATACCGATGTGGATATTGCAAGGTGACGGTGTTTACGTTGAAATAGACACAAAGTCGGGAAAGGCAATAGAAGTCATTCACAAATCGCGTCTAAAGGAAAAGGTAACGACCGACAAGGAGATTACGGCAAAAGTTGCAAAAGAAGTGATTGCTCCACTAGCCCAAAAGGTGCTGGGTGTCGATATTAGCGGATGTGAAGTGGAATGGGATAACAGACTGAAAGAGTACCGCTTCCACAATGACTATACGGACAAAAAGGACGGAAAGGTAGTCACAACGAAGCTGAGAGCTGCATTGGATGCTGACAAAAACGTAGTGTATCTGGTGGGTGGAACAAACGCGATACACGGTTCGATGGAGACGATGGAGACGATGGAGAAGTAGACGTTCCAACCTTTTTACCTTACACCGTAACGAGACGGTACGAGCCTGTGGATGCACATCCACAGGCTCGTTCGTTTACGGTATTACAAGAGTCGCCTGCAATTCGCGCTGCATCTGGTCAAGCGCATCACGAATCGTAGTTTTTTCATCAAGCATATCAGTCATATAGGTTTGAGAAAACTGACAAAATAATAGAGATGATGTCACAAATGAGTGGATTGATATTGTTATATACTGTATGCGATAGTAGGAGATACAACAGTGGTACACAATGAGAATATGAAACATAGGAGGATTTTGTATGAATTTGAAGAAAGTCATTCTAGCATCCCTGATCGTTTCTAGTATGTTGGCCACATTGGCCGGCCCAATTCCTGCCGGAGCGGAGGCAGCGCAAGAGAATCAGCAAGAGCAGCAATCCGATAATAAGAAGGTTCCCATCGATAAGAAGTTGGCCCCCAAGCTGCAAAAAGCGGTAAATCAATATGCGGGAAAAGAGATTAAGCTTAAGGATACCGGTGAACATATCAAAGAGAGTTTGGTCACGGTTCAATCTGCAGATGGAAATTATGGTGTTGGCTTTGATCCCAAAAGCGGAAAAATATGGTTTGTTTCCAACAAGACGACAATCGACAAAGTCGACAAAAAATTTCAAGACGAAGCTTTAAAAGAGTTAAAGAACGCCTATTCAAAGAAGAAATACGTATTTAACAAGGAAGTTACACAGTCACGATCCTACGATAATAGCAAGGGCAAATTTGGAGATTATATGTTTTATGAGTTTTCCGGGAAGGATTTTAAAGTTTCAGTAAATGCTAATATTTCAGAAGGTTATGCCTTGTCCGTTGTGACAATTGATATTGACAAAAAAGAACTTGATCCGAAATTGCTGAAGTCGGCAACGGAAGCGATCAAAACGGCGTTCGATCATCAATTCGACGTGACGAAGGCGCAAATTGAGCATTATACGTGGGTGCTTGAGGACGACAAAGTGACGGTTTACATGGAGAAAGGGAAAGCAATCAGCCTGATCAATAAACAAGGCAATCAGGTCACGACGAACAAAGAGATGACCGAAAAAGAAGCCAAAGAAGCGGTCGCTCCGCTTGCGAAGAAATTATTCAATATCGACATTACGGGATATGAAGTGAAATGGGATAGTTTATTTAAAGATTACCGCTTCATTGAAAAAAATGATGTTACGGCGGTAAGAGCGGCATTGGATGCCGAGAAAAACGTCGTATATATAAAGTCCGGGAGCAGAGCGGCCGCAGGGAATTAAAAACACAAACAGATGCATAGGAGGATGATCATGTTTATGAAAAAAGCTATCATCGCAACATTGGTCGTATCCGGCATGCTAGCCTCATTGGGAGGACCGATTCCTGTCGAAGCTGCGGCTGCACAAGAGCAGAAGCAACCGGAGAAGGTGAAGGTTCAGATTGACAAGAAGATGGCCGACAAGCTGAAAAAAGCAATGAAGGAATTGGCGGGCAAAGAGGCCAAGATGCAGGATGTCGGCGAGAGCTACTCCGGTTCGGTTGGGAGTGCAACAGTCCGATCTGTGGATGACAAATATTCAATTGACTTTAATCCGAAAACAGGTGGAATATGGTGGGGTTTTGCAAAAATCTCAATCGATGAAGTCAGTAAAGAGGATCAGAATAAAGTCCTTCAAAGATTAAAAGAGCTGTATCCAAACAAGACCTATATGCTGACTAATGAAGTGGAAATGCGTCGACGATATGACGACAAACAGGGTAAATTTGTAGATACGAACTATTTTTTCACAGAGGAAGACTTCTATATCTCGCTCTATAAACCAGGTGCCGGGTCTGATGCAAAAGATCAACTCAATGGGTTCTCGATTAAAGTTGATGCCAAAGAACTTGATCCAAAATGGACAAAAGCAGCAGCAGAAATCGTGAAAACAGCGTTCAATCATGAATTGAAAGAAGTGACTGAGGCAACACTCAGACATGGTAATTTTGACTATGAAAAGGTGCTGGCCATACCGATGTGGGTATTGCAAGGAGACGGTGTTTACATTCAAGTTGATACAAAGTCGGGAAAGGCGATAGAAGTCATTCACAAATCGCGTCTAAAGGAAAAGGTAACGACCGACAAGGAGATTACGGCAAAAGATGCAAAAGAAGTGATTGCTCCACTGGCCCAAAAGGTGCTGGGTGTCGATATTAGCGGATGTGAAGTGGAGTGGGATAACAGACTGAAAGAGTACCGCTTCCACAATGACTATATGGATAAAAAGGACAGAAAGGTAGTCGCAACGAAGCTGAGAGCTGCATTGGATGCTGACAAAAACGCAGTGTATCTGGTGGGTGGAACAAGCGCGATACACGGTTCGAGGGAGACGATAGTGAAGTAGACGTTACAACTTTTCCACCTTACGCAGCAACGAGCCTGTGGATGCACATCCACAGGCTCGTTACGTTTTCGATAAGTATGAAGGTTCTATCCCCCCCTCATGGAGCTTCTCGCAAGAGAAGGGGTTGATTGCGCCGGAGGATATCTTCCCGAAGGCCGACGTTTGTTGAACCGCGAAGCAGCTCTCTTTACTTCGCTCGGTCATACCACACGCGCAAGTGATGAACCGCTGCTCCTGCGAAGGAGGAATGGCTTGCACCGAGCTCCTTCACATCACGCAGTTGCTCCTCGAAATAATCAAGCGGCTTGCCGTGGAAGGACAAGTAGCCTCCTTCATTGGTCTTGCCCAGTTCAAGACCAATGACAATCGGCTTGCCAAGCTTGTCCGCCTGCGAGAGCAGCCTCTTGGACGATTCATAGATCGAATCCGAGTTGTCCCGATATGCCATAATCGTCAAGGAGTCGAATTGCTCCAGCATCCAGCTGCTTACCTTGCCGTTCCCAGCCGGCATATCCAGGCGCGGCATCCAGAAGGGAACATCCGCAGCCATGTACAGACCTGCCTCCCGCCCTGCCTCCAGCCAGATCTTCATGTTGTCAACCCAGCTGTAGACGAGGCTTGCTTCATCCTGCTTCCATTCCGGCAATAAATAAGGCTCTACATCCAGATGAACACCAGCAAATCGCTCGCCTTCTGCGGCCTGCTGATTATAATCACTCACCCACCGAATGAATGACTTACCTTCCTCCTCATGCCGTTCCTTCGCCCATTCCGGCGCACCGTTCAAAGCATGAACGTCAATCCCGGCTTCGTGCGCCTTCCGAATAAATTCACGGTAGGTAGTCTGCTCTACTCTGTCACTTATCTGCAAATAGACGAGATTCACTCCATTCGTCCGGCAGAACGAGACGATATCCTCCCCCGAATCGCGAATCCATTCCGTATCCCACAACCATGTTGCCTTTGTCCGATCCGCATCCGCAGATCGAAGCGAGAATAGGACTGCGACACAGCAGCACAGTAACAGCGTAACTAACACCCCCCGTGAACTTCGAGCGAATCGCCGAAGTCTCCCTATCCTACTATTCCGAGGACGCATGG
Source organism: Paenibacillus sp. MER 180 (assembly GCF_023713665.1). NCBI lineage: Bacteria > Bacillati > Bacillota > Bacilli > Caryophanales > Paenibacillaceae > Paenibacillus > Paenibacillus sp. MER 180. The sequence continues at coordinate 225,305 of NZ_JAMAVT010000007.1, read as the reverse complement.
GATTCGTACCCGATTTAGACAAGAACCGCCTCTTCTACTTCTCGGACGCTTTCTTGTTCGGTATAACCGAGCTTGTGAATGTTCGGGCGATGAATGCCCTTGAATGCATTGCGCGTATCCAATATCGGGATATTCAAATCCGCGAGCTGTTCGTAATCGAACGATTGATGGTTCGTAATCAGCACCATGCAGTCATATGTCTGGAACGCCGGCAAATCATAATCGATCGTATGCACCGTCTTGCCAGCCTTGTTCTTGAAGTGTGTCGCATGCGGATCATAATAATCGATCTGAGCACCGCTCGCCTTAAACAGCTCATAGATTTCAAGACCCGGGGATTCTCGCAAATCGTCGATGTTCGGCTTGTAGGCCATACCCAGAATCAATATTTTCGAGTTTTTAATCGACTTAGAGCTCTGATTCAAAATTCGTGATGTCTTCTCCATGACATGGTATGGCATATTGGCATTGGTAGCTTGTGCGATATCGATAAACTTGCTATAGAAACGATACCCCTTCGCTTTCCAAGACAGGTACATGGGGTCAAGCGGAATGCAGTGGCCGCCAATACCTGGTCCCGGATAGAAAGGCATGAATCCGAACGGCTTCGTCGCTGCAGCATCGATGACCTCCCAGATGTCGATGCACATCCGGTCGCACATCATCGCCATCTCATTAATGAAGGCGATGTTGACACTGCGGAACGTATTTTCCAACAGCTTCGACATTTCTGCTACCTTCGTCGAAGTGACGGGAACGACGCTCTCTACGATATTGTCGTACAGTGCTGCTCCCAGCTTGAGGCAGGTTGGTGTCGTCCCGCCAATGACCTTCGGTGTGTTGAATGTATTGAACTTCGGATTGGACGGATCCACGCGCTCCGGTGAGAAGCAGAGGAAGAAGTCCTCTCCTGCTCGGTAACCCAAGGAGGCTTCAATTTCATGTTGAATCAGCTCTTCTGTCGTGCCTGGATACGTTGTACTCTCGAGCGTAATCAACAGGCCTTTCCGCATATATTTCTTAATTTGTTCCACAACACGCGTAATGTAGGATGTATCTGGATCTTGATTCTCGCTAAGTGGAGTCGGCACGCAAATGCTGACCGCATTAAGCAATTGAATATGACTGAAGTCAGTCGTCACGAACAACCGGCCTGTGTTCATGCACTGCGTCAACGTCTCATCGCTGATATCCTTAATATAGGAATGTCCGTTATGGATACTCTCGATCTTGCGTGAATCAACATCAATTCCGACGACCTGAAAGCCCTGCTTGCACATCTCAATGGCAAGCGGCAGACCGACATAGCCTAACCCGATGACTCCGATTACAGAAGTTTTGTGTTCGATTGCATGTTCTAAATTGGCAGCATACATGTTCACAGTTGTTCACCCTTCCATCCACTAGTTAATTGTGTATAGTTATGACAAACAGCGGCTAAGCCGTTCATCAAGTTCTACCGGCGAGAATGGCTTCGTAATATAGTCGCTAACGCCCTGCTCGAAGCAGTAATCTATCGTCTTTCCTACCCGTTGCTCGGACAGAATCACGATCTTCGGCTGCTTCTCCAAATTCATCTTCTGAATTTGCGAAATGAATGGCAGACCATTAATCCCATATAAATTCAGCTCCGTTAAGATTAAATCGAATTGACCTGCATAAATAACATCGAGCGCTGTCAAGGCATCTTCCGCTTCGTGCACCTCATACCCCTGTGAAGTTAGCCAAATGTTCAGGAACTCTCTTACGCTAGCATCGTGATCCACGACTAGGATGCGCTTCGCTCCTTCGAGCTGAAGGTGATCATGGAGAACCCGAATATGGGAGGAATCTGCAGCCGGCCAGTCGTTCCAACGACCGAGAATAATATCCTCAGCCTCCTGCGAATCTGCCACTGCGGCAACCGCACATACGATTGGCGTCCCTGCCAACCGCTCTTCTACCACGCTCTTCAGCATGAGTGCGTAATAGTGCGTCTGATCCAGAGTAACGCGCGGCAGCATAACGGCAATTACATTCTGATCTGTGGCATTCATCAGCTCAAATGGAATTTGCTCACTATCCAGCGTTGACCTGAGCTCAGCCTCCCACGTACGTCCAAGCGGCTTCGCATGGATAAAGATAATGCCTACGCTATGTCCGGGATAACTCATCACCAGATGATTCACCGTTTGCTTGAAAGTCGGTACAAATTCGAACTCTGCATTTCGTTCCATTACTTGAAGCATGTGCAGTCTCCACCTTCCCTGCGCCGTTTAGGCGGTTTTCGTTTGTTCTCCTTCTTCACTCCAACTCTGACGCGTCATGGCTCCCCATGAATTGTTGTTCTGGAAAAATTGAATATGCCCTTGAATGCGCCATAGGCTGCCAAGCTGCCGATATCCGAAGAACATCAGCACACTGAACGCAAGCATTCGCACGAGATCGCTAATGCGCGGATAGCGCTTGAACGCAATCTCCTCCAGCAAAAGCGAGCCTACAGCTAGCAATAAACCCGATAAGAAGTTAATGAGCATAAATACCAGCACAACTTCCCAATGTGTCATATCATACAGCGCATAACCGATTAAAGACATCAATCCCGTTACTTTGAAATAAGGATTGAGCGCTTCGAAAATAATCGTATACGGCATTGATAACAGACCGAATACCTTGTACTTCGGACGGAACGTCATATCGTAGTTCTCGATCATATTCTTCAAGTTCCCTCGCCCCCAGCGCTTGCGCTGGTTGGACAGAATATGATACGTATCCGGTGCCTGCGTCCAACATACAGCTTCCGGACAGAAGGCAATTTTGTAAGGCAGTTTATTCTCCAGCATATAGCGATGAAGTTTGATAATGATGTTCATGTCCTCACCTGGATAGCCTTCACGGTATCCGCCGACCTTGATGACATAGTCCTTGCGGAATAGCCCGAATGCACCCGACACGATAATTAGTCCATTGATCGCACTCCAGCCGATTCGACCGCCGAGGAACGCCTTTAAGTACTCCAGCGTTTGGAACATCGGCCACCATTTCTTCGGCAAGCGCACTTCCTTCACCGTTCCATTCTCAATCGAACAGCCGTTAGCGATGCGAACATTGCCACCGATTGCCACATATCGCTCTGGATCGGACATATACATGGTTGTCATTTGAATTAAGGAATCCTTCTCCAGCAGCGAATCCGCGTCAATGGACGAGATAAGCGGGTAATGCGAGAAATTGATGCCTGCATTTAAGGAATCCGCCTTCCCTCCATTCGCTTTATCAATGACATAGAGAAATGGATACTCTGGATTATGATAGACAGCATTGATCTTGGTACAATTCACGGCATACCGAATGGACAAGTTATCCATTCGATATAGGGCGAATTCCTCGATCAGCACGTTCAAGGTCTCATCCTTGGAGCCGTCATTGATGACGATAACCTCGTAGGTTGGATAATTCAGTGTCATTAATGACTTTACATTTTCGATAATCGTCAGCTCTTCATTGTAGGATGGTACCAACAGCGAGACCGGCGGGACATGCTCTGATCCCGCTATTGTCCCGCTTAATGCGTAACGTTTTCGGCGTACGATCGAGAAAATGCTTTTGAACGAGAAGAGCATGATGCCGAAATAAATACTATTGACGACGATCACATAGTACATGGCGAATAAGCCGTACATGAGAAGCAGGTCTCTAAGCAGAATAATCGCCTCCTATGCTTCGAAATATCGGTGCTGTCGCAGCCTTGCCGAAATACTGCTCATATAAGAGCCGCTTCGTTGCTTGGCTGGACACGTGTTTCCTTCGATTCGTATTGTAATGCTCGCGCAGAAGCTCCTCTTGAATACGATCTTTGGCCATATCCGACTTGTAAGGATCATCTCTCTCAAGTGCTGCTTCACACAGCGCGCGGAAGCCCTCATCCCCCATCGTAGCCAAGCTCTTCGAGCTGTAATACCGAACCCACCAGTTAGAATCCGTCAATGCTTCCTTCAAGATGACAATGCTGGCAGTATGATTGTACGTGCTGAGCGACTCTGCAACAGCCGCCCGCACTTCCCATTCAGGATCCTTGAACCAACTGCACAATGTCTCCTTCGTCAGCACATTGCCCGTGCGCACCAGCAGCTTAATTGCTAAGGAGCGTATATCCTTGTCCTTGTTGTCAGCAAGCTTGAACAATGCAGGCGTAAGTTCTGCGCCAGCATGCCCGCGCAGCGCCAACAAGGCTGTCTTCACCAAGCGATTATTGCTATCCGCTAAGCATCCAACAAGAAGCGGGGTCACGTCTAACGTTGATTCTTCCAATATCTCTGCGGCAAACAGCTCATTGTGCTGCTCACGACTCGCCAGCTCATCCAGCATTACCCCCAGAGATGCCGTATCGTCCGCGCATTTCGCAACAGCTCGGGCAATAACTCGAATCAGCTCTGCCGACTTCTCCTGCTTAAGCAGTTCCAGCAGCTGCGGAACCGCCCTGGACGATCTCATTCCTCCCAAGCGGAAAGCCGCTTGCATCTGCTTCGCGTAGAACATGCTGTTCAGATCCTTCATATCCAATTGAACGAGCCCCATATCTTCGCACAGCTTCGTTAGCTTGTCACGCTGAGTCCCACGGAATTTCTCGATCCATTCGATCAGCTTGTCTTGGATAACCCTAGCCTCCAATGGTGCAACTGCCCCCTTCTGCGGCTGGAAGGAACCCTCGTCACCGATATGACGCTGCAAATAGATAAAGTAAGGTTTATATTTCTTCATGATCGCGTCCCGTTGCTGCATCAGCCGTATATTTCGGGCTTTCATGATGAGCAGTATCAATACGCCGAAGCCAATCAGGCCCAGACAGACGTAGATGAAAGACACAGCAAGGTCTAACTTTGTATACATGTAACGTGTGCCTCCTTTGTTCCATGAGAAGTGGCAGTTCTTCAAGCCCCTATCAATGTTGCTTTCAGCAAGGAACTTGCCGAACCGCTTTCGGAAGTCGCATGCCACCTATGGGTGGCCGCATGTGTCATGGAAGACGATGGAACACTTCCTTCATGTCGTAATAGCTTTGCTTCAAGCGTTCTGTATAGCCAACCTTATCCCACTGTTTCCATGTGTATACTTGGATATTGTGTAAAGAATAGTTCTTCCATGCACGAGTTTGTGCACCTGTCGATGAATTCCCTCCTCGTTCCACAACCCAAGGCAAGAATCGTATCCCTTCTGTTGCAATCGTCGGCAGATCTCGCTTTCGTTCCACGTCGCCATATGAAATGACTTGCTTCGTACTTGGGTCTGCGAAACCGAGCAGCATCCACGGAATTCGAATTTCGACGATGTCGCCCTTCGCCTCCCAAGCTGCAAGCGAGTTGTATGACTTGCTGTTCGGGTCGCTCGTCCCTCGATGCAGCTTGCCTACAACAATATCTTGAAATGGATGCGCCGATCTTGTATCCGGGGGTTCCATCTTCAGACTAACTGCCAGCTTCCATGGATTGAACAATCCTGAATTATCCTTCATTTCCTGCGGCTTCGGTTCAACCATCCAATAACCGGATGGGCCATACAGCCTGTTGTTGAAGTCATAATTCGAAGCGATGCGAACCTCACTGTCCTTGCCGATGACCGTAAGTGTCTCCAGCCCTTCGTCCAGCTTAATACCCGGAAGCTCCTTCATGGTGCGATTGCCGCCTGTTTGCGTATTCGCCCCGATGTATAGCGTCTGCTTGTCAGGATCGAACGGCTTATCCAGCTTAAGCATTGTATAGACATAGCCCTCGTCATGGGTGATCCACATCTCACGAACCCCCGGCAAATCTGACTTCAGCAGCATTTTCTCTTCGTCTGGAATAGCATCCCAATCCTTGGAATCCCCATCGATAACAATGGCATCCGCCTTGCTCGGGTACATGCCCAGTAGCCCAAACATTTTCTCGTTCGTTAACACATTGAGCCAATACGGCCTGCGGTCAGCAGGAACTTCAATCTTCATCGTATTCCACGTCTTTTTGAACCACTCATCCTGCCACATGAACAGAATTGCTCCTGCATAATGCTCATCGTAAATGTCCTGTGTGAGCGATGCATCGATACGCCCTTGCTCACGCTCATTATGACCGCCTTGATTGCGTCCCCCCATACCCAGATGAGAGATGCCAATCGAAGATGGCACGCCATATTCCGTGATCATGACCGGCATATCCTTGAACTCCGCCTTCAGCTTGCGCAGATACGCCTTGTACGTATTGAACTGCCCTTGCTTGTCGCGAATCGTCTGCAGCGAAGCATCCAAGTGGAAGAAGTCCGGGTAGTACGGATAGACGTGATAAGCAGCGAAATATCCCGCGCTCCAAGCCTTCGGCTGAATATTCCTTGCGTCGACGCTCACCATATCTTCTTGGAATAGTGGCTCTCCCGGGTGCTTCAGCACATCTGTGGTTACCCAGTTCGTGAACGTCATCGGGTGATGCCATCCATATTCGTTCTCCACCGCGGCAGCGTGATCAAGCATTTCGGCGAGCCAGTTCTCAAATGGGCTTGCTTGCCCAGTCGCGTTGAAAAAGGAACCTGTGTAAGCCGATACCTTGCTATGCTTCTTGTTTGTCTTATCAACCATCACCGGATCCCATTCCGTACCGATATGCCATGCCATCAAGTAATCACTGGCGTTCGTCCTATACTTCCCTCTCGCTGTACCGGATTGATCTGGCAGCGTAATATCGCCGTATACCGCTCGTACAACCTTCTCAATTTCGTGCTTGAACTTCTCTTTGATCTCGGGCAAATAAGCATCTTGCGACTCGATCAGCTCTTCCTCAGGCGACCATATGCCTTGAATAAAATAGAGCGGCCGCTCCGCTTTATCGCGGTTAAACTTCACAAGCGCTTCGTAAAACACCGGATTGTGCACGGTGTACACCCGGATCACATTCGCGCCCATATCATGTATCTGCTGGAACCAACGCAGATAATCTTCTTCTTGTATCGGGAACTCCCCTGGGAAGTATCCAGGCAGTGTAGCGCCCAGATTGACTCCTTTAACAAAGATTGGCTCGAAGCCATCTTCTTTGTACTCTAGGATGCGGTCGCCCTCCGTCTTGAACTTCAGCTTGATGCCATCCTCACCAGCGTAGGCGACAGGCTTGGAAGACAGCAATTCCGGCATCCAATACAATCCGCCTGCAAGTATAATTACGACCGGCATCAGTATGCCTATAACGAGATTTCGCTTTTTCCTACGGTTCATAGATATGTGACCTGTTCATCCTTTCTGTGAGTGTTGTCCGCAACCTCTTTTACTATCTAACCAAGTTTTTTTCTGGAATAACATGGTTAGATAGTCGCGTTTTGAAAACTAGGACCCTCATTTTCTGCTGGTTATTACAGCGCTGAAGCAAAGAAAAAGCCTGCTGCAAAGCGATTTGATCGCTCCTTTTCAGATTACGCGAACGATTCGGTTGGAGAAATTGTAAATCGATATCATTTGTCATCATTTGACGCGAATACGTCGAAAAAGTTGCGTTTTTGTAACCATTTTACCAATAAAATGTATATTTATCGGACTATGGTCACCCTTCGTCTGAGCGTTTTGCACCATAGTTTTACAGAACATAAAAAAAACAGGAGGATTCCCCCTCCTGTTTGGTTATTCAGGTTTGTGACGGCTGTACCATTGCCGTACACGTGCGACGTCGCGGTCGTCGAAACATGTCGCAGTATAGGAATGTCCGCTCATAATCGTAACATGTAGGGAGCGAATATTACGCTGACGCTGAAAGTAACTGTCTTTCGTTGAAAGCGAGACAATATGCGGTCTCAACATATAGCAGGACTTTCTAGCGATCATACGGCTTCGCATCATTAGCTGCTTATTCTGGATACCAATTCCCGCGTCCTTAAGTCGCAGTGTCCCCATCCCGAGCAATATCGGCATTAGGAGCCACAGCCAATGGGCCATATTCCCCTGCCACCAATAGAGCAGTCCGTAAGTGGTAAGGAAGAGCAGCAGTTCCATACGAATATAGTACCACCAGGCCCGACCAGGCGGACGATGCTGCACAGCATCGTCCGCCAATTCAACCTGCGGTACAAAATGGGCTAACAAATGCGGAAGATCCCGAACCCGAATAAGCGGATGCAGCAGCAAGGATTCTTTCTTATCTGCTGACAGCACTCCGACCTCCACCTGTGCGTACCCGAGCAGCTGACGAAGCATGCCCTCCTTCACAATGATTTCCTGCACTCGGCCTGGCTTGAAGACGTTCACCTTCTTCTCGAACAGTCCGTAGGAAATGACAATCTCGTCCCCCTGCACCACCGCTGTAAATCGATAGTACTTCGCTACGAACAACAGTGTTGAGATGAGCCATGCAAGTATGAGACCACCGACTCCGAGCACGACATAAGTCAGATGGCTTGGGATCGCGGACATCATCTGATCCATTAGTCTTTGCATCAGCCCATCTGGCAGAATCAGCTTCAGCAGGTCATCTGCGAAGTTCGTAATCGCCAAATAGAAGGCAAGCAGCATGCCTAAATGGATCGTTGTCGCCGAGGATAGGAATAATGTTCCTACCTTCAGCCTTATGTCCCGTGCGAACAAGCCCGCCTCCTCTGACGGTGTGTCCTGATCCATCTTATCCACGCCTGCTGTCGCACGGACGTTGTTACTAGGCAGCATATGATTAGCGCCTGCCGTCTTAGGTATATCGCCGCTCTCTAGACCGATCTGCGGAGTACTCTGCTTGCGCTGCGTTAAAATAGTGCGCAATTCCTCCGCATGTGCAAGCGACAATGTAGGCAGCACGCCATCTCCATCCGCATCTCCACCAGGCGTCTCAATCTTCAACTGAGCTGTCCGGCTTACACGCTGCAGGAAGGACTGCTCCAAGCGTACCGAGTGAATGCGCCGATAGAAGATTGTTTTTTCTTCCCGAATCCAAATCCCTTTATTGATGACGAGCTTATCTTCCTCGAAGCGGAAGGTGAACCTTCTCCAATCCAACACCGCATCTACGATTGCATAGACAACAATGGCGGCAAAAAGAATCTGCATCCACGAGTGATCCTTAGCCTTCCATGCGTAGAGAATGAGGAAAGGCCATATGGCCTTGGCTACCTGTAGAATCGAAAATCCCATGTGCAGTGGATGAAGGCGCATCTCCTTATTCTTCATGGTCATCCACCTTCGCCAGCTCTGCAATTTTGGCCTTTAGCCGCTCCGCTTCTTCCTCTTGGACTGCCAGAATCCGATGAGTCGTCGCCGCAGTGACGACTGACAATTGCGAGAGCCCATACTTGCGCAGCAGCGGCCCGCGTTCTGTCTCTACATGCTGTACGCGATTCATAGGTACAATCGTATGTTTCAAATAAATAACTCCTGATTGAATGTGCAGCTCTTCCTCAAATACTTCGAATGCAAAATAACGATAAGTCAGTACCGGTTCAATCCATACGAACCAAATGAAAGACAACACCCATAATCCTGATGCAATCCAAGCGGGGTACTGTATCCAACCCTGTACAGAAGCGATAATAACATAGGCAATAATGACTGCGGCCATAATGCCATGTGAAATGACGCCTGCAATGCGAGATGCCTTCCTATAATCAGGATGCAACTTTTGCCCCAGCTTACTCTCCATCTATATCCCCCTCCAACCATCGGGACTTATTTACTCATGCCCTCTGCAATCTTGATTAGTTCTTCTTGCGTAACATCTGGGTTCGACGGAATCATCGTGTAACGGAATCCATCCTCGTCCCACGTAAGCGAGTGTATTTCGTCCCAATACCATCCTGATTTCCCGCGCACCGTTACTGCTGTGCCCAGATCTCTTTGTGCGTCGGCAGGTGTCTTGAACAGACTGACACTTACATAAGATATACCGTTTTTGTCATACTCCAAAGAGATTTCCGTACGCTTCATCTCTCCCTCTAACTGCGCCAACTCTATCTTCTTCAACGAAAAATCCTTATCCGTTATTTGTAGAAATGGGGCTCCTGCCGCTTTCTTCGCTTCCTCCAGTGATACCTGCTTCGCCGGGTTCAGCTCATTGATGTCACGCACCGGAATATCTTTCGGTATGCTCAACTGGAACGTATCTGCCGTGAACTTCGGCGCCATATCCAGCTTCGTATATTCGAAAGTGGATTTGACCGCACCGCTATCGATTTTGCTCTTTGTCACCATCCAAGTAGATTGATCGACCCATAACTCCATTTGCTTCAGCAGGGCATCCTTCTTTTTGGATGAAGCCTTAATATGAACCGTTTGATGTTCGCCTACTTTTTCGTCTCCCATCGATTCAATACGATACGATTTGTTCAAATGTTCCAGCATATTTTTCAACTGCTCCCGCTGCGTCATCGACCGCATCCCGTCACCTACGTCCATTTTGAACGCTTGCCGATTATGCTCATCCCATACCGTAATCAGCTTGCCGTCACTCACAGATATGGCTCGCTCATTGTCCTTAATTACTTCTTCCCGCTTCTTCTTCGTCTCTGCATCCGACCATTCCTTCAGGATATAACGCTCAGTTTCTTTGCCGTTCTCATAAGAAACCGTAACACCTTCCGCGTAGTAGGAGACTTCCTTCTTACCCGCTTCCAGCGCTTGACTCACGAGTTGTTCCCCGCTCAATTTCACCGAACTGGTACAGCCTGTAAAGATCAAGCTGCTTGCTAGTAATAGACTGCCTGCAAATCGGAACATCATCTTCATTCATCCTCTCTGTCTGATCCTTGTTCGTAACTAAATCGACAGGCCAATAATGTGCCATGCGCCGCAGCCGACCATACGCCGATGCTCCCGCCATGCCGCTCCGCGATCATTTTTGCGATACTAAGTCCTAGTCCAGATGCTCCGCCATTACGAGACTTCGTCCTCGCCATGTCAGCCTGGTAAAAAGGTTGGAACAGCTTCTCAATATGCTGTGGCTCTATCTCTTCGCCTTCATTCTGAACGAGCAGCACTAGCGCATTCCCTCTCCAAGCCTGAACACGGTCAACAAACGCCGGGAACAGCCATTCCGGCAGCGGCTGATTCTCTGAAAAAGCCCCCAGCCAAATCGTTTTCCCATGCGGCGTATACCGGTTTGCATTCCCCATCAAATTATCCACGAGTCTCATCATCTGCTTCGCATGGAATGGATAGACGCCGGCCACCTCATTTCGAATGTCGAGATGAATGCCTCGCTGCGCACAAACCGCATCATATCCCGAGAACAGCATATCGAACAGTTCTTCCCCGTCCACGAGGACTTGCTCTTGCCCATCCCCGTTCTCCGTAGAACGAAGTGCTGTGTAGGTCGCCAGATCGTCCAGCATCTGCTGCATGTAGCCGATTTTATCAAGCATAATGCCGAAGTATTCCTTCTTCTCATCCGCTGTTACTTGCTTATCTTGCTGCAACGATTCCGCATATGCTCGAATGGAGGTAAGCGGCGTCTTCAGGTCATGGGACAACGATGCGACCATGTAATCCCGCTCCCGCTGCTCCGCAGCAATTTGCGCTCTGGCCTGCCCAACCTGCTCTCTCATGTCGTGAAAATGGGTAATCAGGGCTCCCATCTCGTCCTTGGAGCTGCGGCTAATATCAGGAACAAGCTCATTGCGTGCAAATGCAGTCATCTGCCGCATCAACTGCTTCATTGGAAGATTCAGCTTCCGCTGAATAACAATAAGCGCCGCGCCATATAGGGCAATAAAAAACAGCACGGCACAACCAATGACGATATACGTCCTATATTGGAAGGCGTTAAGCCACTTTTCGCGTACCATCGTGACTTCATAGAACCCAATAAGTGTTCCTTTCTCGAACATGGGCTTTTTCAACGTATACGTATCATGGCTCTGCTCCAGCTTGTACAGGTTCTCATACAATTGCTCCGGATTGACACGATACATGGATGGAAGCAGCTTGTTCTCCATCGATGTGAATACTTGAACGCCATCTGCCCGATACAGTGTGATCTTGAGCGAGTGATCTGCGACTCGACTGACCGCTTGGAACTTGTCCTGCGGCTGGATGCGATACAGCGAAGGCGCTGCTATAACCTGCTCCACTTCACTTAGGCGCTCCATCACATCCATATATTCAGCTAATCCTTCCCGTTCATCATAGGACTGCAGCAGCCCGAATAAAGCAGCAAATGCCACGAGCGGCAGAATCATAACGACAAGACAAGTGATCATCAGCCAATGTGTAATCTTCATCCGCGCCGCTCACCAATGAACCGATAGCCCGTTCCCCACACCGTCTGTATATAAGTAGGATTGCGTACGTCATCTCCAAGCTTCATACGCAGACTCTTAATATGAACGGACACCGTATTATTGCCCTCGGCATCGGCCTGCTGCCACACATGCTCATACAGCTCCTTCTTCGTAAACGCACGCTGCGGGTGATGAGCAAGAAGTACGAGAAGCGCCCATTCCTTGACTGTTAGGGCGATGGACTGATCTCCTACGCTTGCGAGCTGGTGATCCTCGTCAATAACGAGCCCGCCCTCGAAGGACAAGCTGTTCGTTGAGGCTTCTGTCCCATCCGTATAACGCTTGAATCTTCGCAGATGCGAATCGATTCTAGCCGTAAGCTCGGACAAGCTGAACGGCTTCGTCACGTAATCATCCGCCCCGAGCTTCAAGCCCTGTACCTTGACCTCATCCTCGAGCCGCGCACTTACTATAAGAAGCGGAACGTTGCTCGACAGCCGGATATTTTTACACAAGGTGAACCCATCCATCTCCGGCAGCATCAAGTCAACGATAACCATGTCATAAGCACCGCTGCGGAAGTCCTCCCATCCCTCCAGTCCTGTGGAAGACCAGGTGACCTCGTATCCTTCCCGGCGCAAATGATCTCTAACAATTCTCGCGATTTCTCTATCATCTTCGACAAGTAATATGTTCGCATTCATGTGTCCCTCGCTCCTTGTCCACATTATAATTGTTCCTAAGCTGCATCCTTCGGATTTCATACTTTCTTTATAAAAGCAGCCACAATTGGATAGACCATATGCATCCTCGTTATTACCATAAAAAATGGGCCTGCCCTGCAAGTAGTTGCTCTACCCACAAGACAGCCCATTCTATTTCTTCCTATTTAAAATAGGTTACGCAAGTTCCGTATTCGTAACCTGCAATAACTCAAGCCTTCTGCTTATACATTTTCAAAATAAAGCTGCTGCTTCATTTTGTAGCGTTCCATTGCTAATTGAATCAAACGATCCAGCAGCGCTCCGTACGCAATCCCTGTTTCCTTCCACATGAGCGGATACATGCTAAAAGGCGTGAAGCCGGGCATCGTATTCACTTCATTGATGAATACCTGCATATCCGAACGTCGTACGAAGAAGTCGACGCGAGACAAGCCGGAGCCGTCAATCGCTCGGAATGCAAGTACCGCCATCTCGCGCAGACGATCCAGAAGCTCTTCGTCCAGCGGAGCTGGGATAACGATTTGCGATTTGCCATCGATATATTTTGCTTTGTAATCGTAGAACTCACCGGAAGACACAATTTCGCCTGGCACGGATGCTTCTGCTTCGTCATTGCCAAGCACGCTGACTTCTACTTCGCGAGCGTCTACGAACTCTTCTACAATTACCTTGCGGTCATAGCGAAGCGCAACCTCGATTGCCTGCTTCAGCTCGGCATCATTGCGCGCCTTCGAAATGCCTACCGACGAACCCAAGTTAGCTGGCTTAATGAAGCATGGGTAGCCAAGTTCTGATTCAATATTGGCCATCACATCGGCTTGATGATGCTCCCATTCGCTGCGAATGAAGTGAACATATTTGCATTGCGGCAAGCCGGCATGCGCAAATACTTGCTTCATGACAGCCTTATCCATACCTACGGATGATGCCAATACACCTGCGCCGACATAAGGCACATTCGCCATTTCGAACAAGCCTTGGATCGTTCCGTCTTCCCCGTTCGTTCCATGAATAAGCGGGAACATAACATCGATGCCGTTCCCAGCATTTCCGGTGCTGTCGACTCGAGCGAACAGCATTTCCATTGCGTCCTTCGTGTAACCGGCAGCGCCTTCTAATGTCAGCTCTGATTTATCGCTAAATGGTTGATGACGCAATTCTCCTACGCGCCATTCCCCTGTCTTCGTAATATAGAATGGAATAATATCATACTTCTCGTAATCCATTGCTCCCATCACGGCAAATGCCGTCGATAACGATACTTCGTGTTCTCCTGATTTGCCGCCGTACACCAAGCCGACGCGCATCTTCTCCTGTTGTCCCATAATTCCCTCCGTCAGCGCATCAAGCGCCTGTTGTCCCTCCTACGCTGTCCATGCTGCTCCTCTACAGAGCATCAATTATATGGAAGAAGCGATATTGCGTAGCCTCAGTCCAAGCGTAAGAATCCTGATAGTCCCAATAACGGTGACGGCTGTTCGTCGTATGCGCATTAATGAGCGGCATGCCGTTTGCATCAAATGCAGTTACGATCGTCGTGTGTTGGAAATGGCCATCTCCATCCCAATCATAGGCGATAACGTCGCCAAGCTGCAGATCAGTTGGCTGTGCAACCAGCTCTGCCCGCAAGCCAGATGCGCTATTAGCAAGCAAGCGCTCTAGACTGTTCGCGACCGCCCAGCTGTAGCTCCAGCTCTCCTGACCGTTGACCATTCCTTTATACCACCAGCCCGTTTCTCTTCTACCAGTATAGTTCATAGGCACCCCCCCTGCAAAGAGACATTGGGAGACATAATTGGTGCAATCGACCTCAAACGACAGAAAACGGGGATTAGGCTCGTTCCACCATTGTTCTGCATATTGTACCGCTCTCTCCCGCCGATAGGGGGAAGACTTCTGCGTCCGCATATTCATGCCTAACACATCATGATTCAGTAGGGGCATCGAGCGGTTCTGCCTCTCGGCATAATGCTGCGCCTCATAATTCTCGTCATCCAGCTTGCTGCCATGACGCTCATGGGCCGGTGTTTCTACTCTTGTAATAATCCAGCTGTCACCGTCTCGGTTCAAGGTCAATCGCTCGATGTCAATTCGCTCATCGAACAAGGACACACCCTGCTGGTCATACTCGCGCTGGACGTGGAACTCTACATCGACAGCCACTTCTCCATCGCCTTCATGCTTGCGTACGATTTTAGCCTTTGTCTCGCTCTTAAGCGGTATTGTCCCGCGTTCGCGATACCATAATTTCAATCTTCTAGCCCGCTCGCTGGCCTTCATGACATACTCCATATCCTCGATGGGTGCCTGAACCGCATAATTCCGATCATCCACTTCTGAGCGATTGTGCTGATCTACATAGAGATACAGCGTATTTTTCCAATCTTGCCGCATGCTACTGCCTCCTTGTACGGGCGCGCCTCCGGCGGACAACCGTCCTTGAAAGCCGCGGAATATTGCTACCATATATATGCGTCATCCACATCGCTCATGTCCTGTGGAATGCCCTTGGGAAGCACGGTTATCAATTGTGTGCTTAGGGCTACGAATCTGCTCTTTATCGAACAAACGACCAGACATCACAAATATGTGCGAAAAGCACGTACATTTAGGCATTTTTATGCAGAAAAACCTCTTTACGCTCATACGGGAACACGCTATACTGGAGATGTGAAGCAATTATGAAATAACGTTTCATCTAGTGGAACTAATAGAAAAAAATTAACTACCTGCATACCTGCCAGCACACGTGAATCAGATGCATCACCAAGCAAGAGATGAACACAGAACCAAGAAGGAGGTTTCTCTATGGCAAGAACAGATGCTTTTTCTACAGCACGCGAGTTAACCGTCGGCAATCATTCCTATCGCTACTACAGCTTGGAAGCGTTCGAGGCGCAAGGCAACGATATTTCCCGCCTTCCATTTTCGATCAAGGTGCTGCTTGAAGCAGCCCTGCGCCAATTCGACGGCCGCGCCATTACGAAGGATCACGTGAACCAGATCGCCAATTGGGCGAATGGCCGTGATGAGAATAAAGAGATTCCATTCATTCCAGCACGTATCGTGCTTCAGGACTTCACAGGCGTACCCGTTGTTGTCGATCTGGCAGCGATGCGAGATACGGTGAAAAAAGCCGGTGGAGATCCGAAGCAAATTAATCCGCTTGTTCCGGTCGATCTCGTTATTGACCACTCTGTCATGGTTGATGCATTCGGCACCAAGGATGCACTCGAATATAACATGAACGTGGAATTTGAGCGCAACGAAGAGCGCTACCGCTTCCTTCGCTGGGCGCAAACGGCGTTCGACAACTTCCGTGCGGTACCACCTGCAACAGGTATCGTTCACCAAGTGAACTTGGAATACCTCGCTTCCGTAGCGGCTACGAAGCAGGTTGACGGCGTTACTGAAGTATATCCTGACTCGCTCGTTGGTACAGACTCGCATACGACGATGATCAATGGTCTTGGCGTTGTAGGCTGGGGCGTTGGCGGTATTGAAGCAGAAGCAGGCATGCTCGGACAGCCGCTCTACTTCGTTACACCAGAGGTTATCGGCTTCAAGCTGACAGGCAGCTTGGCGGAAGGCGCTACGGCGACTGACCTTGCACTGACAGTTACCCAAATGCTGCGCAAGAAGGGCGTAGTCGGCAAGTTCGTTGAATTCTTCGGTCCAGGCCTTGGGAACATCAGCTTGGCTGACCGTGCAACTGTAGCGAACATGGCTCCAGAATACGGAGCAACGATCGGCTTCTTCCCTGTTGATCAAGAGACATTGAACTACATGAGTTTGACTGGCCGCTCCGAAGAGCAAATCGAGCTCGTGAAGGCTTATTATACAGCCCAAGGCTTATTCCGCACGGAGGCTACCGAAGATCCGGCATTCACAGATGTCATTGAATTGGATCTCGGCTCGATCGTACCAAGCTTGGCTGGTCCGAAGCGTCCGCAAGACCGTGTAGAGCTGACGAACATGAAGCAATCCTTCCTTGATATCGTGCGCACGCCGATCGATAAGGGTGGATATGGTCTGAGCGACGAGAAGATCGAACAGCAAGTTGCGGTTACTCATCCGAACGGTGAGACAACACAGCTGAAGACAGGTGCTGTCGTAATCGCGGCTATCACTAGCTGTACGAATACGTCCAATCCTAGCGTAATGATCGGTGCAGGTCTAGTTGCAAAGAAAGCGGTAGAGCGCGGCTTGAAGAAGCCTGCTTACGTGAAGAGCAGCTTGACTCCTGGTTCCCTGGTCGTTACCGAATATTTGAACAAATCCGGCTTGATCGAGCCGCTGGAAGCGCTCGGCTTCCATGTTGCCGGCTACGGCTGCGCAACATGTATCGGCAACTCCGGTCCGCTTCCTGACGAAGTAAGCAAGGCAATCGCAGATGAGGATATGACCGTTGCCGCTGTCTTGTCCGGTAACCGCAACTTCGAAGGCCGTGTCCATGCTCAGGTGAAGGCGAACTATCTTGCTTCTCCTCCACTGGTTGTGGCATATGCACTTGCGGGTACAGTCAACATTGACCTTGCGAACGAGCCGCTTGGCTACGACAGCAACAATGAACCTGTATTCTTGCAGGACATCTGGCCAACATCCGAAGAAATCAAGGAAGCTGTTGCTCAAGCGATTACACCGGATATGTTCCGTGATAAATACGAAAATGTATTTACTCAAAACGAGCGTTGGAACTCCATTCCGGTTCCAGAAGGCGAGTTGTACGAGTGGGATGAGAAGTCCACGTACATTCAGAATCCTCCGTTCTTCTCGAACCTTGGTTCTGATTTGAACGATATCGCAGATATCCGCGACGCGAAGGTATTAGCGCTGCTCGGCGATTCCGTAACGACTGACCATATCTCGCCAGCCGGCAATATTAAGGTCGACAGCCCTGCTGGACAATACTTGATCGATAATGGCGTAACTCGTCAGGACTTCAACTCCTACGGTTCCCGCCGCGGCAACCATGAGGTCATGATGCGCGGTACATTCGCAAACATCCGTATCCGCAACCAAATAGCGCCAGGCACAGAAGGCGGCGTAACGAAGTACTTGCCTACGGATGAAGTGATGTCCATCTATGATGCTTCCATGAAGTATCAAGCAGACGGTACAAACCTGATCGTAATCGCTGGTAAAGAATACGGTACAGGAAGCTCCCGCGACTGGGCTGCGAAGGGCACTTACCTGCTCGGCGCAAAAGCTGTTATCGCCGAAAGCTTCGAACGTATCCACCGTTCCAACCTGGTCGGCATGGGCGTTCTGCCGCTTCAATTCCAAGACGGCAACAGCTGGCAGACTCTCGCCTTGACTGGAACGGAAACATTCAGCATCGTAGGCTTGTCCAACAACGTGGAGCCAGGTCAATCTCTGCAAGTTGTGGCAACTCGCGAAGACGGTACGCAATTCGAATTCCCGGTAACAGTTCGTCTCGACAGCATGGTCGATGTCGACTACTACCATAACGGCGGCATCCTGCAAACGGTTCTTCGCCAAATGATCGCGCAAGAGCGCTCGCACGCGTAACTATAATTAATCTCGGCCCAACATGGTCAACATGAAGAGCCCCCTTATCGACGATATTGGCTGGACACCTAGTGTGTTCCTCCAATAAAGCATAAGGGGGCTTTTTTATAAGTGTATAAAAAAAGAGAAGTACCTGTACGTAATGTATGGCTAGAATAGGTAATAGACTAGCTCAATTCTCAGACTCTGCTACTGTTACTTCAGTTACTGTTACTGTTACTGTTACTGTTACTGTTACTGTTGCTGCCTCTGACTCAGCCCCGACATCAACCTTGGCCCCTTCCCCCTCCTTCATCCCGCTGTTGGCCATGGATGAACTTCAAATGTTCTCTCCCCCAGCTGCACATACTATCGAGAACAGTAACCAAGGATTGTCCATGCTCCGAGAGACGGTATTCCACCCGAGGCGGCACCTCCGGATAGACGATCCGCTCAATAAGCTGATCTTGTTCCAGCTCCCGTAACTGTTTGGCCAGCGTGCCTTGGGTGACATCTGGAATGATCCGCCGCAATTCCCCAAATCGTTGGGTGCCATTGATTACTAGAATAAATAGAATGAGAGGCTTCCACTTGCCTCCGATTCGCTCAAGCGTCGTCATCACGCCAAGTAATCGCGGCTCCTGCAAATCCATCACTTCATTCACCTCGCAAGGGATATGTTGTCCTATATTTTTAAATAAATGTCCTGCCCTCCAATTCCTTAGCCTGTCAAAAAGTACGATTTTTCGTACTAAGTACGATGAAAGTGTCTACTTGGCACCCTTCTCTACTTGTTCCATAATAACGTCGAATTACAAGTGAGAGGAGTCAAGATCTATGTCTACGATTTCATTACACAAGCAACGTGTTGTCATTATTGGAGGGAGCTCGGGAATTGGCTTGGAGACGGCCAAGCAAGCCGCTGAACAAGGAGCTTCCATCGTGCTTGCCAGCCGTTCCGCAGATAAATTGGAGCAAGCCCGTCAGCTATTAGGGACAGATGTGACAGAGACTTATACGTTGGATAATCGCGATGAGTATCAACTCGAGCGCCTCTTTGAAACGGTTGGCCCATTTGATCATTTATTCACGCCTGGGGCTTCGTATGTTCGCGGCCCGATTACATCAACGCTTGAAGTAGCTCGCAGCTGCTTCGACGCCAAGTTCTGGCCGCAATACCATGCGGTTAAATACGGGCTGCCGTACTTGAACCACAGCGGCTCCATCGTGCTGATGTCAGGTGCATTTAGTCAACGTCCCCTTGACGACGGCGCATCATACGCCGCTTGCAATGGAGCCATCGAAAGTCTTGGCAAAGCCTTAGCCGTAGAGCTAGCACCCATTCGCGTGAATGTCATCTCTCCGGGGACAGTTCGAACGCCCTTCAACTGGGAAGGTGCAGAACAGGCCATACGAGAGCAGGCCTATGAGCAATCTGCGCGCCTTAACTTGCTTGGCAGGGTAGGAGATGTCGAAGAAGCCGCGCATACAGTTATCTACTTAATGACGAACGGCTATACAACAGGAAGCACGCTGTATCCTGATGGAGGTTACCTTCTACGTTAACCAAGGCAAGTCATATTACGGCAATGACACGCTCTCCACCATGACTGGCTGCCCTATCGAGTCCATTCTGTATGGAGAGCTGTTCACATCACAACTCCGCAAGGATCGTTAGGTCAATTTCGAACGTTTCTTTCAAGCCTGCTATCCCCGCCTCCGTTATATGAATGGCTCTCGTATCCGGCAGCCGCTTCATCCAGCCTAGCTCCAGCATTCTTTCTAATAACGCGTTGCCTAGTGCTCCTGCCAGATGGTGGCGACGCTCGCTCCAATCCAAGCATTTCAATATATAGGCGCGCCGTTTCTTATGCGTCTCTACCAGATCTATATGAAATGCCGTGAAAAACGCCTCGCCTTGCTCTGTAATCTGATAAGTCTCCCCGACATCTTCCATCAATTCCATTCGCAGAAGAGCATCTGTCACCTGTACGCCCACACGCCCGGCGAGGTGATCGTAGCAAGTGCGCGCATAACGGATTTTCTTATCTTCATTGTGCTGCTTCAATGACTTGATCGGAACAGGAGGCGCAATTGATAGTAAAGTCTCCATCACATGAGCGACCTCTTGATTCCGAATGCCGTAATAGCGGTGTCGCCCCTGCTTCTCCATCGTGATGACATCGGCTTCGATCATTTTGGCCAAGTGGAAGCTGGCAGTTTGCGGCTTAATTCCAGCCATAGAAGCAAGCTCGCTCGCTGGGTGAAATCGGCCATCCAACAGTGCCGTCAACATAGCAGCACGAGAGCAATCGCTGACAAGCGAAGCGATGACAGCTGTATTGGCATCCATTTGTCTAGACACGACATTCCCCTCCTTGATTGTCAAGATTGTATTTCATACTTCGATGATAATGGAACTATTTACGTTTTACAATGCAGAGGTATGAACAAAGAACCCGACCATAGGAGGCACAATGAATATGGAAATGATGAAGAAGATGATGTCTGCAAGAAGCATTCAGCCGAAAGTTTTGTATTATGGGACTCCGGTCATATTGTTGAACACATTAAATGAAGATGGAACCACCAATATAAGCCCCTTGTCTTCATCTTGGGCCTTAGGAAATTGTATTGTACTGGGGATTGGACTTGGAGGCAAAGCGATTGAAAATATACAGCGCCATCCGCAATGCGTCATCAACGTTCCGAGCCCTGAGCTGTGGGGCAATGTCGAGAAGCTGGCTCCCTATACAGGAAAGCAGCAGGTTCCCGAATTCAAACAGCACATCGGAATTCACTATCATTCAGATAAATATGGAGTGAGCGAATTGACGCCAACTGAATCAACTGTCGTACAGCCGAGCCGTATTGCAGAGTGCCCCATTCAAATCGAGGCACAGGTGAGACATATTCGTGTCCCCGAGCATACTTCATTTATGGCAATTGTCGAGACGGAAGCCATTCAAGTTCATGCCCACGAGGATATTCTCATCGACGATAATCATATTGACCCTCAGAAATGGAGCCCTCTGATTTATAACTTCCGCCATTACTTCGGATTGGGGGCCCAGCTGGGCAAGACATACCGCGCAGAAACATAAAGCAATAAAAAAACGCTGTACCGGAGAGAAACAACCCTTTTTCCGGTCAGCGAGCCTATCCTTCCAAGCCAAAAACGTCTATGAAATGTGCATCTCCCCCTTTAGAGCCGCCCTCGCTGCCTCTTACTCTTTGGCATACTCTACTCATAAAGTCTACTATTCGTTGCATATTGCAACTGAAGCAATCTGCAAAAGGAGGACTGGAGAGTGAACGTATTTCCGCATCTTACTTATCAGCGAACACGGGACTGGGCTGCCGGAGCCGCTCTCAACCTTCAACAGTTTCAAGAAATGTATCGTGTGCTTTACCCGGCAGAAACGATTATTCTTCCTCCTCCCAAAGGAGTAGACACGCCTCGCTGGGGATCTATATGTCACTTTGATGAAGCATTCGTGGCCGTTATACCAGGGGGAAGGGTCATGACTGGAAGCGGTCACGTGGTAACCCCTGACCACCGCCGGCTTCAAGACGTAGAACTCCCCCCTTATCCTTACCCGTTCAATGAGCTTCCTGAGCCGCAATATACATCAGAAACTGTTGCCACATTAATGTGGGGCTATAATGTTCCCGGAACTGCATATCACCAAGCTATTTTCGGGCACTGGTTTTTTGATTATTTGACCCGCATTCATTTGTTGGAGCAGAGCGGAATCGCTATCGACAAATATTTGGTTGGCCAACTGACACATTCTTTCCAATATGAATCGCTGCAAATGCTCGGCTTTCCGATAGAAAAGTTAATACAGGTTGACCGTAACGATTTCCATTTGGTCGCAAACAAGCTGGTCGTGCCGGCCGTACCATTCCTTATTGGCGGATGCCCGAGCTGGGCCAGTCAATACATTCGCACCCGTCTGAAAAATACTTCCATTGCTCCTCGTCCTGGCTATGAGCGAATCTACGTTAGCCGCCAAGATGCGTTCGTTCGACACGTCATTAATGAAGAAGAAGTCATGCAAGTTTTGGCCGAGAAGGGCTTCGTCCGCATTGTGCTTACACCACTGTCCACGGCTGAAAAGATTGCAATTTATTCTTCAGCGCAAGTTATCGTTTCGCCGTTCGGAAGCGGGAGCATTAACACCGTGTTCTGCAATCCAGGCTCTACATTGATCGAACTGACGCCGTTAACAGTTATGGATAGTTACTTTTGGAAAATTAGCAATTATGCAGGTATGAATTACTATGAGGTTCTATGTAATATCGAGCAGCCGCCAAAGCAGCTCGCTGGCTTTGATAACCTGATCGTCGACATCGACAAGCTGAAGCGCGTCCTTCATATGGCAGGCATTTAGGTTGTGCCTGCCATATGTAGCGATTAGCACAGAGCTATGCAAGGACACGCCGCTTGCTGGCTGTATCTTCCGGTTAAATGCAAATGTGAACGACTCGCGTCCTCTCTCATCCGCCTGATGATGACCAAATGATAGGTATCCGCATAGTATGAAGCACATAATTCGAAGAGCTTCCACGCTTCCGAAACCTATGTTAACGCTTACATTATGGGAGGCGATTCCATTGGTCGTTACACTCGTCGGGATACACTGGGTGTATCTGCTGTTCATTGGGTTAATTATTGGCTTCCTCGTCATGCGGAGAGATACGACCATTGTATGTATGGCGGGGATATTCCTGCTCGGCTTGCTGGCAACTTCCTCGGTCAGTTCAGCGGTCAGCGGTATATTTACCAGCTTTATTTATGCCATTAAGGAGTTGCTTGGCACCATTCTCATCATCTCGATTATTGTCGCGATGAGCCGTGTGCTGCTCGCGTCCGGCATTAATGAAACGATGGTATCTCCATTCACCAAGCTAATGCGCGGTCCCACGATGGCCTATTGGACACTTGGGATTGTTATGGTCGTCATCAGCACCTTCTTCTGGCCGTCGCCAGGTGTCGCTCTTATTGGTGCGGTGCTGCTGCCAGCAGCAATTCGCGTAGGGCTGCCTCCTCTTGCTGTTGCGATGGCTATGAATTTATTCGGACATGGTATCGCATTGTCAGGCGACTTCGTCATTCAGGGCGCACCGAAGCTTACCGCGGATGCAGCCGGATTGCCCGTTAAGAGCGTGCTGGAAGCCAGCATCCCGCTTGTGCTGGTCATGGGTGTCGTCACTACGGTCGTAGCGTTCTGGATGATGCGCCGCGATATGGGGCGTGGTCTTCTGACCATGAGTACCGGTCTTGCCAAAAATGACGACCGCAGCAGCTTCCATGTGACCCGTATTCCCTTATCTCCCGTTGCCAAAACAACTCTAGCCATTCTCATTCCCCTGCTCTTCGTCATCGACGTCATCATGCTGTTCAAGTTGAATCTTCAGGGTGGAGAAGCAACGGCGCTTATCGGCGGAACCGCTGCAATCATACTCATCGTCGTTACCCTGCTCACCCATCGCAAGCAAGCACTTGAACAGACAACAAGCTACCTCGTGGACGGCTTTCTATTTGGGTTCAAAGTATTCGGCCCTGTCATTCCAATCGCCGCATTTTTCTATTTAGGAGACTCTGCCTTCTTCGAAATCTTCGGCAAAACTCTGCCCGCGGCATCGCATGGGATTGTGAATGATCTAGGGTTGGCGCTTGCACACAGCGTTCCACTCCACCCTGCCATCGGTGCAATTACCCTCACCATTGTAGGAGCTATTACAGGATTGGATGGGTCAGGATTCTCCGGCATCTCGCTTGCCGGCTCCATAGCGTCCCTGTTCGGGGCCGCCATTGGCGGCGGGACAGATACCCTGACTGCACTCGGTCAAGTTGCCGCCATATGGGTCGGAGGGGGAACACTAATCCCTTGGGCGCTCATACCAGCAGCAGCTATTTGTGGCATCAGCCCGTTCGAGCTGGCACGCCGCAACCTTGTCCCGGTGATCATCGGCTTAACCGTCACGACACTCGTCGCAATGCTGCTGCTTCTCTTGTAGCAACAAGTCCCACCTGCTCGCTGCTTTGCAACAGGTGGGACTTGTTTTGATTCATCCATCATTATTATTGTTACCTTGACACCTTTTCAACTTATATCAACTATGTCTGACAGATTCCTTTTTAATCCTCTTCACTAGTGTTTGTTATCCTTCAAAGTCATCATTTTAGTATTTGTTATCACTTTAGTGTTTGCCATCATTTTTTTGCTTATCATCGCTTTTGTGCTTGTCCCCATTATTGCCATGATCCATTGGTTTGTTCATGCTTCCATTGTGCATGCCGCCGTTTTTCATTTTCTCTTTTCTCTTCAAATAACGTTGGTGGGAGATTTCATCAATTTCCTTCCACGATGCTTCCTTGCCCTTCAGGGCTTGATTGTCCGACACGAACTTCTGCGCTGCATCCTGCGTAGCGAACAACGCATAGCCATATTTCATCGGTGTCTTAATATCCGCCTTTACCGGAGTTGAATCCTTTGCTGTCACCCATTCTAATGTACTATAATCTCTCACCCAGGATGCAGCCGGCTTCTCTTTCATATCTCGCTCATAATTCAATAAGCAGCCGACATCGTCAAAATAGAGATGCTGACCATCTGCTGTCTGCATTTGCGCTGTAAACATCCCCATATCTTCTTCTCTCAAATAGATTTTCATTTGGCAAAAGGCGCATAAGTCCTCATGAGTTGGCTCCTCCGCATGCGCTGCAGCCAGTTCCTGCTTGAGTTGTGCCTTATTCTCAGCCGTTTGGCTTACTTGTTCCTTCCCCGTATTCGGAGCCGCTGCCCCCTCAACTGGCGCCGCAGCTTGTTCGCCCTTCTCTCCCGCATGGTCTGCACCGCCACATCCAGCAAGAATACTCAGCATCATGATCGAACAAATAAAAATAGCTAACCCCTTTTTCATATAACACCCTCCACGATGGAATTCATTGACAGAACAAATGCTAGCAAGCAATTGTGAGGAGATTGTGAAGGAAGTGAAATGAATTGTTGAACTTTATGTTGCAATTTTCCAAAAAGAAGTACGAAACTTCATAGATTTGATCAGATTTTGTGTCTAAAGCCGCTATAATGTTGCTATATTCCATTTTTTGAAATACAGGAGGAAGCGCCTTATGCGCCTTGCACCTTTCTTACGCACATTTTTGCCTTTGTTTGTTCTGCTCACTCTTGCTTTTGTTCTTACCGGGTGCGGCAAAAATGATTTCCAGCCTATAGAGCAGCAGCCTATTATCGTCAGCGTCAATGTGAAGGACCATAGTCTCTCCTTCCTTGATCCTGTCCGCAATAAGGTGTCGGCGGCATGGCAGCTCGATTTCCCGCTTAGCGGCGCCCTATTCCTTGCGCAGGATCAATTGCTCGTCTACGGCAAGCAGGCGGACAAGGCTCTCATTTACCAATTGTCTACGGGAAAGCAGATCGAGACATGGGACGTAGGCAAAGGAGCGGCCAATGCGCTGCTGTCCCATTCGAAGCAATTTGTCTATTTTGTTGATCAGCATCATAAATCGATTCGCGCTTTCCGGCTGGACGGCACGCTTCAGTACGAGGTTTCTGTAGGCAAGCAGCCGTTGCATATGTATGAGGAGAAGGACGGGAGCAGGCTGTACGTCATCAATTTCGACGATACGACGATGTCCATTATAGACACTCAATTGCAAAAAGTTGTACAAACATTCAGCATTAACGAATCTTCGGCTGGCGGTCTGCTGTTGGATGATCGGCGTGAGCTGTGGGTTGGCGGTCACGGAAGCGGAGCTGAGGTCGAGTCGGACATCCATGTGTACAACATGGATACCGGGTCGCTTATTCGGCGCATCCCAGCTCCTTATATGCCCGTAAGCTTTGCACAGACGGATACAGGCATATTCGCACTGAGTCACGGTTCCAGCACGCTTCGCAAGTTCGCGCGGAATACCGGCGCAGAGCTTGGCACGATCAAAATTGGCGCCAACCCATTCGAGATGAAGGAAATTGGCGGCAATCTATACATCGCTAGTTATGATAGCAATCAGATCTATGTCATTGATCCCAACTCACTCACCGTCAGCTCAATCATCCCTGTGGGCCAAGGCCCATTCCAGATTACGTCCAACTCATAAGCGCAAGGAGGAACAAGCATGAACCAGTCTCGATTGCTCATTATCGATGATGAAGAAGATATGAGAGCACTCGTGCATATGTATTTGAAAAGCTCTGGATTCGAGGTGTACCAAGCCGCGAATGGCGAGGAAGCGCTAGAGATTCTGTCTGCCATGTCCATCGATCTAATTGTTGCCGATGTCATGATGCCGATACTGGATGGCTTCACGCTCTGTCTGAACATACGCCAGTCCTCTAACGTGCCAATCGTCTTCTTGACGGCAAGAGGAGAAGAATGGGATCGTGTCTATGGCCTGAAAATCGGTGCCGACGATTATATTGTGAAGCCGTTCAGTCCAAGCGAGCTGATCGCCCGCATCGACGCGGTTCTGCGCAGGGTTAATCGAGAATCTGCAGCAGACAAAACGGTTCAGCTATACGGCCAAATCGAGATCAATGAACGAGGTAGAACGGTCAAGGTATGCGGCAAGCCCTTAGCTCTCACCTTGAAGGAATTCGAGCTTCTCCTCTTCTTATGCCGCCACCGCGGACAAGCACTCAGCCGCGAGCAGCTTCTGGAGCACGTGTGGGGTATCGACTACGAGGGCAGTGTTAGAACCGTAGATACACATATCAAAACACTGCGCATTAAGCTCGGCAATGTGGGTGAATTCATACAAACGATGTGGGGCATCGGATATAAACTAGAGGTGTAAATGGCATGAAGCAGCTAACCTTAGCACAGAAAATGTGGCTTATCGTATGCGCGGCGATTATCGGAACTGTGTCTTTTTCGTATGCGCTCACTCACTACTTCTATGAAAAATACTATGTCGAAAAGGTAGATGAAGGACTGCGGCTGGAAGGGCTTCGCCTTGCAAGCAACTATAGCGGTGGAGAGGTCACCGCCAAGCTGCGCGATCAGATCGATTGGTACAACAAGATGTCTGACTCGGAGGTGTTTCTTGTCACGAACCCGCGCGAGTTAAGCGCCTGCCTTCCCTTCGAAGTCGAATACGACTCCCTCATCAGCGAGCAGGATCGCCAGCAGCTCCTTCAGGGCAACCCCGTCACCAAGTCCGGGTTCGAGGAACGCTTCGGCCGCACGATTCTATCTGTCAGCATCCCGCTGCTGGACGACAATCGCTTGCAAGGCATCTTATTCCTGTACATCCCGCTTGCAACCATTATGGAGATGAACAAGGAACTGACCAGCATTTTCATTCCGATCACCTTATGCTTCGTGTTCCTGTCCCTTGCGCTGGGCAGAACATTAATCAACCGCATCACGCAGCCCCTTCGACGCTTGGAGTCCGCTGCCCATGAGATGGCACATGGCAATTATGCGGAACGTGTTCCGATTACAACACATGATGAAATCGGCAAGGTGGGACAAGCCTTCAATCAGATGGCATGTGCCGTTGCCGAGGAGGATAAGCGCAAAAAAGAATTTCTCGCGAACGTGTCCCATGAGCTGCGGACCCCTATCAGCTATGTGAAGGGATACAGCGAAGCGATTCTGGATGGGGTTGTTGAATCTGAACAAGATCAGCGAAGCTATATCAGCCTGATCCACCGCGAGGCCGGCCGCATGCAGCGGCTAGTTCATGATCTGCTAGAGCTGGCCAAGCTGGAGAACAATGCCTATCCGCTTGCCATCACCCATCTGGTGTATGCTCAGCTTATTGAGGATGTGCTGATGACATACAGACACATACTTGTCCAGCAGCAAATTGCATTGGCGATCGATCTTGATCCCGAGCTTATTATTGAAGCCGATCAAAATCAAATCGAGCAGGTGCTCCATAACCTGCTGGACAATGCCATAAGGTATACGCCGGAACAGGGAACGATCAGCGTCGAATTGCGCGCAAGCTCGGACACCCATTGTGAGCTGAGCATCAGCGATACCGGCATCGG
Source organism: Paenibacillus sp. MER 180 (assembly GCF_023713665.1). Lineage (NCBI taxonomy): Bacteria > Bacillati > Bacillota > Bacilli > Caryophanales > Paenibacillaceae > Paenibacillus > Paenibacillus sp. MER 180. The sequence goes on along the minus strand of NZ_JAMAVT010000007.1, from coordinate 196,849 downwards.
CATTGCCCCTGAGCATCTTCCCCATATAACCGAGCCGTTCTATCGAGCCAATAAGGCGCGAACCCGCAAGGATGGTGGAACAGGGTTGGGGCTTGCCATTGTGTCCAATATTGTTGCTATGCATGGCGGAACGCTGACCTTTCACAGCATCGAGAATGAGGGGACGACTGTGACGATTGCGCTGCCGCGATACAGAGAGACATAAAAACTTGCGGGTTGTCATGCTCCGTTCACACATTCTTTCATCTTTGCACACAATTGTGTCGTAATGTAGGAGCCAAAGAAAATGAAAATGGGGACAGGATGGTGGCCAATTGTGACCAATTGCAGACAAGTCAACAGAAAAATGCTGCTGGCCGCTCTAGCTTTGCTATTGTCTCTCCTCACCTGCTTCCCAGGTACAAGCAAGCTGCATGCCGCCAACGCTAATGGGAAGGCGTTCATCGTTCGTGCCGGAGATTCGATCCAGAAGGCCATTAATGAGGCTGAAGTAGGCGCAACCATTACCGTACAAGAAGGCAGCTATCATGAACAGCTTGTCATTGATAAGCCACTGAAGCTCCAAGCTGCAGGCAGTGCTAAGGTTACGCTGAACGGCAATAATCAAGGACATGTCGTCACGATTACCGCCCCCGGCGTTTCCCTAACCGGATTTCAGATTATCCAGAGCGGCAGCAAAAAGCAGGACGCTGGTATTTATATCGCCTCCTCGGACAACTTGATCATGTCCAATACGCTGTCCCGCGTACAGAATGGCATCTATGTCAACAAAGGAAGCCGTAATCAGATCGAGAACAATACGATAACGAGCAATAACAGCCGCATCTCTAAGCGGGGCAACGGCGTTCACCTCTTCTATGGCAGTGGTAATGTCGTCCGTGGCAATGACATTTATGATGTGCAGGACGGCATTTACATCGACTTTGCAGCCGACAGTACGCTAAGCAGCAACACGATATCCGATTCACGCTACGCCATTCATCTCATGTTCGGTGAAGGCGGTCGCGTATCGGACAACCAATTCATGTACAACATTAACGGGATGATGGCTATGAGCTCCTCCTCCTTTCGGATTGAGCAGAACATCATGCAGAAGCAGCTTGATTATCGCGGCTACGGAGCGCTCCTCTATAACACCGATCACATCACAATGCGGGGCAACCACATAATGTACAACAGCAACGGTCTCGCGCTGGAGGATGCGAGAGACAGCATCATTTCGGACAATGTCATCGCGGGCAATCATCTTGGCCTTAGTCTGCTGAAGGGCAATACCGGAACTACCATATCGGGCAATCAGTTCATCGGCAATGTCGTACAGGCACGAAGCTTGGATGCTAAGCAGGCCATTGATGACGGCACATCGGGCAATTATTGGGACGACTACTCTTCCTTCGATATTACCGGCGACGGCATTGGGGAACTACCTTACTACGCAGGCTCCATCTATGACAAGCTGCTGCCGAAGCAGCCGCAGCTGCAATTCTACTTCGAGAGCCCTGCCATACAGCTATGGAATGCAGTTAATCACATGCTGCCTTCCACTAGCTCTACGAGCGGAGCAGATCGATTTCCGCTTACGCAGCAGCCCACCCCTCAACCGCTTGTAGATGATCCTGCACAAGCAGTCCTAGAAGCGGAGCTTCCTGCAGACAGCCGCCATCTTATCGGCATCGCAGGATGCTTGTTCCTAATTGGCGGCATATTCATTCTTGCACAAGGGAGGATTCAGAAATGACATGGAGATTCGGAACAGTCGTAGCGGCAGTCGGCCTCCTGCTTGCCACATCCTGCGGCAAGCCAAGCTATGAGCCGCGCCCGATTAACCCTGATATCGATGTATGCATCATATGCAATATGAGCGTAGCGAACGAAGACTACGCAACAGAGGTTGTATTAACGGACGGCAAGATTATGACCTTCGATGATATCGGCTGCATGATGGATTATATCCAATCGTATCACAATGCAGACAATCCGATTGCCAAGTCCTATGTATACGCCGCAAGCAATTGGGTAGAGCTGGAGCAGGCCTGGTTCGCCTACCACCAAGACTTCTGGACACCAATGGCGAATGGCGTGCTGGCCTTTCCGAACAAGGAACAAGCAGAGCAATACGTTGCACAAGAGGGCAAAGGAAACGTTCTGTCGTTCTCTGACCTGAAGCAGCATAAATGGGACGGTCATCAATGAAGCATATAGGTTCGATTGCGAAGCAGGAAATGAAGCTGATCATTCGCAGCCGCTGGCTGGCAAGCTTCTCCATATTATTTACACTACTGGCGCTGTTCATCGTATTCTTCGGCAGCACCGGCTATCAGGCAGGATACGAAGGGTTTACGAGAATGACTGCAGGACTTCTGAATCTCTCCCTCTTCCTCGTTCCGCTTCTCACGCTGTTAATGGGCAGTACCATGCTCGCGGGAGATAAAGAGGATGGGGGCTATCAATTACTGCTCACCTACCCGGTATCGCCCACTTCCATTGTCCTTGGCAAATACATAGGCATGCTGGCGGCCATTGCAGCCGTTATCCTGCTCGGCTACGGTATTGTCGGAACTGTGCTGTGGATAACGAACCGCACTGGCATGTTCGCCGCCTCCTTGTTTTTTCTCTTTATCGCCTTGACCCTGCTGCTTGCGGCTATCTTCCTGGCGATAGCTTCGGTCATCGGCGTGTATGCCAGCACGCGATTCCAAGCGCTTGGAATCAGTATTCTGACATGGGCGCTCAGCGTGCTCCTGTACGAATATATCGTGATGGGCGTCTCCAGTGTTGTCCCTTTTCATTGGATTATTACACTCTTAACCACATCCATCCTGTTCAACCCAGTTGAGCTGATACGGGTGTGGAGCATCGTTCAAATGAAGAGCGGCATGATATTCGGGCCGACGCTCTATGACTTTACGATATGGGCCGAGGGGAGCACCGGACAAATTGCCTTCTGTCTGACGGCTGCGGCATGGATCATTGCTCCGCTTGCCTTATCCATCATCATTGTGAAGCAGGGGGGGCGCATCCGCGAATGACGACAAATGCGATGATTCGATTCGATAATGTATCCAAGATTTATTCCAAGCAGAATCAGGTGCGCGATATCCACTTCTCAATCGGCCAAGGCGAATGCTTCGCCTTATGTGGAGGCAATGGCGCCGGGAAGAGCACGATCATTCAGATGATGATCGGCATTGTGAAGCCAACGTCAGGCAGCATTTACTTGAACGGGCACAGGGTATCGTCCACGGACAGCGCCTATAAATCCACATTCGCCTATATGCCTGACAATATGGTATTTCCCCGTTCCTTGACGGGATACGAGGTGCTGCACTTTTTCTCCAAGCTGCTGCAGGTGCCGCGAGGTCGCATCGATGAGCTGCTCTGCCTCGTTGGGTTGGAACAAGACAAGCATAAGAAGGTAAGCCATTATTCCAAGGGAATGCAGCAGCGGCTCGCGCTCGTACAAGCGTTGCTGCCTGAAGCTCCGATCATCATTCTGGATGAGCCCACCAACGGACTTGATCCCTATTGGGTGCATACGTTCAAGGAACTAATCCATGCTGAACGCAGGAAAGGAACAACAATCCTCTATTCGACTCATATTTTGTCTGTCGTGGAGGACACGGCCGATACTGTCGCCTTCATGAATGAAGGCGTCATGGTCGCATGCGATTCTGTCGCTAGACTTTGCCGTACAGAAAATGGACATCGTTCCTTGGAAGCCGTCTTTTATGATACATGCCAGCGTATAGCCACTAGTTCGTAATTAGTGTTTCTTTTCTCGTAGTAGAACGATGTTGGTATTTGCCTTTACTCGTGCAAGGCTCGTATCATTCAAGTGTGCACTATACAGTTGCACATTTATATACCTATCCAAACACTGTGCACTTATCTATACAAATGCAAAAAGCCAGCGATCGCTGGCTTTTTTAAGTTCATCAGTATGCATGCATTACGACATGATTAGCAATGTTTCTCATGAACATGCGGTTGTACCGCTGCTCCTGCCAGTTCATCATAATAGGCCTGTAGATCAATCGATCTGCCCCCATCCAACCGTGATGCCTCTGCTGCGAATGCCATCAGATGGCTGCGTACGGAGACAGAGGCAGAAGACTTGCTCTCCGTCACCATTCCCGCCTCGAAATCACGCACTTCCTTAATAAAGGAGCGGACTATATCTGCATCTCCACCCCCATGCCCCGCAGCAGATGCATGAATATGGACAACACGCTTCTCCTTCGTCACGAAATCATGGAGCGTGAAAGCATCATCCTCCATATTGCCGCGAATATCCCCTTTCGTGCCCATCACCTGCACAATGCGAGTATTGTCGTGTGTGAAGCCGCACATGCTGAAGGTAGCCGTTGCGCCACTGGCGAATTCCATATTGACGACCTGATGATCCACAACATTATTATCCGTCTGATAGACACATTTGCCGTACGGCCCTTCCCACAGCGCCTTAATGATGCCTTCCTTCGTATGATCGTCTGTAATTTTCCGCGCCCATCCAATGCCTTCCCCCAGGTAATAACGCGGCGCATGATACTGGCAGACATGTTCTGCCGGACATCCCTCGATACAGCGCAGCGGTGCACCCTCCGGTCGATTCCCTTCATGAAAATGCATTAACGAGCCAAACGAACTAATGCGTGTGCACGGTTCCCCCATTAAGTACGCCAAAATGTCCATATCATGGCATGATTTCTGCAGGATCATCGGGCTCGACTCGTCGCTATTGCGCCAATTGCCGCGTACGAAGCTGTGCGACATATGCATATTGCCCACGTTCTCATTTAACTGTATCGAGGCGATATCACCAATCGCACCTCGGTCGATTTCCCGCTTCAAAGATGACCAGAATGCCGTATAACGCAGCACATGGCAGATCGTGAGCAGACGATTGTGCCGCTTGGCCGCAAGCTCCATCTCCACACACTCTGCCGGCACAGGCGACATCGGCTTCTCCAGCAGAACATGATACCCTAACTCAAGTGCCCGGAGCGTTGGCTGGAGGTGCATTCGATCCAATGTACAGATAATTGCAACTTCTGCCTGCCTCTCGTTGCCAAGCAGCGACTCCCAAGAATCGAATTGCTGCTGAGCGGTTAGTGCAAATTGCTCGGCAAATTTGCGTCGTCGTTCTGTATTCGGTTCAGCGACACTTACAATACGAAATTCATGCGGATTCTCCAGCGCATATGGAGCATATGCACGTGCTCCCCGATCCCCTGCTCCAATCACAACCGCAGTGATAGGCTTCATGTTGCTTCTCCCCCTCTAATGAAGCGAAGGAACGCCCGCAAGCAGCAGCGTTCCTTGGCCTCTCATTATTTTGCTTGGTAAGCCTTATTCATTTCATCTGTAATCATTTGCAGCTCTTTATCCTGCTTCAAGGTCGCAATAAACTGATCATAGGCTTCAATCGTCTCTTTCCCAATGATCACCTTCGTCCGCATATCATCTACCTTCTTTTTAATTTCCGGGTAGAACCGATTATAGGCTTCCGAATAAATGCCGCGTCCTGGATCTGGTACAACATGCTCCTTGCGCTCATTTACAATTTTCACGTTGCGTTCATACAATTCATCTGGCATCCCCACTGCAGCAATAGCCATATCGTCGCTAATCAAGTGGAACAAGCTCGACATGTTGCCGTCTCCCGTCAGATCTTTCTTCGCCTGCTCAGTCGCAATCCGCTTGCCGTTCTCTTCCTTGTAGTGTACGTCTTTCACACCGTAGTACTCCAGAATATTGCCCTCTGGGCTATTTCCATAATCGAACAGCGCCAGAATCTTCTTCACCTTCTCCTCTGGCACCTTCTTGGGAATCAGATACACGCCATAATAGGACTCACCGGAAGGGACATACTTAGCCCCCTGCGGATTCGCCAGGTAAGAGGCCGGAATGAGGTCGGCCTTCGGATCGATCTGGCGAAGCACTTCCCCTTGGATCCAGACATGGTTCATGGATAAGCCCACCGCTCCTACCTTGCCGCCACGAACCATATCAATAATTTGCGAGAACTTTAAGATGGCAAAATCCTTCGGGAACAGTCCTGCATCGTAGGCTTTCTTAATCCACAGCAGCGCATCACGGGAAGCATCTTCAGTGATGATCGGCGCCAGCTTGCCATCCTTCAACTTCCATGCGCCTTGCGTTTCATTGAAGACGTTATATACAAAACCGAGCGAGTCTGGGGATGCCGCATACGGAACGATATCAGTCTTCCCGCCGGGCGCCTTCTCCTTAAATGCCTTCAGTACGTCGAAGAGCGAATCCATGGAATTTGGCACTTGCAGATTCAGCTCATCCAGCCAATCCTTACGCAGCATCGGGAATACACCGCCGCCAAAGCTTGGATAGTACCGTGGAATGGCATAGTTCTTGCCCTCGATCTTCGTCTCTTCCCACATCGCCGCCTTAACGCCTTCCGTTAGATTCGGATAATCCGTAATGAAAGGCGTCAAATCCCAGAACACGCCTTGCTTAATCATCTTCTGGAGCTGCGAGTTGTTCAGCGACTCCACAAAGGTAACATCCGGCATCTCACCGGACGCCAGCATCACATTGACCTTATCTTCAATCGTCGTTGGTGTCAGCCATGTGATGTCCAGCTGTGTATTCGTGTTCTTCTCTAGTTCCTTCCACATCGGATTGCTGTTGTTCACCATGTCGGGCGCATAATTCAACGTTTGCAGTGTAATCTTCGTCGGACCTTCTCCCCCAGAGGCACCGCCTGTGCCTCCACCGCCGCATGCAGTCAGCAGCAATGAACATGCCAGCATGATAAACATTGTTGTCTTGAGCAAGGATGACAACTTACGTGATGAATTGTGAACCATTCTGAACCCTCCTTTTTGATATGCGAGCGCTACAGGCTGTCAATGTGTATCTATATCTACTCATTCTTTGACAGAGCCGACCATCGCACCTTTTGCGAAATGCTTCTGCAAGAATGGATACACCAGCATAATCGGTACGGTAGCAATAACGACTGCAGCCATTTTTAACGTCTCAGACGGCATCTGACGATTCATACGAAAATCCGCACCGCTTCCCCCTGCACCGCCGCCCATTGCCGCCGGATCGACCAGCAGGTTTTGCAGCAGCACCTGCAGCGGCCACATGCTCTGGTCGTTAATGTACATAAGCGCGTTGAAATAGGTATTCCAATACCCTACCGCAAAGAACAAGCCGAATGCGACCAGCGCTGGAAGTGACAAAGGCAATATGATGCGCCAAAATACGCTGATTTCGTTGCACCCGTCAATGCGTCCCGCCTCCTCCAGACTATCTGGTATACTGTCGAAGAATCCCTTCATAAGCAGAACGTACCACCCACTGGTCAGCGACGGAATAATAAGCGACCAGATATTATCGATAAGTCCGACATTGCGCACAATTAAATACTGCGGCACAAGTCCTGGCTGGAACAGAAAGGTTAACAAAATAAGAAACAGAATGGCCTTCCGGAAGCGCAGTCGCTTCCGAGAGAGCGCATAAGCCAAGCCCCCGGTTACGATGAGGCTGCACGCTGTTCCTACTGTAGCCAGAAAGGTGCTCACACCGAGTGCGCTGACGAACAAGCCGTTTGCGAGCAAGTACTGATAGGCATCCAGTGACCATTTGGCCGGGAACAAAATAAGCGGCTTTGTGTAATATTCCGTTGGATCCGTGAACGACAGCACGATTGTATAGTAAATGGGAAAGACGGTCGCCAAGCTGATGAGCAGCAGAATGGCTATGTTCCCGATATTGAATAAGCGATCTCTCACACTGTTATCTCTCATAGCACTTGTCTCCCTCCCTGTTTAATATAAACTGTCCTGTCCGAAGCGCTTGGCGATTTGATTGGCCGCCACCACAAGAATGACGCCAACTACCGATTTGAACAATCCGATGGCTGTACTGTAGCTGAACTCCCCTTGCTTAATCCCAACCCTGTACACATATGTATCGAACACTTCCGCTACATTGGAGACGGCTGCATTCATCATCAGATAAATCTGCTCGAATCCGGTATCCATAATAGTGCCTAACCGCAAAATAAACAGAATGATGATCACATTGCGCATGCCCGGCAGCGTAATATGCCAAATGCGGCGCATCCGCCCTGCTCCATCCATCACCGCAGCCTCATACAGCTGAGGATCGATTCCTGCGATAGCAGCGAGGAAGATAATCGTCCCCCAACCGACCTCCTTCCAGATCGACTGTGCCGTCAACATTCCCCAGAAATAACTTGGATTCGTGAGCAGATCAAAAGCCTCTTTGTCCATAGACAGCAGCAGCTTGTTGAACAACCCTTCCGATTGCGAGAACATGAGGAACGTCAACCCCGATATAAGCACCCAAGATAAGAAGTGCGGAATGTAAATGAGAGACTGTACTGTTCGCTTTACAATCGAATGCCGAACCTCGTTCAGCATGATAGAAAGAATGATCGGCGCCGGGAAGAAAAACAACAGATTCAGAAAACTGATAGCGAGTGTGTTGCGCAGCAGAATGTAGAAATCTTCATTTGCAAAGAAGCGGCTGAAATGCTCGAATCCTACCCATGGACTTTGAAACACACCGAAATACGGCGAATAGTCTTGGAAGGCGATCACAAGATTCGTAATCGGAACATACTTGAAGACAAGGAAGAAGAGAAGTCCTGGCAGCGCCAACAAATACAAGTATCTATCCCTCTTCACATCTACCCATACACGTGTGCGCGCTCTTCGTTTAGATGATGTCCTCCGTTCTAACTGGGCTGCAGATGTTGATGGTTCCATGCTCACCAGTACTACCTCACTTTCTTCTGCATGTTCAATTGAGACAACGAGTATCACAATGTCTGCTAGGATTTTTATCAATGTAAACGCTATCACAATTTCATGCAATTTGACTTTTTTGCTGAAGCGTCTTGCCTGCCTGCATAACCGTGCTTATTCATCGCTCGATGAACGCACAAGCAAGCCCCGCAAAGAATCACTGCTGCGAGATTCGATGCAGCATTTTTGCGATTTCCTGAGGCTGCACTTTTTTTCTGTAAGCCTTTTCATCCGTTGTGCCATTCAGTATGATAAATACAATCGGCCACCATACCAGAACATTCCATACTACCGTTCTTGTATGAACAGCTTCGTGCAGTCGAGCAAATTACAATTTCTATTCCAATATCAATGATTACTCCATTATTCCGTTTCATCATCCATTGCCACACAGGAGGAATTCATGGGAAAGCTGCATGATATACTACGTCCCTCTTCCAAGGGAATCTTCTATTGGAAAAGTCTCGCGCTCGCCGTACTGCTGACCTGCCTGCCAATCACGATCATCAGTGCGGCTTATTTATATATGGGCAACCAGCAGCTTGTGAAGCAGTTTCAAGAGAAGAACGACAGCGAGATGATTGAAGCAGCCAAACAAATCGATAAACAGCTTGGGCAGCTTATTAATTACGCTCTACATATGGTCGTGAAGCCGCATTTCAAGCCGACGATTTCCGATATGGATTTCGCACAGCAGTTCGAGGAAACGAACCAACTGCTCGATACGCTCACGCTGATCGAGAATGCCGATCCGATTATTGATCAGGTGTATTTGTACGTGGCGAAGCAGAACAAAGTACTTCAGCCCTCGATTGGTCTTCGGACATTGGAGCAGGAAGAAGAATCTCGCTGGAAGGAGCTTATGACGGCCGAGCAGGGCATCTTCTGGACACATGAATTGCAGCGTCCCTTCAGTAGAGGCTCGTCCCATGCCGTCGTAATGAAGCTGCCGTTCAATGGAAACGCATCTTATGGGGCTATCGTGATTTACATCAATCCGTCTAAGCTGTTCGTATTTGCGAACCCAGACCGATATGCTTACCTGCTGGACGAGGAAGGACACATTATTGGGCAAAGCGGAGCAAGCAGACAGAATCCTGAGGCATTCGCCGCTATTCAATCTCATCAGACTCAACATACAGAGGCATTGAATCAACCTAGCGGAAGCAGCAAGGTTCCCTTGGATCAGGATACATTGCTCATAAACACCGTAACCTTGGAGAAAATGGGCGGCAAATGGACTTACTTATCGGCTACCCCTCAATCCATCATTACAGCACCTACACGACCCTATACACATATCCTCATTGTGTGCTGGATATTTGCCGTGCTGGCTGCGTTAGCGTTAAGCTGGTTCGCTTCCCACCGTATGTATCGGCCGATACGCCGGATGATGAACTTGCTTGCAGGCTGGCGCTCCCCGGATACGGATGTTCACAATGAGCTTGATTATATTGAACGGGAATGGCAGCATTATCGAATTACAAATGAAACATTGGAACGGAGGCTGAATCAGGCCGTGCCGTCCATGCGCGAGGCAATTATGAATCAATTCATTACAGGACAGGCAGCGCACTGGACGGAGAGGGAGATGATTGAGAAGCTTCATACGATGGGGGTCGCCATTGAAGGCAGGTCATTTGCAGCAATCGTTCTACAACTTCATACAACCGATGAAGAATATAAGCCGCTGTCCGATAAAGACGATGTTCTATTAACGTACGCAGCTATCAATATCGTGGCAGAGCTATCCCAATCCGCAGCGGAACATGTTCACACGATTAATTTCTTAGATGGATCGTTCGGACTTGTGCTCATACTTCCCACACAGGATCATACTCAAGCAGAAGCACAACAGGAGCTGCACAGTCTGTGCTCCCATTATATCAACGTCCTGCATGAGGTTCTGCGCATCCAGGCCACCATCGTCTATAACGGGCCAACTTCGTCGTGGATGGATATTCCCCATGCCATGGAGCAGGCTCAGCGTGCGCTTCGTTGCCGCACCTTCGACGCAACGAGCCAATTGCTTCAGGCCGATCAAGTGCTGGATAGAGCGAATACGCTGCTTGAAGCCCCTCTGCTTGTGCTTGAGCAGGAGCTTATTTACGCTCTCAATATGGGTCTGGCCCAGGAAGCGACGCAAGCCTTGGAGCAGTATGTAGAGACACTGCAAGCAAGCCACGCGGCAGAATGGCTTGTCCATCAAGCGCTATTGCGACTAATGGGAAGCATCCATCGCGCTATGCTTCAGGCCGGCCATAATCCGTATGCCGTCTATGACAGCGCCCAGCTGTATGAAGAGCTTCGTATGCTGCGCAATCCACAAGCATCCTTGTCCTGGTTCCAAGAGAAGGTGATCCACCCTTACATTCATTCGCTCTCTCGCAGCTTCAATGCATCTATGAAGGAGATTGTAGACAATCTGCTCGAACAGATTGCACAAAGCAACGGCCAAGAGATTGCACTCGAAACCTATGCGAAAAGTAATGGCGTCAGCATCTCCCAACTGAGCAAAGCGTTCAAGCAAATGACAGGAACGAACTATGTCGATTATATTACCTCGATAAGAATGAACTATTGCAAGCAGCTTCTACTGACCACGGATATGAAGATCAATGAAATCGCTGAATCGGCCGGTTACCAGGCCCCCTACTTCAATCGTATGTTCAAGAAGCTCGAAGGAATAACTCCCGGCCAATATCGCCAGCGTCATTCCTCACAAACCCTATAGCAGGATGTCGCAATTGGAGCAATAACTTCAGCATAACCTTATACATCACTGCAGATCATGGCTGGCATTCCGATCTCCGTTCTGATGGGTGCTGTCAGGCGCATTTCATAGGTCTATACAACTTCGGCCCCTCCACTGCTTACCGCAGTAGAGGGGCCGAAGAACTTATTATTTACAATGCACAGAATCTAGCAAAAAGACAATCTTAACCGTCGATTACAGCAGACTGACTGTTACTGCATCGTCAGCAGCATCGTGCCCATTCGGCGGGCAGTCTCCATCATCTGCGGGGCAAAGGATACAAGCGTATCTGCCGACATCCGGCTGACAGGCCCCGATACCGACAAGGCTGCGACCAGCCGCTGATTCCGATCCATGATCGGCACAGATACAGCCGCCGCTCCAAGTTCGCGTTCTTCCAAGCTCACAGCATATCCGAGTCGACGCACTTCCTCAAGCTGCTTCATATAGCTGTCCTTGTCAATGGAGGACGGCCAGCGTGAATCGCGCAATGCAGCCTCTAGCTCGTGCGTCTCAGCAAAGGCAAGCAGCACCTTGCTGGATGCCCCCACGAACAACGGCAAACGAACGCCTACTGGCGCTACTCTACGGATCGCCTGATTGCTCTGCACGGCCTGAATCCGTATCCGGTCGTTGCCATCCTTCACATATAGACTCACCGTCTCATCCAACTGATCGCGCAGGAGCTCCATCTCCGGCTGCAGCAGCTGAGCAGGATCATCGACCTGCGTCAAATTCGCCGCCAACTCCCATACCCGATATCCCAGGCGATACTTATCGCCATTTTTAAGTACGAATCCGCGATCCTCCAATGTTGTCATCAGACGATGAACAGTGCTCTTATTCAGCCCAACGCGGGTTGCAAGTTCCGTCAAGCTGATATCTCGCTCATTGGCAAAACACATTAATATATCGAGTGCACGCTCTACGGCGCGTACGGTTAGCTTTCCTCGTTCTTCCACCATGTATCTCCCTCTTCGGTTCCATAGTATGGAACATCGTTACAACTAGTATAACTCTCTTCCTTATTTTCGTAAAGATACTAGCACCATTCTCCCGCATCCTACGAACGTCCCTTGTTTCGACATGTTTTTACAGGGAGATTGCAATGTTACGGGACGATTACAATCACCTTACAAATCGCGCAAATCCGTTGACCCTATGCGGATTCCCGCATACGATAATGATACGAAGACAACGTTTACACGAATCAGCTCCCATCGGGACTTTTGTTCTATATGAATTTATTGGGCTCGACACCATTCTGCATTACATCATCGAAGGAGGTCATCTACATGAGCACACCTGTTATTACATCTCCCGCACTACAGCCTGAATGGCTCGGCCCATCTGGAGCAGCCCCTGCGGCAGCGCGGAGACTACGAGTGAAGCATGTAGCCATTGCGCTATCCCTATCGACCTTCTTCGCTGCGATTGTCATCTTCCTTGCCCTGCACGGATTCATCGCATGGATGTTCGCCAATCCGCAAGTACCCCCGCTGTTCTCCAATCCAATGGAGGCCAAAGGGATGAAGTACGAGACGGTATCCTTTCCCGCTCGCGATGGGCATACGCTGGTAGACGGATGGTACATTCCATCTGATAAGCCTTCCAAGCGCACCTTGATCTTCAGCCATGGCTACGGGGCCAATCGAGAAGAATATTGGGTGCCGATGTATGACCTCGCCAAATTCGCACATCGACTCGACTACAATGTCATCATGTTCGACTATGGATTTGCTTCCGAACAGCATCCGACCAAAGCAACAGGCGGCCGTCTGGAGAAGGAACAGCTGCTAGGCGCAGTCAAGCTCGCGAAGGAACGCGGTGCTGAGCACGTCGTCGTATGGGGCTTCTCCATGGGTGCCGGAACGGCGCTTCAAGCAGCACTGCTTACCCATGATATTAATGCCATGATTCTGGACAGCACCTTCCTGCTGGAGCCAGATACGCTATATCATAATTTGCAGCAGTACGCTCCACTGCCGAAGCATCCATCGCTTGATCTGCTGCGTACCTTCTTCCCTGCTGTCAATGGCACGAGCCTGCAGCAAATTCCATACAACGAAGTGAAATCAACGAACTATGAGATGCCGATTCTCTTCGTTCATGGAACAGCGGACTCCAAGGCGCCATATGGAATTGCAGAAGGCATTGCCGCCCATCAGTCCAATAAGCTCTCGCAGGCATGGATCGTCCCTAATGCACAGCATGAGCTTATCTATCGCACACAGCGCAAGGAATACTTGTCGAAGACATCCGCATTCCTGAATGCAGCCTATCGTGCTGATCGCGGTTTGTTCATTGCACAGAACTAACTTCCCTGCTACGCCGATTGAGACGTTTATAAATTCGGCAAGGAAGTTTCACAGGACACGAAATGGAATGAATCGAAGTAGTACCGCAAGCACCCCGCTTGCGGTTTTTTTGTGCCATTTTACATAGGTCAACCTATGAAGCTAATACAATAAAAAGAACCATTTCAATCAATAAGGAGGGAGAACATTGCAGCTCATATACGGGCCACTTATGCCTGTGCGTGTGTTGGAAGAGAGTGCCTACTGGAAGCAGCAGGAGAAGAAGAATACAGAGGTCATTCGCGCGATTGTGCCCCAGCTGGAGCCTGAATACGTACAGCTGCTTGCCCAATGGGAACAGGTTCTGTCACAGACGGAAGATGCAGCGAGGGGACAGCTGCGCACCGCCCTGCAGCAGCCAGATGTCCTTCAGCCAGATCAGCTTCAACAGCTTCAAGAATTGCTCCGCGCTTCTGTATATCAATCCGAGCAATTCGTTCAGCAGCTTGATGCCATTAAGCACAACAGCCAAGCCGTGCAGCATACGGAGCACGCCCCTGTCGTATTCGATCATATCACGGAGCGCTCCCAGTACTTTCTGAATGCCATTAAACCTGTCTTTTACCCAGCAGTAGAGCCCCCGGGAAGCAATCATAACACTCGTTCTAGCAGCAGCTCCTCCCCACCAGCTCGCATTCACGCTGCGGGGAACGAGCCTTCCTCGCATTGGCCGCAGCATCAGTATCAGCCCCAGCAACATCAGTATCCCTATCAACAACAATCCATTCAAGGCATTCATGCTCACATTGGCAATACGCGCAGCGCGCTTCCGGAACAGGATGATGACGCGGATGAGGAATCCTTCGTTCCAATTGGCGGACATCGGCTTCCACCGCTTCCGTACCCTTATAATGCGCTTGAACCTTATATCGATGAGAAGACGATGCGCATTCATCATGACAAGCATCACAAGAGCTATGTGGACGGCTTGAACAAGGCCGAGTCGGCGATGGCGGAAGCACGGCGCACCAATAAGTTCGATCTGGTGAAATATTGGGAGAACGAGCTTGCGTTCAATGGGGCCGGGCACTATCTGCACACCATCTTCTGGGATGTAATGAGTCCGCAGGGTGGAGGCAGGCCTACAGGCAGTCTGCTGCGCCAAATTGAGCATGACTTTGGCAGCTACGATGCCTTCCGGAAGCATTTCTCGAACGCAGCAGAGAAGGTTGAGGGTGGTGGCTGGACGATACTCGTCTGGAGTCCGCGCAGCCGAAGATTGGAGATTTTGCAAGCTGAGAAGCATCAGAACTTGTCCCAATGGGATGTCGTCCCGCTGCTGCCGCTCGATGTATGGGAACATGCTTATTATTTGAAGCATCAAAATGAACGGCCAAAATATATTTCCGATTGGTGGAATGTCATCAATTGGCCCGCTGTATCCGAACGATTCGAGCAAGCTCGCAAATTGAAATGGACTCCCTTCTAAGCTTACAACATCATTCGATGAATGAGGTGTTTACTTCCTATTTTTCGAGCTTATTCGCCGTTGCGCCGCACCCTTTTCGTTCTATACAATAATAATTGGAAATAGCTGGATCACGTGCGGTTCTGTGCCGCGCTTTCCTTTTGTACCAGAACAATGAGTTATCGACTTCGAAAGGGGTGAGGCGAATTGCTCAGACCTATTGTGAAATGGGCTGGCGGCAAACGCCAACTACTTCCCAGCATCCGTTCCCTTCTGCCTTCAGCAGACTGGACGCGAGCAGCCTACTTCGAGCCGTTCATCGGCGGAGCGGCGTTATTGTTAGCATTAACGCCAGACAACGGGGCCATTAACGACGTCAACCCAGAGCTCATCAACGTGTACCAAATGATAAAGCAGCAGCCAGACCAACTTATCGAAGCCCTTCGCCAGCATCGAAACGACGAAGGCTACTATTATGAAATTCGGGCATGGGATCGGAACCAAGAAGCCTACGCCGCCTTATCCTCTATCGAACGCGCCGCCAGGCTTATTTACTTGAATCGGACATGCTATAACGGCTTATACCGAGTCAATGCAGGCGGCCAATTCAATGTTCCATTCGGGAAATACAAGCGGCCGAACATCATAAGAGAAACAACTATTCGCAGTATGTCCTCCTATTTGAACCGCGCCAATATTCGAATGATGGATGGAGATTTTGCTGAGGCTGTGCAGGAGGCACGCGCCGGCGACTTTGTCTATTTTGATCCTCCGTATGACACCTTGACGCCAACTGCCGCCTTCACTTCGTATGCCAAGGGGGGCTTCGGCCGACCGGAACAACAGCGTCTAGCCAATGTATTTAAGGAACTTAGTGAACGTGGTGTATATGTCATGCTGTCCAATCATGCGACAGACTATATTCATCAATTGTATGAGGGATATCGAATCCATACGGTAAAAGCGAGGCGAAGCATTAATTCCAAAGGTGATGGCCGTGGTGTGATCAACGAGGTCATTATTATGAATTATTGACATGTAAGACGAAACGTGGATATGCAGGCATTGGTTGTATAACCCTATGGGCAGTGCAGGCATCAGTCAATCCCATACTTCTTCTTCGCACGATCGTAAGCTTCCTGGGCGCGATCCCGCCTTGGAAGCTTACTGTTGATGTGCAGAAGGAGCAGTAGATCGCAGGCGAGCAAGATGAGAATGGTCATCTCCATCCAAACTCCCATTCTATTCCCTCCTTAAATGAAATCACTAATCTACGAAAAAGTGAACTTGCCATCCATAATTGTGACAGCCGTGCCGGTTAAGTACACCCGCTCCTGATGCAGCTCCAACTTCACAACGCCTCCTCTTGCAGAACATTGACGTCCAGTAAGAGACAACTTGCCGAGCTTGGCTCCCCAATATGGCCCCATCGTGCAATGAGCAGATCCCGTAACCGGGTCTTCATTCACACCGAGCGCGGGGAAGAAACAGCGAGACACGAAGTCAATTCCGTCATGGGCTGATTCCCCTGCTCTCGCTGTAACGAGCACACCAATCGCTTCTTGATCGCACGCCTTAAGCTGTTCCCAGTGTGGCTCCAGCGACCGTACAGTCTGTTCTGAATCCACGATGGCCATTAACTCGATTCGGCTTCTAAGTACCTCATGCACCGAGCAGCCTAGCGCTTCCTCCAGACGCACTCGCAGCGCCTCATCCTCTACGGGCATTAGCGAAGATGCTGGGAAATCCAGCGTGATCTCGCATTGGCCCCCGCTTTCCTTATATGCAGCATGGAGAATGCCGCTCTTCGTCTCGAAGGAGACTCTGTCCCCGCTTACAATCTCGCATTGCCGTAATACATGAGCCGTAGCCAGCGTTGCGTGTCCGCATAGATCAACCTCGACCTCAGGCGTGAACCAGCGAAGGCCGAGAGGGCGCTGAGCCCCCTCTTCCCACTCTGCATCTACATGAACAAATGCTGTCTCGGATAAATTCATTTCGGATGCGATATGCTGCATCATCGTCTCATCCCATTCCTGTTCAACGAGACAGACCGCAGCCGGATTGCCGCGGAATGGCGCATCTGTAAAAGCATCTACGATGTATACCTTCATGTCCATACCTCCCTTGCCTAAGATTACTACAGCCGGCTAATCGAATAAGGCAGTTCTGTTCTATTTCTGTTCTATTCCCTATCAGCTTTCTTGGGATCTAACAGAGAAAGGTATGTCTCCGCCGGCACCGCAGCCAGCCATGGACTCGGCTTGCCGACACAGAATACATGAAGCTCATGCATGGCCCGCGTGCAGGATACATACAGCAGTTTCTGTTCATTTGCACGCCCATAGGCAGCTTCCGATGCATCATAGATGACAACTGCATCGAATTCTACTCCCTTGGCCAAATACGAAGGAATAACCAGCGCACCCTCATGGAATGAGGCCGTATCTTGCTCGACAAGGTAAATCGAAATTTCATTTTGCAGCGCCTCATATGCTTCCTTGCTCTCTTGAGCCGTCTTACAAATCACGGCTACATTGCGATGCCCTTCCTGCAGCAGTTGCCGTATGCGATCCACGACCAGTCGATCACGCTCCGCTCTGTCCTCTACAACGGTAACTGTCGGCAGATTCCCAGCCCGATCGAACGGTTCAATACGATCGCCATCCATAGCCAGATAGCGGGCGAACTCCATAATCGGACGAGTTGTGCGGTAGCTTCGCGTCAAGTGGAAAGTTTCCGTAGATGAATCGCCGCGCATATCCGAAGATAACCAACTGCTGTTAATATCCTGTTCCCCAGCATGTGGATAAATCGCCTGCTCCCAGTCACCAAGCAGCGTCATGCTGCAGCGCGGGAACATTCGTCTTAACAATGCGAATTGGAACGGTGAGTAATCCTGCGCCTCATCAATGAACAGTTGGCGAATAGAGGTATTCACACGGAACCCCTTAATGCATTCATTCAGATACAGATATGGCGTTGTATCCTCAAACGGCATCTCCCCTGATAGAAGGCGTGCTTCCGTATCTGCACATATGGTTCTCCACTCCGCAGGCAGCGTTCCGGCTGCCGCACATCGCTCCGATACATCCGGCATAGCGAACAACTGACGATACGTCCCCTCCATATCAATAAACCCAAGCTTCTTCACCTGTGAATAGAGAGACTTGAAGTGCTCATTCACAATCGATGCAGCAAGCCAGTCGCGTTCACGCTGGAAGTCATCGAAGGTTTCCTCCGAGAACTGCTTCTTGCGCTGCAGCTTCATATAAGCTTCGTGGTATGCATCATCATCCAGCATCTCTACTTCCTCATCCACCCACGCCTTCTTGCGTTCTTGCTTCGCCGCGCGATGCAGTTCCCCACGCAGCCATTCGGCCAGCAAGCGCAAACGGTTCGGCAGCGGAAGCGATGCATCATAACGGTAGAGCTGGCTGTGAATTTGCTCTGCAGTTACGATTACCTCATCGCGGAAGCAAATATCATGTAGCTGCAGGCCTTCTGTCCCTAACCACTGTACGTACGCATGGATCATATCAATATAGTTACGGCTTGCCTTGAAGCGGATCGCCTCCATACGAGCGCTATAGCCCTGTTCTTCTGCAGCTGTCAGTGAATATTCCATTTGCTCGAACGGATGCTCAAGCTTGAAACTGCTGCCTAGGCGGTGCTCCAAATAATCCTGGAAGGTCGTCTGCTCCATGTTTCGTTCTCCCAGCTCCGGCAACACTGTCGAGACATAACGGTTGAACAGAGGATTTGGGGAAAATAATACGATCTGCTCCGCCTGCAGTGTTTCCCGATACCGATAGAGCAGGTATGCAATACGCTGCAAGGCTGTCGACGTCTTACCGCTGCCTGCTGGCCCCGTCACAATCAGCACGCCGCTCCGTTCATTGCGAATGATGCGGTTTTGCTCCTGTTGTATGGTCGCTACAATGCTCTTCATATGCTCGGCTGACGGCTGACTAAGCATTTGACGCAGCAGTTCATCTCCAATCGTAACCCCGGTATCGAACATTCCACGGAACCGGCCTTCCGAAATAAGAAACTGACGCTTCAGTTCCATCGTACCTTCTATCTCCCCTACAGGAGTCGTGTAGCGCGCAGGGCCTGGAGGGAAATCATAATACAAGCTCGACACCGGAGCTCGCCAGTCATATACGAAAAATTCGCCTTCTTCATTGCGGAAAGAGCCAATGCCTAAATAGATCTCCTCACCGCGCATTTCTCCATCTTCCTTGAAATCGATTCGTGCAAAGTAGGGAGACTTCGCCATGCGAGTTAATACATCCAACTGACGCGCAGCATGGCGGTGTCTATGCTCGCGTTCGGTTAACACCTCTGCCTGCTGCTTCATGCTGGCGAAGGTCTCTATCGCCTCATTTATATCGTCCATGTTGATTTTGACATCGTCCCAGAATGCCTTGCGGAATTCGACTACTTCGTGTTTGATGTCGCCAATATCCTGCTGCAGGGGCTCAATATGCTGCTCAATAGCTTCCATCACCCGAACCGCTCGTTCCTCTTCTAGACGCCATTGTTCTTCTTTCGTACTCATCTAACCACCCGCTTCTTTAGAAATTTATAAATCAAGGTTGACAGCCTGTGATTCGATATGGTATTATATATTTGGATAGTAATGCGTTTTAAAATATAACCATATCGTACATTAGATCTTAACATAACAGTCCTCTGCTTACAAGATGTTGATTAGGCTTTTTCCTTGTCAACTTTTGTATACAGAGGACTTTTTGCTTGAATGTAATTATGTGATCACCAGTTAGGAATGTACGATAATCTTTTTCTTATGATGCTCCTCAAGAAGCTGAATAAGCTGTGTCTGCTCGGACGGGTTAGACAAGCAAGCAAGTGGGATAATATGTGCCTGCATCGAGCTGATGAAGATATAGATACAGTCCTTGGTCATTCTGATTTCCGGTATCGCATCCCAGTTGTAATGAGCGCTGCCGACCGGCGTCGTCTCATCAATTCCATGCTCAGCGATTTCCATCGTATGATCGCCAAGCCAGGCTGCATTTTCTGTGGAAGCAGACCAACGCATAACCTTTCTCTTAATCGAAAAATACATAAATACGTTCAAAAGCACCCCCAGCGCTACCCCAACGACAATCGAGTACACCCATGGTTTTCCGATAACTTTAAGAATGATGCTTAAAAACAAGGGCAGGCCGATGATGTTCGCCAGCATGACTTTACGGTATTTCGGCATGCTGTATATCACGAATTTATTAAATTTCCAATAGTCTTCCTTTGTAATATGCATTGAAATCTTCATAGCAGCACTCCTTTATTTCCATAGATAGCATAAACATCTTTATTCCCATTATACATGCAGCGATTTCATTAAGACACCCTCCTTTCCCGGGTGAGCAGTATAAGAAAAAAGAAGACACGACCCGCCTTTCAGCGAAGCCATGCCTTCTCCTCATTCCCTATTTATTAAGGACATATATCATTTATAACGTAAATAGATTCCTTCTACCCTTCTTGCTTGGAGAAATAATCGAACAAGTCTCCACGTGCTTCCTCCAAGTACGCCAGGTGCGACTCGCGCTCAATGCGAATTTTCAGACGCTGTGCTGTCTTCTCGAACAGATCCACGCATTCATTCGTGCGAATGATGAGCTTCTGTGGGCGTACCCCCTGCTCTTCAATAAGCTGCAAGAAGTGATTCAGGAATTCCTGCTCAAAGTTGTCATCATACGCGACATGGAAACCTACAGCTGCACGTGTCGTACGGTCTACCCACAAGCAAAGACGCGGATAGTACGGACGCTCGCCTTCACCCTTCACAGCAACAGGCGCATAGAAAAATTCTGTCTCCCATTGGCCCTTCTTATTCGGGAAACGATTCATAACATCATTCAGACGATTCCGATCTTCGATTTCAACCTTCACAGGACGCTCCAATACGAAGTCAGGATCCATCCAGCGATCTACCCACTTCTTGTTGTCCGGAGTACGAACCAACACTTGACCGGATTGCGGTGCTGTCATTACCGCATTGTCCTTCTTCACGCGCGCTGCCAGATCTATCGCTTGTTCTAAGGCGATCGCCAAGAAACTGACCTGCTTCTCGTCAAGCGTCCATGGAACAAACCCCGGGTCGTATGCGCGGAACATTGGCCATGCATTACGGCCGCGGAACCGGAACCCGAGCTCCTTGATCTGCGCCAAATCGTGCTTTTCCAGATCCGTACGGTCTTCGAACGTTACCATGATGCATTTTTGGCGGTGCAGCCATGCATTCTGCTCATGATTGTCCAGCATCATGCTGTTCAGGCTCTCTAATCCTTCACCGCCGCGGAATAACGCCAGACCGAACAAGTAGTCTGTTCCATTCATAATCGTGCAATAGCCCACTTCTCCGTCTTCGGGATTGCTCACGCCAAAGATCACGTTCTCCGGCATCCACTCCCAGCTCGCCTGCTTCTTGAACGCAGAAGCTGCTTCATACAATCTCGCCCACAGCTTCTGTTCCGCTGTCAATTCTACTTCTTGTTCCGGACTTTTCTGTTCCGACTTCTTCTTTGCTTCTGTCATGTGACTTGTAACTCCTCCTATTCAAATTCCCTGCTCTGTCCGAAAAAAACCCCGTCCCATGCCCGGAACGGGGTTCATCAGTTCATAGTTCACCCACATACATCACATTACTACTTAATCAGTGACAAAAATTCCGCGCGCTGCGCCGCATCCGTCCGGAAGCTGCCGCGTGTTGCCATCGTTACCGTCTTGCTTCCCGGCTTCTTCACACCACGGGCGCACATGCACAAGTGCTCGCCTTCCACAACGACCATCACGCCGTGTGGCATGAGTACTTCATCCATAATGTCGGCAATCTCGGTAGTGATCCGCTCTTGCACCTGCAAGCGGCGGGAGATTGCTTCCACCAAGCGGGCGAACTTGCTAAGTCCTGCTATCTTGCCGCTTGGAATATATCCGATATGCACCTTCCCGAAGAAGGGCGCCATATGATGCTCACATTGGCTATAATACGTAATATCCTTCACAATGACAAGCTCTTCGTGATTTTCATCAAATGCTACCCCGAGCGCATCACGAGGATCTACCTCATAACCGGCGAAGATTTCCTCATACATGCGAGTCACGCGTGCTGGCGTATCCAGCAATCCTTCGCGCTCAACATTTTCTCCGACGAGCTTCAAGATTTCCTTAATATGATGCTCAATCTTCTCGCGATTCGTACCAACCTGTGTATTCACATAATCCTTCAAACCAGCCACGAACGTTCCTCCTTCCGCCGCGCTTGTGAGCATGATCTCGTTAACTTAGCGGTTTTTCTTGAAATTCTTGTTCTTCATCATTTGCTGTGCTTGCTGCATCTGCTTCGAGTTCAGATTGTAGCCCATTTGCTTCGCCATCTTCTGCAGCATTTGAGGGTCAGATTGCATTTTCGTCATTTGGTTACGCAAGTAGTACACGCCGCCAGCGAAGCCGATGATAATGCCTACAATTAATGTTACGATTGCCGTAATTACTGTCCACATCTTCCCATGGTCACCCCAACATCGTCAAGTTTAGCTCATTGCTTCTATATTCAAGTAGGGTACAGATTCCGTGAATGATCCACCGAAAACTTCACATAGAAAACGAAAAGCGATCGATGTGCCGTTCGATTTCGAATATACCGTACCGCCACTATGATAGCACGTACCATCAATCGTGACAAATATCCCCTGTTCCATTAAGGAGCAGTCAGCATCCGCTCTTCATTCGCCTGCATGCCTTCCAGCTTGAGGAGAGTAACTTTCTTGTCCATCCCCCCGCCGTACCCGACCAGTCTGCCATCTGCTCCAATGACACGATGGCATGGCGCAATAACCGGAATCGGATTGCGATTGTTCGCCCCACCGACTGCTCGTACTGCCTGCGGACGTCCAATTGCCTCTGCGATCTGCTTATAGGATCTTGTCTCCCCGTACGGAATATCCATTAGAGCGCGCCACACCTCACGTTGGAATGGCGTTCCTTGGAAATCAAGCGTCAAATCGAACGATTGCCGCTCCCCTCTGAAATATTCCTCCAATTGGCGAATTGCCTCCTGCAGCCGTTCCGGATGACGCTGGAGGGCAGCCCGACCATATGTGCGCTGCGCCCAGGCGTTCAGACGCGCAGAGGTATCCAACACACTGCCGAATTCAATAGAACACAGTCCTGTCGCCGATGAGGCAACGGTCAGCATCCCTATCGGCGACTCCATCTCCTGCACATAAATAGGTTCCACATGATTGTCGAACTGCTGCAGGGCATCATCTATCGCTTGCACAACGGCATCCTCCTTCTCACGATTCAAGGCTGACAGCAGCGCCTGCTTCGCATCAGTACCGCCAATCTGACCAAGCGCCCAAGCGGCTGTCGCACGAATATCATAACGCGTATCTTCTCGCAGCAAGGCACGCAACTCCCCAACCGCGCTTCGATCACGGAAGTTCCCAAGCGCCACAATCGCATTGCGCTGGATCGGCTTCTTGCCGCGCCATGCAGCCGACAATGAGCCGAACTGCTCCTTAAATTCACGATTCGATAATTGCAGCATTGGAACGAGAAGAGGCTTCGCCTTCTCGGGATCAGGCTGCATTTCGGGTTGGTGCGTCCAATTCATTCCTTTATTTTTGGGACAAACGATCTGGCATGTGTCGCAGCCATACAGCCGATTCCCCATCTTGGTCATCATCTCATGGCTCAAGATGTCCTTCGACTGCGTCTGGAAGGAGATACACAGGTTCGCATTCAACTGTCCCGGGCCGACAAGGGCACTTGTCGGACAAGCATCAAGACAGCGCGTGCACTCGCCGCAGTCTTCTGTAACAGGCTCGTCAGACGGGAACGGAATATTCGTAATCATTTCGCCCAAGTAAATCCACGATCCCCACTGCGGCGAAATAATCGAGCAGTTCTTGCCGCTGAACCCAATACCTGCACGCTCTGCTACGGCCCTATCACTTAATTCCCCTGTGTCCACCATACTTCGTACCCGCAGTTCCTGTTCAGGCACTCGCTCACGCAAGAAAGCCTCCAGCTTCGCGAGACGATCACGCAGAACATGATGGTAATCAAGTCCCCATGCTGTCCGAGCGAACATTCCCCGATAGGAGCCAGCCTTCGACTTCGGCGACTCCTCCAGCTTGGAAGGATAGGCCACAGCAATGGCTATGATTGAGCGCGCATCCTCCAGCAACAATTCGGGGCGAGTACGCTTGTCCAAGTCAGGCTCTTCGAATCCCGAGGCATAGCCTTGATCAATGGAATGCTGCAGCCTCGCCTTCAATTCAATGAATGGGTCTGCCGTCGTAAAGCCAACCTGATCAATTCCGAGTGCCGGGGCGGCCTCAATAATATCCTGCTTCAACTTGCGCCACCGTTCCTTGGAAGCACCCTGATCAGGCATCACCCGCTCTTCATGATTTTGTTGTCCATGCGGCTTCTTCGAATCAAGCATCCCATTCACCTCCTTGTCGTCTCATGATGTATTTTCATATTCCATTCATTCCGCTAATGCGCTATGCGCCAATACTCAATAAAAAAAGCCTGTCCACAATCCGCCAACATCGGAAACGGCACCATGCATCCCAGGAACTAAGTTCTGGAACAGGCGCCGTTCACCGATTTCGTGTCTACTCGCTTACTGTTCACGAGATTCGTCTAACAACCGCTTCCATTCTTCGTAATACCAACGTACCGTTCCATCATGGAATGGAGTACGACCCTGCTCAATGTACTCCAACACCTGATCCAGGCCTAGCTTCACCTTCTGCTCAACAAGCTCCGGATAATGATAGGTTAAGCGATTGTGCTCATACTCATCTTGATCCACTACTTGAACTTGCCCGTCCGCCATGCGAATGACATCCAAATCATAGTCAATATAAGTGAAAATATTGCCGCACCGATACGGAGGCGATGCTATATTACAATAATACCGAACACCGCATTCCTCGATAAGAGCAACAACGTTGAACCACTGCTTCGGGATGAAGAAGGTTACAGCAGGAATCTTGCTGACCCACTGCTTCCCATCCGACTCCCGAATCGGCGTCTGACTATTGATAAGGACGTACATGTCTTCCTTCACATGATCAGGATGCCGCATCGTGGAGGGCACAAGCCAGTTCTCGAGCCATACCCGATGCAGGTGACCATCGTGCTTGAAACTTTTCACAAGAGCTTCCTCATAACGATTCATGCTAATTCCTCGGCTTTGCGTTCAATTCGCTTTACTAATAGAAAAGCATATCTTTTCCCCGAATGCAACGGTTGAGAAGATATGCTTCCTTGTACAATGTTTGGCTATAGTAAATCGTGTATCGCCACTCTTACCGAGTGAGGCCGATTGCGACCTTGCAATACATCTGCAATACAGGATTGCGCGCCGTTACCCTGCAACGATGCGCAGCTGCGACAGGGAGCGCAGCATATCCTTCGCTCCGTACCCCAATGCCTCAAACCATGGCAATACGACTTCTGTATGCTCGTCCACAGCAATCATAATGTTTTTGACGCGGCGTTGTTGGAATTTCTGTTCCAATCCCGCTACCAGTGCTTTGCCTACTCCTTGATTGCGATAATCTGGGTGTACGGCAAGGCGGTAATAGTAGCCGTTGTTACGATCAACGGTTCCGATGACAAGTCCGACAATAGCCTGCTCCCCACTAGATGCCTCATGTTCTGCGATGAGCACCAGCTCTCCGTCCAACGATAACTGACGCGCGAATGCTTCCAGCGTCTTCTCACAACATTCATCTGACAGTGATTCCTTCAACAACTGGGTTGCCGGAAGATAATCCGACAAACGAAAGGAACGAACATTCATGACTTACTCTCCCTCATCCTGAGCTTGGTTTCGTGATCGGTTGTCTCTCTGTCTAACACCTTTCTACGCCTTTACATTAAATCTGTATCTTGTGGTTATCTACATAGATTGTGCAATACCTTTACAAATACGACAAAAATCGCGAAAATCCTTCTTTATCTTTCAACTTCCATAAAAAAGATCGGAAAATCTCTCGTTTTCTCTTGTAAACGCTTTATTTAAAGCGTTTACATTACCCAATACAAGAAAAGGTTATAGAAATTGTAAAGAATTCGTATTCATTGCTAGCCCTGATCCATCGTTCTCCAATGGAGCATTCGTTTGAAAAGAACCATTTTCGGGTAATATGATAGCGTTGAATGACAGGTTGTTATTCATCTATTTGTGAAGAATTGCGAAGGCTTTATTTTCAATGCAGACTTTCGCAACATTTATGTTGATTTATTCGTTCGCTTCATGTTTAATTAGGTTAGAAGTATATAAGATGCTACATAATTATTAGGAGGTATGACACAATGGCACATCAATTACCAGCTCTTCCTTATGCCAACAACGCTTTGGAACCACATTTCGATGAAACAACAATGATGATTCACCACGATCGTCACCACAACACATACGTAACGAACTTGAATGCAGCTTTGGAATCTGCTCCAGAATTGCAAGATAAATCCCTGGATGAACTTATCGCTAACTTGGATGCTGTTCCTGAGAGCATCCGCACAGCTGTACGCAACAACGGCGGCGGCCATGCGAACCACTCCCTGTTCTGGGAAATCATCGGACCAAACGGCGGCGGCCAGCCTTCCGGCAAATTGGCTGATGCAATCAACAATGAGCTTGGCGGCTTCGACAAGTTCAAAGAAGACTTCGCTAAAGCTGCAGCTACACGCTTCGGCAGCGGCTGGGCATGGCTTGCAGTAGATGCTGACGGCAAATTGTCCGTATACAGCCTGCCTAACCAAGACAGCCCGATTATGGAAGGCAAGACGCCTATCCTCGGCTTGGATGTATGGGAGCATGCATACTACTTGAAATATCAAAACAAACGCCCTGACTATGTTTCCGCGTTCTGGAACGTTGTGAACTGGTCAGCAGTTGAAAAACGCTACGAAGATGCATTGAACAAGTAATTCATGCATTGGCAACAGCCGTCCCCTTGCAGGCTTTCTGCTCGGAGGACGGCTGTTTTTGTTAGCAGCGCTTATGATGTTAACACATTATTCATATGCAAAGAGCCCCGACCTGCTTTGCACAGGATCAGGGCTTCTTATTTACAGAGATTCATGTGCTTCCCTGCAGCTGATGCTTATTTCGTTGTACGTTGTTTTACGTTGTTTTCTTGTACCATGTTACGTTCATACCTTGTTTCGCTGTACGCTGCAGTTACCTCGTCACACTGCTACTGACCATGACACGTATATAATAAGTATTCCAGCGCCTGCCGCTTAGCCTTCGAACAACGGTGTCGACAGATAGCGCTCGCCTGTATCCGGCAGCAGCACAACAATCATCTTCCCTGCATTCGAAGGGCGCTTCGCCAGCTGTGTTGCAGCTGCCAAGGCTGCGCCGGAGGAAATACCAACTAAGAAGCCCTCCTGCTTCGCAAGCTCGCGCGCTGCAGTGAATGCTTCTTCGTTCGTAACCCGGATGATCTCATCAACGATGCTGCGATCGAATGTGCTCGGCACGAAGCCAGCGCCGATACCTTGAATCATGTGCGGACCGCGATTTCCTCCTGACAGAACAGGAGAATCAGCAGGTTCAACTGCTGTAATTCGTACCGATGGCTTATTCTCCTTCAATACGCCGCCTACACCGCTAATTGTCCCACCTGTGCCGACCCCTGCCACGAAGATATCCACTTCTCCGTCCGTATCGCGCCATATTTCCTGTGCTGTCGAATTCCGGTGCATTTCTGGGTTTGCCTTATTATGGAACTGCTGTGGGATGAACGAGTTCGGAATGCTCTCGGCAAGCTCCTCCGCCTTCCGAATTGCACCCTGCATCCCTTCTGATCCAGGCGTGAGCACGATTTCCGCACCAAGCGCCTTCATCATCTTAATGCGCTCCATACTATACGTATCTGGCAACGTAATAATAATACGATAACCAAGTGCTGCAGCAGCGCTCGCCAATGCAATCCCCGTGTTGCCGCTTGTCGGTTCAATAATGACCGAACTGCGGTCGATGACACCTTGCTCTTCGGCTGCCTTAAGCATTGCATATCCGATACGATCCTTGACGCTTCCGCCAGGATTGAATGCTTCCAGCTTCGCAACGAGCCTCGCTCCGAGGCCATGCTTGCGACTGTAGTTGTTCAGCTCCATTAGGGGTGTGTTGCCAATGAGCTGTGTAATGTTTGATGCAATGTTGGACATATTCAACTTTTCCTCCATAACGATATTATCGCAATTCCTTGTGTCGCTACGTGCGGCCACGCCTTGATTGGCATCGCTCCACGACTCGATGTATTCCATAAATGCCAGCCACGTACACGGCATATAGAAGCAAGACGACCGGAATCCTTGTCCAGTCTTGAAGCAACTGCTCGCCGACATAGGCGAACAGGAACATAACCGGCAGCTTCCCTAATACAGTTGCCACCATGAAGGTGCGTAGAGGGATAGACAGCATGGCCGCATATGCATTAATCGCTACAGCTGGGACAATGGGAATCATCCGTCCGATAAGCACAGCAGTGAATGCATTTCGTTCCATTAATTGATTAAAGCTTCGAAGTAAGCCGATACGCTCGATATACGACCTGCTCTG
This sequence comes from Paenibacillus sp. MER 180, assembly GCF_023713665.1. Classification (NCBI taxonomy): domain Bacteria; kingdom Bacillati; phylum Bacillota; class Bacilli; order Caryophanales; family Paenibacillaceae; genus Paenibacillus; species Paenibacillus sp. MER 180. The sequence goes on along the minus strand of NZ_JAMAVT010000007.1, from coordinate 167,877 downwards.
CTTGGATATCCCGCTTCGAACAGCAAGGAACATCAAAGCAGCCCCTACCGTCGAAGCCGCCACGTTGATCCAGCCCCCAATCCAGAAGCCAAAAGTAACGCCTATAATCCCTGCCACTAGACCGAATGGAATGACAGGAAATAGGGATATAGCGACAGCAGCAAGAAACATAATGATGAGCGCACCTGCTCCAGGCTCCATATGACGCAGTACAGCAAGCAGCTTCTCATGGTACACCAAGATGAGTACAGCAGCGAGAACATACAGCCCGAGAGATATTCGCTTATCCAATGTACCTCCTCTGGCATCGGCTTCCGTTACTGGTTGCAAACGCTGCCTACTTCCTTACGTTAATAATTCCATATTAATATATAGAAGCCCTCCGCCACAAGCTCGCAGGCATTTTGCTCCCTTCCTCGACTGCCTTCGCAATAAGTAATGGGAAATGACTCCCACTTATGTCCCTGTAATCTTCTTAATTTCTTCAATCATGCCACCTCTTCGTGTAAACGAATCGAGATGCATGTCAACATGATTCCAATATAGATTAAACTCCCTCTAAAATCCAATAAATCGCAATTCATCTTCTTCATATTACGGATCATTTACATCGATTGGTCAAAAGTTTATTCCAAAATGGAATTAAGTGCGTTATACTGAAGCTACCATACCACTGAACGGAAGGGATGATAATCACCATGAATCAAAATGCTCTCCGTCCCGCGCAGCGAATAAAGAAGCGCACCCTTCTCCTTCAATTGTTTCTGACCTTTAGCCAGATTGGACCGACCACCTTCGGCGGCGGTTATGCAATCTTGCCTGTCATCGAACGGGAAATCGCTGAAAAGCGCAAATGGCTGGAAACAGACGATATGGGGGAAATCACTGCACTAGCTGGTGCCGCTCCTGGCGGTATAGGTGTCAATGTCGCCGCACTCGTCGGCTATCGCATTGCCGGCCTATCCGGACTCGCAGCAGCAGTCATCGGCATCTCCTTGCCTACTATTGCCATTATGCTGTTATTATGCGCTGGGGCAGCCGGACTACGTGATCAACCGTATGTACAGGCAGCATTGTTCGGTATTAAACCTGCTATCGTTGCACTTATTGTATATGCAGCCGTGCGTCTGGGCACGCGCACCTTAACCAATGTGTTCACATGGATCATCACCTTGACCACATTAGCACTGCTGTTCTGGACTTCACTCCACCCCGTTATCATGTTAGCCATTGGAGCAGCCGCTGGTCTCGTACTGAATTGGATCACTCGCAGCAGCTTTATGGGCGACCATCCACACGACCGTTCCAAGCCACCGCGCACAAGCAATAGCGCCACCCGCTCCCGCCAAGCGAAGCAGCACAACAATAGAGCGGTCTAGGTTGATGGAATAGATATGGTTAGCCTCCCATAATCGAACAAGAAGGATGGATGCACCATGTTATGGGAACTCTTTTGGACTTTTTTTAAACTAGGATTTGTCTCCTTCGGAGGCGGATATGCGATGCTTCCGGTTATTGAACACGAAGCATTGTCTCATCACTGGATGACTGCAGAGCAGTATACGGAAGCAATCACACTCGCTGGCATGGCTCCAGGCCCTATTGCGATGAACAGCGCCGTATATGTGGGGTATACTGCATCTGGCTTGATCGGCAGTATCGCTGCATCGCTTGGAGTTATCCTGCCATCTGCAATCATCATGCTGCTTATTGCCACTATTTTCTACCGCGTGTATGATAATCAGTGGGTGCAGTCTGCACTTGACGGCATGAAGCCAGCCGTAATCGCACTGATCGCCTATGCGGCGGTCAACATGGCGATGCATTCTGGGCTCACGGCGAAGTGGACATTATCATCATTCATTCCAGTCGCAATCTTCGCCTGTGCACTACTTGCGCTGATGAAGCTGAAGCTCCATCCGATAGCCGTCATCCTATTGTCAGGAATTGCGGGGATTGTTATATATGGATAAATCATTGGATCAACATATTCCTTCCTCCAAAGCGAAGGAAATATTTCAATTCATTCGACGCACCGATGAAATCTCGAAGCTGGACTTGCTCCAGTACAGTGGGCTTACGGTCAGCACACTGACTCGTGTATTGGAGGAGCTAACTGCGCTTGGACTCATCGCTGAATGTGGGTTTGGCGCTTCGACTGGCGGACGCAGACCGATTCTATACCGAGTCGTTCCTGATTACGGCTATGCATTCGGCCTTGATATCTCCCGCACCTCTTCCCGCCTCGTCATGCTGGACATGGCCGGAAATAAGCTCGATACATGCGAATGGGAAATGACTGCACTCATGACACCGGAATACTTGTTGGCAGAAGTAACGAAGCAGATTAAGCACTGGACGGGCAAGCATAAGCTCAGCCCAGATAAGGTACTCGGTCTTGGAATCGGCGCCGTCGGTCCGCTGGATCGATTCGAAGGTGTCATCTTGCAGCCTAGCTTCTTCCCTTCTCCTGGCTGGGAGAATGTCTCGATCGTCAATGACTTGGAACAACAATTGAACATGCCTGTCATGCTCGATAATGGGGCGAACACCGCAATTCGGGCAGAAGCGTGGGCCAATCGGGCAAGAGATGTCCGGCATATGCTGTACGTACATGTCGGCATTGGGCTCCGTTCCGCGATGATGTCCGAAGGCAAGCTTATCTATGGGGCTGTCGACATGGAGGGCTCACTTGGGCAAATGATCATTCAGGCAGATGGCATTCCCCCACGTACAGGGAACGGCAACTACGGCTGCTTGGAGTCATATGCCACCGTATACGCCATTGAACGCGAAGCGAACGCACTCGTCCGAATGGGTCGCCGCAGTCTGCTTGAGCAGATCGCGGGGGCAAGCTCCGACATTTCATATGCGCATATTATGGAGGCACTGCGGCGGCGTGATCCACTGGCGACCGAGATTGTAACGCAGGCTGCTACTTATTTCGGCATTGGGTTAGCCAACCTGCTCAACGTTCTCCATCCAGAGAAAGTGGTGCTTGGCGGACCGCTCATGAACGCGAATGATTTATTTTTCTATACCGCAACACAAACAGCTATTCGCAAAACCTATCATTATCCGCAATATCAGGTCATGTTCAGCAAGGGCAGCTACGGTGACGAGGCGCTTGCGATCGGAGCGGCCTTCATGATACTGGACAAGATCACTGCATAAGAATGCATAAGGCCAGACACTAGACACTAGGGCATATAATCAGAGTGCTGGTGGCGAACAAATAGAGGTTCTGCTCACTGCAGAACCTCACTCTTCATTCGATAATAATTGCTTGCAATTGCTCACTCCATGGACTCTCTTACACTTCTGTACATACATGCCGAATTGTGTAAGTGGAAGACCGCCTTTACAAAAAAAGGCAGTGCTGAGCACCGACCTCCCCTTTCGTCATCGCCTTATAAATGACCCTGCCGCTGTAGTAATTGAAGATAGTGCACATAATACTCGTTGTTCAGTGAACATTCTTCCCCTTGAGGAATCCCCTTCATAATCATAAGATCATCAACTAATGCATAACACAATCCCTGCACGGTAAATCCGAGCATATGCTCCCCATCTTCACTAGTGAGTACAACTCGAAGCAGCTCTCCATTTCGAATCCGAATCCATTCCTTCTCCGATGGTTCCGGAGGCCTATCTTCAGCTTCCCGCTCCTCATATCTGGCCTTATGCTCTTCTTGGATGCCCTTCTCCGTATCACTATATATCCGGTTCAGAACATCACGATCCTCAATCTTGAAGCACTTGAATACCTGTTCAAAATTCGCCAGTGGATCGCGCTGCAAATCAGCCAGCACCTCTGCTGGGATTTCAATCGCGCGGTACTTCTCCACAAGCATTTTCTCGGCAGCAAGATTCGTATACCTACGGGGAAGCTGCTGCTCCAGAAATCGTTGATGTAGCTCCTCCATCCCTCTGCACCTCCACTTATCGATTAAATGATTACTTCTATCATTCGACCCCAAGCGCCGGAATAAAGAAGATTCAGCAAACATCCAATACCTTTCGTGTATTCAAGTCTATGAAGCACAGGTACATACTGAGATAAATGGAGGAACTGCCTCTTCCACCCTTAGGTACGCTGTTCTGGGGATGTCAATCTAAGTGCATGAAACAGCGGCATATGCTGATGATTCGTTCCATGGACAAGATAATCATCCTCGACACGGTCAATGAATAGCACACCATCCAAATGATCCATCTCATGCTGGATGCAGCGGGCAAAGAAATCCTCAGCCTCCAATGTGACCGTCTCACCATCCCGGTTCATCGTTGTTATCTTAATATATTGATGACGCTTCACTCTGCCGTAGTACCCAGGATAAGACAAGCAAGCCTCCATCCCTTCCTGCTCGCCAGCCGTCTCGACAACCTCTGGGTTAATAAGTTCAATATATCCGTCTCCGACATCCATGACGACAACACGTCGCAAAATCCCAATTTGCGGTGCCGCAAGTCCTGCTCTTCCCTTCTCAGCATACAGGGTATCCTTCAAATCATTAAGCAGCGATATCGTACGCGCATTCAGCTCTGTAACTGGCTTGCAGCGCTTGCGCAATATCGGATCTCCAAAAGGTAAAATGATGCGTTCAGCCATCTCTCTCACTCCTTTCTCTCTGGCAATTGCTATCAACCGCCTTAATGGCAGATGGTTTACACATTCTTTGAAATCAACAATCACGGTCTACTCGCTATTATTTCCCTACGTTCTATTGGGAAGCTTCTCGCTTCATTTTACGCTGCTCCCTAAAGTACATGTCATCTTCATTGGAGTTTTCCCTATCCAATATAACATAAATATAATGTCATTATTTTTCACCCTGTTGCATACCTGTTCCATCACACTATGAACCAATAATTCTCCCTATTCTATCTTCCTCTAGCCTGACACCGGAAGCAATCGAAGTAGAGGTTGTCCACCCAACAAATCATTATAACCATAAAAAAGGGCCTCCCCTTCGCCGACCATCGTCGCCTAAGGGGAAGACCCTCTTATCCATCTTCGAATCTTCGATTATTCAGCAGCTACATTCTTAATGCCTTGCACCTCGAAGCCGTAGATACGAGCTGCTGTATCTCCGCCTTGGGTTGGTTTCTCAACGTTAAGGCGAACATAACGAGCCTTGGTCTTAGCAATCGCGTGCTTGGACGTGCCCTTCTCGTTGTCCGTCACCTTCACAGCATCCGTCCAATTCTCGCCGTCCATGCTGAGCTGAATCGTGAACTCGCGTGTATTGAAGGCAGCCGATTCACCGCCAGCCTCTGCATGGTGTACGATGAACTGTGTTACATCATACTCCTTACCCAAATCAACCTTCAGCCAGTGCTTCTCATTGCCGACTGCACACCATTTCGTATGCATCTCGCCGTCAACGGCGAACTGTGGCGCTTCACTGTCATTGACGAAGCTGGACGCTTCTGTCTTCGCACCCTTAGCCAGATCCTCTGCCCGGAACGCTGCTTCCTTGGATACCGTAATGAGCTGCGACTTCGTCATTACATCTTCACCAACTGCATTTTTCGCAGTCAGCTTCACTTCATACGTGCCTTCCTTCGCGAAGCTTACCTTCGGATTGCGCTCCTTGCTTGTCTCAGGCGTTCCGCCTGGGAAGCTCCATTCCCATTCTGTTGTCACTTCCGAAGACTTATCTGTCAGCTGTACTTCCTCACCTGGCGCCACGAACGTCTTATCCGCCTCGAAGTCTGCCTTAGGGGACGGATATTCAGGCCAGTCAAACGAAGTCATTGCCGCGCGGCCTTCCTCATAGTGACGATTCACCGGAACGACTGCTAGTTGCGTCGTCTTCTCCATGTCGCCGCCGCGCTTCATTTCAGACACATAGTAATAGTTGTTGCCTGTTGCGCCCATGAATTCACGGGAACCGTCCGGCTTCACACGATAGACTTGGTAATACTGCACATCGTCGCCCAGCGCTGTCCACGTCAAGCGAGCGTCTGCATAAATGCCGTCACGGACATCGTTTTCAATTATACGTACATCCGATACTTGACCTACAGGAGCCGTCTTCTCATTCTTGTCGCGGATCGCAAACTCCCCTACGTTTGCCAAGTATAGATTATCATTGGCCTTGCCTTCCACTTGAACGGATACGCCAACAATTTTCTTGCCTGCATATGGGCTCAAGTCATAAGTTGCCTGTGTCCAGTCTCTCTTCGCGCCAGCTGCCTTCGTATCAGAAGGCTTCACAAACGTATATGTATCCGGTGCTCCTTCGAACGCAACACCGATGTTCAGATCAGCAGCTTCCGGTGCATTCGAATGGTACGTCAACGTCATTTGCATAGCAGCTGTCGCCTCTACATCAGTCTTGTACAGCTTCACATTTGAAGAAGCGCCTTCCGCAACCTCGCCCTGAAGCTTCAAGGAACTGCCGCCATAGAAGGAGTTCGAGAAGTCGAAGCTTGGTGCAATCTTCTGTCCAGACTCGTCAACCATCCAGCGCCATGTCGGCAGAACGTCCTGCAGACTGCGGTTGAACCATTCACGATCACGGACCTTCTTGCCGAATACACTGAACTGCGTACCGTTACCTGTATTGAAATGGGTCACGAAGTCAGACTTCGTAATGACCGTCTTATCTACGATATCATGCGCAATGCCACGCCATGCCCAATCGTTCGCCTTCGTCTTGGATGGATCGAGGCTATCGCCTACCCACAGACGCTGCTCCTTCTTCATGAATTCGTCATTCGTCTTGGTTGTATTGAACGCCCAGTCTGGGCGATACAGGCCAAGCGATGTCACCGCGTCCTGACCTTCCGGGAACAATACCGGGAAGTTGTACTCCCCTTGATAACCGCCGCCGCCTTCCAAATCCATACCTGCGAACAGCTCATGGCGATCCCGCTTCAATTGCTCAGCTGCCTTCGGCGAGTTCTGGAATGGCGTTACGTAGTCGTACTTGCCATCTTTCTTGAACTGCCAGCGGAAGTCGATGAACATATTGTCAGCTACTCGCTCCTCCCCATCTTGGAAGAACATCTTATTGTTGTCCGTCAGTCCACCCTGCCATTTCACAGGGCCATCCTTCACCATGGAGTCATACCAGATGATTTCCATATTGGAAGGCTTGATCTTCTGCAAATATTTTAAAAACTTCTGCATATTCTGCGCATCTTCCGGCGTGCCGCCCTGTGTCTCCTGGTTAATGAACCAGCCGTCGAAGCCATAGTATTTCGCGACTTCAATCAGTTTGTCTGCAACAGGGAACGTACCGTCCTCACGCTGCTGGATCAGATCACGCATCCATTCGATTTTACCGCCGTGCTCCTTTTGTGGAAGAAATACGGTGCCGTATACCGGTACGCCATTCTTGTGCGCTGCATCAATTACGTCCGCACTTGGAGGAACGATCAAGCCTTCCCCGGCAGATCCGCCCCACATAATCAGCTTGTCAACATACTGCCAGTAGCTGAACGCGTAGCCATGGAAGCTGTCATTGCCTTGCGATGGTGCACCGCTCGTACTTTTGTACATCGAAGCAAGCGCCATGACCTTGGCGTCTGACTTCGCATTCGGGTTCACCTTCGCTCCTTGTACACGAGAAGTGTCCAGCTTCACGGAGCTGCGGTTGAATGCCGCATCCTTGTCTGTCTGTGCCGACCACGACAATAGCGTATCCGGGTACCAATACGAGGAATGCGGCTGCGCAGCCTCTGCCTGGCCAGCGAAGCCAGCAAGCGATCCAGCAATCATCGCTGTGCTGAGCATCAAGGCAAACTTGCGTTTTATCTGACCTCGGGAAAGTATAGTCGGTTTCAATCGTTTCATTAGAATCCCCTCCAAAGTGACGACTTTCTCTTGATGTTGTATAGACAAATCCAATGCCTCAACAAGCGTATCCGAAGTCTCTCCTAACTTTGGTAACGCTTCCACAATGTTGTCGTGACCATTGTAAACGTTTACGAAATAGAAAAAAAGGGAACTTCCGCCTAAACGGCAAGCACCCTTTAATTTGTCTAGTAAATCTTTAAAATCTACACCAGAATAAATGTCACGAAAGTAACTAAATGGATTACTGAAAGCGGATTTTTAACAATCGCACGAATACATTCGGGAAGGCAAGCTCCTCCATCTCTTCTGGACCTGCCCATTTGTATACGGTATTGTCCTTCGGCTGCAGATTGCGAAGATTACAGCGGTACACGCGCATTTGCCAATGAATATGGCTGAACGTATGCTCTGCATCCATCCAGTGTTCAACGGGCGCAACATCTACCCCCTCCGCTTGCAAGGAATGATGCAGAATCGCATACGACTCAGCGTCGCTCATCCCGACGATGCCCACCTGCTTCGGTACGAGAATATGCGGCAGCTCCCACATCTTCGCCAGCAAGCCGGTATCCGGACGTTGACGGACAAGCACCTTGCCTTCATGTTCTCCAGTTCCCTCAATCAATGCCGCATACCGAAGCTCCGGTTTCGGCGGCTTCGCTTTTGTCTTGATCGGCAGGATAAGCTCTTCTCCTGCCATGCGTCCCTCACAATGCTCCATAGCTGGGCAGAGCAGACATGACGGGGATTTTGGCGTGCACACGAGCGCGCCGAGCTCCATTAGTGCCTGATTGAAATCGGATGCGCAGCCCTCCGGAATAAGTTCCTGTGCCAAATGCTCCATATGAACACGCGTTGCTGGCTTTGCGATATCATCATGCAAGCGGAAATAACGCGACAGCACCCGCATTACGTTGCCATCCACTGCCGGCTCCGGCCGATTGAAGGCAATGCTCATGATCGCACCGGATGTATATGGCCCAATGCCTTTTAACGCGGACACCTTCGCCTTGTCATTAGGGACTTGTCCGCCGTATTGTTCCTTCACTTCTCGTGCTGCAGTCTGTAAATTACGCGCCCGGGAATAGTATCCGAGCCCTTCCCATGCCTTCAGCACTTCTTCCTCAGGTGCATCTGCCAGCGCCTCAACGGTAGGGAATTTCCCTATAAAGCGTTCGAAATACGGCTTTACCGTCTCCACACGCGTCTGCTGCAGCATAATTTCGGATACCCATGTGTAGTAGGGATTCGATTGACGCCGCCAAGGCAGATCCCTCTTATTCGCCCGATACCAGAGCAGAAGCTCGCGGCTGAAATATCTCTTTTGCTCGTCCATGACGGCCTCCTGTCTTTTGTCTATTGATTTGTCTCTAGTAATTAGTATTCATCCTATAAGCGCAGTCTCCTTGCCCATTATACATGAAGGGAACCAGTTGTGAACGTTCTGCCAACAATCCACACCAGCGCTTGCAAGAGAGGTACTGGAATTTCTATACTATTCATATAGAAATGTCCCAATAGAATGGAGGGCATCATCAGTGCCACAACGTCGAATGTTCACACGCTTCATCCCAATTGTCGCCGGTATCGCCTTGCTAGGACTGCTTGCCGGATGCGGAGGAGGAGCAAATAGCAGCAATGAGAGCAGCTCAGGAAACGCCAAAAAATCAGCTGCACTAGAAGGCCCAGAAGAAGTTGTCACCCTGTATAAAAACAATTGCATGCAATGCCACGGCAATGAAATGCAAGGGATGATGGGGCCAGAGTCAAACCTGCAAAAGATCGGCAGCAAGCTGACGAAGGAAGAGATTGCGAATACGATTGAAAATGGCGGCAAACTCATGCCTGCCCAAGGCGGACGTCTGGAAAAAGAAGAAATCGACAAAATTGCTGACTGGCTCGCCAGCAAGAAATAGCCTCTTCCCCCTCGAGGCCGATAACCCTATAAGATAAGTGCTCGATGAATATATGCCAACATACGAACACCTCATAGTAAGCAAGGACGGCAATAAGCCGTTTTGCTTTGAGAGGCCTATCCTTTCAGCTATAATAGATAATAGATAATTGATATATAGGGATCGAAAGGGGATGTTCGAATGGAATACCTATCTATCACGATATCACTCATCACGTTATTCGTATGCTTATCTGTGTACAACAAGGTAAGTGCCATGGAGGCACGCATCAAGGCAATGCAGGTAAGTTATGACCACATCGCCCAAGAAGACGGCCTGTCTCGACATCCTGTTCAAGACGAGGTGCTTCAGCTTGTACGCGACGGCAAGAAAGTAGCCGCAGTCAAAAAGGCGAGAGAAGTGCTTGGCTTGTCGCTCGTAGAAGCGAAGCAATATGTAGACGCTCTTGAGGCCTAATAAACGCTTCATGCTTATCATTATTTTGCAGACTCTTACATAAAAATGGGGTACCCTTGTCGGGAACCCCATCTTCTATTTACGCTGTTCATTATTATCCTGGTGAAAAGGTTCCGCTCCCGCTCACATGCTGCCTATCATACCAATGGTCGACAGCCGATTCCCCTACCTCGCTTAGTAATGGAACACGCGACTCCCTACGCTCGCCAAGAGTGAACAAACCGCTTCGAAACCCTTCATTCACCACATCCTCTGTATAGCCACTAAAGCTTAGCTGAAGGTTGCCCGACGCCTGAACTTCCTCAACGTTCGAACTGGCAAATAAGGGCGGACGTACAACCAGGGTCTGTACGTGGACATGGCGAATCAAGCATACACACTCCGAACTCTCCGCTTACCTGCTACGCAAGTGCAAATCCTAAAAAATGATCCTGCTGGACGATGGACTGTTTCATATTTTGCATAAAGATAACCTGCTGATCCGTCAACTTGCTAAAGTCTGCATAAGTATGATGATACACATAGGAAAATACATGTCGATAATCGATGAAGTCATTCAATCGTGGTGTAATAAGCCTCGTGGAGCGATGGCTTGTGTAACCTTCCATCATTGCATCATGGAAGCGCTCGGCGAAGTTTCGCCGTTCTTCTGGAGCTTGCACAGTGGAGACAGCATGATAGATGGCGATCGCCACATCATATGCGTACCAATGGTATTCGCTGTCTCCGAAGTCAATGATAACTGGGGTATTCTGTTTAATCAGGAGATTGCCCTGATGAAGATCGCCGTGAACAATTCCATACTCTGCGGGAGTAACCGTCTGTTCAGACAACCATTTGCAGTACTGCTCCCATTTGCTCCGCACAGTCGGATCAAGCTGATGATGCTCTTGCTGGTACAGTGCATGCTCCTTCCAATGCGGACGGACAAGAGGAGATCCATCGTAAGCTTCTGAAGCTGCATGCATCTGTGCAAGGGCTGCCCCCCAATCCTTGAATAAGCGTTCATTCCACACTTGCTCATCATGGATCTGGATTTGTTGGCCTACTATCTTCTCATATATCGTAAAAAAGTGAGTTGGCAGGGAATGAACAAGTTGACCTCTTAAAGAAAGCGGTGCTGCAACCGGAATACCGTATTCATGAAGATATTGCACCCATTCCACTTCAGACTGAATATGTGCCGTATTATGAATTCCATGCTCATATAACTTTATAATGACAGGACTTCTCCCTACAATAGCTGCCTCGTATACATTAAGATCGTAACCACCAATTATATGCAATTCCGACCTGTCGCACCCGATGTAGTCACATACCTCCAGAAGCACTTCTTCCGGCGCCATAATCTTACTCCCCCATTCCACTATGTATCTGACGTACGCCATTCTACAATAGCCTGTGCCGACGCAATGCTCGGCTGGTGCGAGATGCTAAGATGAATGCGATATTCGCTGCTGGACAAGCCGAGCCGCTGCCAAGCAGCTTTGCTCAATCGGGCAATCGGCTTGCCAAGCTGATCCGGCAATATCTCGATGTCTTGGAAGGAGATCACTTCTCCGATTCCCGTTCCAAACGCCTTCACGATTGCTTCCTTGGCAGCGAATCGGCCAGCGGCGAATTCGACCTGCCTTCCTCCCTTGGTCGCATATACGGCCTGTTCGCGTTCTGTTAGTATACGAGCGATAAATCGTACACCGATGTGATCATGCAGCAGCTTGTTGACACGCTCAATTTCGATGATGTCATGCCCTAATCCATGTATCATCCTGATCCTCTCCTTCCATGCGGCTTCGCCGATCAATCGCAAATCAACGCTTCCAGATATATACACGAAATTAATCTTGCGGTAATTGTATCACATGCAAGAGGCACTGCCCAACCTATAACGGCTGACAGCGCCCACATACGCTCCAGAATCAATTATTCGCCTACACGCCATTTCACCAAGAAATGAATCACAAGAATCGATACTATGCTGTACCCCAGCAGTACGATGCTGTTCAGCATGACATCTGTTGTCCATCCTGTCAAAAGTACTCCCCGCATCGCCTCTGCCGCATATGTGGTCGGAAAAATATAGGCCACCCACTGCAATAATGATGGCAGCTGATGCATATCAACCATGACGGGCGACAGAAATGTAACGAACATCATCAGCGCCTGCACAAGCATATTTGTCAGCTGATGATTCGGCGACCAGAACCCGATGCCTACACCGACGCCAACAACACTGGTCAAGGACAATAGCACAACAATCGGCAGCGCCCATGTAATATGAAAATCAATGCCGTATCCCCATTTCCCAAATGATGCAAGCAATACAAAGGACGGAAGGGCACTCATTAAGCCTTTCAGCATATTGGCAATTACGAAGTTCAGCTTGGATATCGGCAATGACAAGTAGTACGTAAAATGACCTTGATGCTTCTGCCACGATATCTCCTGCCCCATCGAGTTCATCCCCGTTACGATAATACCGAATATGAGGTTGCCGGCAATGACCCGGATCAATGCTTCATGACTCGGATTGTCAGTAAAAGAAATCATGAATAGCATGGTTGTAAATGGAAACATTGTTGACATCAACAGAACCCACACCCATGTGTCTCGAATGTTGGCGTATTGAATTCGGATTAGGATTATAAACTCTGTCAACTTCCGCCCAATTCCTCTTGTACCTGCGAATGGGACTGCTGATTTGACTGCAGACTGGCTAACGATATCAGATCTGCTTGCTGCTTCTGATTTCATACATCCTGCACCTCCTGCTCTGCTTGACGATCAATATGGAAATACACATCCTCTAAACTTGGCGGCTTTACCGCGTATTCCTCGATCGGCAAGTGAGGAGAACGAACAATATAATCGAGCACAAGGCTCGCTTCTGATTTGTCTACGAGCAAACGAAGCCGGTTCTCGCCATCAATATGAAGCTGTCCCCACTGTCTCAAAGCCTGCTCGGCAGCCTCACGGCGGCCAAACTCCGTGGTCAGCTCGAATTTGAGCCGCTGATCGACCTTCTGCTTCAGCTTGGCGACCGCATCAATTACTAGCAAGCGTCCATGATTGACCACTGCAACCCGATCCACTACCTGCTCTGCCTCAAGCACGTTGTGCGTAACTAGGATAATGGTCGCCCCTTCACGATTGCGTTCCTTAATTAAATTCCATACGAGGCGGCGGTTCGTGGGATCCAGTTCATTCGTCGGCTCGTCGAAAATAAGGACTGGAAGACGGCCGATCAATGCAGTCCCGATGCCAATCATCCGCCGTTGCCCTCCAGACAAATGCTTTAGCTGCTTATCGCGAAAGTCAGACAATCCCACCATCTCCAGCAACTCCGCTGACTGTCTTATGGCGTCCGATTTTGTCATCCCTCGCAGGCGCCCGGTAAACTCCAGCGCTTCTTGTGCTTTCAACACAGACAAAACATGCGGATCCTGCGAGAAATAGGCAACCTGCTGTGCCACATATTTCGTATGGCGCGATACATCCATACCCTTGAATAGCACCTTTCCTTCTGTAGGTTTCAGGTGTCCGATCATCTGCTTGATCAGGGTTGATTTGCCCGCTCCATTGGGGCCAAGCACCCCCAATATTTCACCTTCTTGCACTTGCAGCGAAATATCTACATTCGCCTTCACCTTGCCGCGTTTATACATTTGACTCACATGGTCGAGTTCATAAATAACAGGATTCACGTTCCACCCCTCCCTATATGGTAAATAATACCTAACAGGTTTAGTATCAACAACCGACCATCGATGGATCTTATATTCGTTCTCCAGGTGAATAAGCTGCTCCGTCCGTAGACGGAGTACTTATAGACGGCGTTCTCCCTGCTGACGATGTCCTCCATAAGCGGAGTTTCACTGTAGACAGTGTCTCTCTTTAGGCAACGCTCTCCTGTAGCGAAGTCTCCCTGTAGTTAGTGTCTCTCTATAAGCAATACACTCCTGTTGACGAAATCCCCCTGCAGATAGTGTCTCTCTTCAGACAATACCCTCCTGTTGATGAAGTTTCCCTGCGGATAGTGTCTCTCTTCAGACAATGCTCTCCTATTGATGAAGTTTCCCTGCGGATAGTGTCTCTCTTCAGACAATGCCCTCGTGTAAAGTTCTTGCCCTGCCGAATCTTCAATGTTAACCTTTATATATAATAATCAGTTAACATTAAAGATTCAGAGCGTTCGTTATTTACAAAGGAGCTGGAAATGAGATGGAAACAGAAAGACGGGAATCTCTTCTACATAAGGATCGTTCGTATGTCTGGCATCCCTTTACACAAATGAAGGAGTATGCCGATCGTGATCATGTGTTAATTGAACGTGCGGAGGGCATGTATGTATACGATGCAGAAGGGCGTCGCTATTACGACACCGTGTCTTCTTGGTGGTGCAACCTTCACGGACATGGGCATCCACGCATTAAGGCCGCGATTGCCGAGCAGTTGGATCAGTTCGATCACATTATGTTCAGCGGCTTAACTCATGCCCCAGGGATAGAACTGGCGGAGAAGCTTGTCCAGCTTAGCCCCGAGGGGCTAAATAAGGTATTCTATTCGGACAATGGATCGACTGCTGTGGAAGTCGCTATTAAGATGTCCTTTCAATACTGGCAGCAGATTGGCCGCCCTTCGAAGACAAGGTTTGTTTATTTGGATGGCAGCTATCATGGTGATACATTGGGCGCGGTAAGTGTGGGCGGAGTTCCGCTCTACCATTCACTTTTCAAGCCGCTTCTGTTCCATGCCCACCGCGTGCCTGCGCCGGATATGCGCACTACTCGCATATCCGGCCCTATTGGCGAGCGGGAGGTCGCGGAGGCGGCACTAGCGCCGGTGCGCGAGCTGTTCGAACGCGAGGGTGATACACTCGCGGGCATCCTCGTCGAGCCGATGCTGATGGGCGCTGGCGGCATGATCATGACGCCTGCCGCTTATATGCAAGGCTTGCGCGAGCTGTGCTCTGCGTACGATGTCCACCTTATTGCGGACGAGGTCGCAACGGGGTTCGGGCGAACGGGCAAGATGTTCGCCTGTGAGCACGCCGGGGTCAGCCCCGACATCATGTGTCTCAGCAAGGGGCTGACCGCAGGCATAATGCCGCTCGCGGCTACACTGTGCCGCGACAGCATCTACGCCGCGTTCTACGATGATTACGCGGCGCAGAAGACATTCTTCCACGGCCACAGCTTCACCGGCAATCCGGTGGCGTGCTCCGTGGCCCTCGCTTCCCTGCGCCTGTTCGAGGAGGAGCATACACTCGAACGAGCGCAAGACACCATTGCCGCGCTCGGCGAGGCGATGCGCGGCATTGCCGAGCTGCCACACGTTGCAAATGTGCGGCAGCTCGGGTTCGTTGCGGCGTTCGACCTATATGAGGATGTCGAACACCGCAAACCATTTGCGCCCGAGCAGCGCATCGGGGCGCAAATGTACGAGGCGGGCTTCGAGGATGGACTCATCCTCCGCCCGCTCGGTGACACCCTCTACTTCTGGCTGCCGCTATGCGCCACGCCAGACGATGTGCATGACATCGCCGCTCGCACCATCCGGGTGCTCCGCCGCGTTCTGCAGCTGCAAGCGCCAGCGTGCTTAGAGTAAACAGGGAACCAGCGGAGAAAATAAGCCCAGTTAAACATAAAAGAAAGAAATCATAGAAAGATGACTCTGGCTTAGGCTGGGGATTCGGATTCGGATTCGGATTCGGATTCGGTCTTGGTCTTGGTCTTGGTCTCGGTCTTGCGGTCTCGGATCTTGGTCTTGGTTTTTGCTTCGGCATTTGGCATTTGGCTTCGACCGACAGCATTTTACGGCGTTGGTGAGATCAATGCAACTAATTAAGACACTTATCTGCGCGTGCTACTATTTTGTACACTGTGAATGGACAAACAAGAAAAATGTCTATACAAAGGTGGACAAAGAGGATAGTATGTCCTCCATACCTGAATTTCTATATATAGAAACAAATATGAACATATATAACCATATATAGATAAAAAAAGACTTCTGGGTAGGTACCTCTCCTCCGAAAATGTGTCCACTATTTGAAAGACATTTCAGTGTTTTTTCCTCCGCAAGAGGACAAATCACACACCCAA
Source organism: Paenibacillus sp. MER 180 (assembly GCF_023713665.1). Taxonomy (NCBI): domain Bacteria; kingdom Bacillati; phylum Bacillota; class Bacilli; order Caryophanales; family Paenibacillaceae; genus Paenibacillus; species Paenibacillus sp. MER 180. The sequence continues at coordinate 151,591 of NZ_JAMAVT010000007.1, read as the reverse complement.
ATGCTATCACTAGACAAACAACACAAACAACAAGAGCCCTGTGGATACACCAGAGGAATTCCATCAATATTGGAATTAGGTTCTGGCTCCATAGGGCTCTATAACTTTTGCAACTAGTCTGAATTGTATGCTGCTCCGTTTATCTCAAACCATTTACAAGATCTGAGGATGTGATTATTCGTCTTCGCCAATGATGCGAACTTCAGTTTCGAGCTCGACGCCGAATCGTTCGTTAACTGTCTTTTGTACGTGGCGAATAAGAGAGATATATTCGCCTGCAGTCGCATTGTCCACGTTAACGATGAATCCTGCATGCTTCGTGGATACTTCAGCACCACCCAAACGCGTTCCCTGCAGGCCGGATTCTTGAATGAGCTGTCCCGCGTAATGCCCCGGAGGACGTTTAAAGACACTGCCGCAAGATGGATATTCAAGCGGCTGCTTCGATTCACGCAAAAATGTGAGTTCATCCATCTTCGCCTTAATTGCATCATATTCTCCCGGCACAAGTGAGAACGTTGCTTCCAGCACCATATATCCTTTCGGACCGATGTTGCTGCGGCGATATCCTAATTCAAGCTGCTCCTTGGTAAGCCGAACTAGCTCCCCTTCCGGCGTAAGCACCAGCGTACTTTCTAATACATCCGCAATCTCTCCGCCGTATGCACCAGCATTCATGTACAATGCTCCACCTACAGAACCCGGTATGCCGCAAGCGAATTCAAGTCCCGACAAATGATGCTCCCGCGCGGCACGCGATACGTCGATAATTGCCGCACCGCTCTGCGCGATGATCTGATCTCCGTGGCGTTCGATTTTGTTCAACTTGTTCAAATTGACAACAATTCCACGAATTCCGCCATCCTTCACGATTAGATTGGAGCCGAATCCAAGGATCGTTAGCGGCAGTTCATGCTGACGTGCGAAATCAATGACAACTTGCAGCCCTTCGTAATTATCGGGCGTTACATACAAATCGGCCTTGCCACCCATTCGGGTATAAGTATGTTCTTTAAGCCATTCACCTTGTTTTATCGAATCTTCCGCAATCCGTTTACATAATTCATGATACCGTTCTGAGAGGTTATGCATGCTATTCCATCCTTACTTATCTTATTCATTCAACCTTACCATTACATTCATTTCACATTAACATCCATTATAGCCATACCAATACGAGAGTGTTCGCCTATGTGAAGCTCTCTATCGTTGTATGGACGTTCCCTTACATACATTCCAGTATATCAAATTTTCTCAGACAATTAAGATGGCAAAAGTCACCCCTTGTCCAAGCCCGCATGTATGCCCCTAGTCTCATGAAAGATAATCAGTACGTGGAGCCACTACTCCAACATATGCACGAACATGGGCGAATGGCAACAATAGTGAGGGCGGCGCATTGATAGTGAAGCTGCAAATGATGCAAAAGCCTGTTACATGCAAATAAGAACAAGTTCTGATGATACGCAATCAAGATGCAACTGATTCGAAACGGCGTTAATGCTCTGCTGATGCCGCTCAATCATAGATAGAGATGATTCGCAAATGCGTTACACGCAAACATAAATAGAGACACAGAACCAAAAGGGTAGATGATTCATCGCTGCATTGCATGCAAACATAAATAGATAACACCGGATCAAAGAGGTAAATGGTTCTTCGCTGTGTTACATGCAAGCATAAATGATAACACCAAATCAAAGAGGTAGATGATTCTTCGCCGTGTTGCATGCAAACATAAATAGATGACACCAAATCAAAGAGGTAAATGATTCTTCGTTGTGTTACATGTAAACATAAATTGAATCAAAGGGGTGGGGGATTCATCACTACGTAACATGCAAGCATAAATAAGATTTGAGAACTTATCATCGAAGTTGTCTTGTTGATTGAAATACGCTCGTTCCATACAGTGGCATAGTACGGTTACAAGTATGCTTTCAACGAATGTCCATTTCTTCATTCATGGTTCAAGGTCATTACTGGGAAATAGGAAGTCGGAAGGTGCAGAAGGTGTGAATGTACTCAGAAGCAACAAAAGCCGCCTATTCAAGTAGGCGGCCCAGCTCTATTATCCTGCTACATCTCTCTTTGTAAAGGTAAGCCAAGAAACAACGTGAAATGCAAGGAAGTAAACAATCAGCACGGCAATCGAGAAGCCGAGCGTCATATCCGGGCGGAGTGGTGTTCCCTCGAAATACGGACGGAGGTCGATATTGGCGAACAGTATATATTTCCCCCAGCTATAATGCGCGAAGAGCGCTGCCATATTTCCGCCAATGAGCAAAAAGCACAGGGAAAATGCGATAGCCATAGACGAGCTGCGGAATGCCGCCGATATCATAAAGGCCAATGTCACAAACATAACTAGCTCAATGATACTGAACCCATAATCCTTCAGCAGCGCAAGCAGCCTCGAACTTTCTACAATTGCACCGTCTTCTCCGATACCTATGAGTGACTGTGAGAAACCTCCAAAACCCTCAACAACCCCTCCTACCAAAAAGGAGAATAGAATATTGATTGCAGTAAGAACAAATGCAAATTGGAGGGTAGCCGCATACTTGCTCAGTAATATGCGGGTGCGTGAGGCGGGCCCAACGAGCAATAACTTGATCGTCCCCCACGAATGTTCGGCAGCGAACATATCCGCTGCAATAACAACAGTAAATAGAACAACAACCAGCATCAGCTTCGAAGAAAGATTCACGATGCTCCATATGTTCAAGGCATGCGGATTACGATTATGCTCCATGTAGTATTCATTGAGCTGGATCCGGTTCGTTAACTCCTGCTTCGCGTCCGGCCCAATATTTCCACTGGTGTCTGCAAGTTGCTGCTTCAAATGTTCATTGGATTGGACAAGATATTGCTGCCATCCCTCACCCTTGCGCGGATCTTTGTCAATTTCCATAATACCGGTCAGCAGCACAATAACAGCCATAAGTATTCCGATCATAATCCATGTACGAGGGCGCCGATATATCTTCATATTCTCGTTCTGAATGAGATTGTAGTAGCTAGACAATACGCTCACCTCCTGTCAGCTCCAAAAATTGATCTTCCAATGACAGATTTGCCGCTTGAATGCCGTACACATCGATGTCTGCATGCACGAGCGCCCTTGTCAGGTCAGGCACCCGCTTGCGCCCTGCCGAAATATGAAGCTGGCCTTCATCAACATGCATATCAAGATCGGGCATCATTGCAGATAGCATCTCCCAAGCTGCCTTCGGGTTCTCGACATCAATCACGATATGCTGCGTATCCGCTTTCTCCTTCAATTGCCTCATTGAGCGAACATCGATCAGCTTGCCAGTCTGGATGATCGCAACTCGATCACACATCAGCTCCATCTCAGACAATAAATGAGAGGATACGACGACACTGATGCCTTCTTGATGCGCCAAGTTGCGCAAATAATCTCGCAGCTCACGGATCCCCGCTGGATCCAGCCCATTCGTTGGCTCATCGAGAATTAGTACGGAAGGCTTGTGCAACAGCGCTTGAGCGACACCAAGCCGCTGCCGCATACCCAGTGAATAACGCTTTACTTTCTCATGAATGCGATTTTCCAACCCAACGAGCTTCACGACCTCGTCAATCCGCTCTTTCGTTATGCCCGAATGTCTTCGTCCGTAATATACGAGATTTTGATACCCTGTCAAAAACTTATACATCTCTGGATTTTCAACTATCGCTCCAATATGGGTCATTGCCTGCTCGAACTGTTTGTGCACAGGAATTCCTTTCACGTAGATCTCACCAGATGTCATCGAAATTAAACCCACAATCATCCGAATCGTTGTCGTCTTGCCCGCCCCATTGGGACCCAGAAATCCAAATACTTCTCCCGCCGGAACATCGAAGGATATCTGATCCACGATTGTGCGTTTACCAATTTGTTTGGTTACATTGCGGAGCTGAAGGACTGCTTCTGAACTCATAAGTCACGAACCTCCCACCAGAAAATCTATAATTTCGGAACCTAGCTTCTGCATAACATTACGCATGGACGATTCTCTCAATCAGCAGCAAAATCTATATTTTTTATCGGCGTGTGTGTATATGTGTAAATGTTCGAATAATTAGATAGCAAAGTACAGCGCCAACCCCGGCTCCGCACACATATCCAATCCTTCCCGGATAAAAAAACTCATAACCCAAATATCCCCCGTATAGCGCCGCACATATGACACCTAACACAGTATAAGCCTTTTCTATAACAGGGAATACAAACTGCTTGCCGTTATTCTCCGCACGATTGCGGGAGTACAGCCACATGCCAGCGAGTAATAACAATATCGAAACGACACTTACAAACCCATACGAATAACCTGGCCCTTCATGAATGATCCATTCCCCTACATTAAAGAAACTGTCCCATCCTCCACCGTCCAGCACAGATTGAGCGGATTCCGACACAGGAATCATGAATATATGAATGAATTTCCCTATGACAAACCGCAAAAAATCAAACAGCGTCATGCACAACAGAAACATCAACGCCTGCATCGACCATGTACCTGTAAAGGATCCTAGGAACAAGGTAAGCGTGTATATGGATACTGCTACAAAAATCATATGGAGTCCTCGTACAACTATCTCCCCTATAGAGACATATTCACTTAAATGCGAGGATGCGAGCACCACGAAATCTAATCCCAGTGTAATAACAATTGTGCTCACAATGTACACAATACCAATCATCCATTTGGTCAAATACAATATCCATCTTGGATAAGGCAGGGCAAACATATGCTCATTCATCTGATTCCGCCGTTCCTGACCTAATAGCCAAACGGACAATATAAAACTACTAATAATGATAAAGATCAATCCACCGCCATAATCCCCATATAACCTTTCACTAAGAAGGCCATGATGAAATGCATCAGTAAAGTTCTGAGCAAAAATCTCCTTCAATGAATCAGGAGCCAACCACAGCTTCCACATGTGCGAATAAACGATAGGAAAAAAACTCGCCAGCAGCATGAGCCACAGCATAACGCGTGTCTGACGATACTCCTTCCACCAGAGCGCCTTTACGAACAGCTTATGCTTCATCATCGTTATCTCCCGCCTTCCCGATAAACCAATCCTCTAGCGTCAATGGGAGCTCATCGACGAGCAGCGGCTTCAGCTCTTGCAATTCTGTCAATGCTTCATTCGACTCTAGGATAACCGTATATACACGGCCGACCTGTTGTAGAACGAACACATCTTCCCGATGCAGCCACATCGGAGATTTATCCCCGTTAAATACGACCTGCAGCTTCTTCATCTGCTCGCGCAAAAGCTCCAGTTCCCATATATCATCCGTTCTCCCATCTCGCAGCAGAACCACAGAATCGGCAATCCGATCAAGCTCGCTAAGCATGTGTGACGAAATGACAATGGAATTGTTCTCATGGAGCGAGTCGACAATTAAGCTGAGGAGCTGTTTCTTAGCAACGGCATCGACGCCATTCGTCGGTTCGTCAAATAGGATCAACCCCGCCTTCGTTGCAAGACCAAGCGCTGTACTGAACAGCATCTTCATCCCTTTGGACAAGGTGCGAACTCGCTTGTGCATCGGCAGCTTGAACCGCTCCATCGCCGACGTAAAGAAGAACAAATCGAATTTGGGATAGATCATTCCGTACCACGCAGCACATTCCCGAATCGTGTACATTTCTAGCGCAGTTGGAGCATCGGGTACGAATACAACATCCTGCTTGCATGCCGCATGTGTGTGCGTGTGAATATCCTTGCTGTCATACGATACACTGCCCTGATCTGGGTCGTATACCCCAACCAACGTCCGCAGTAAGGTGGTCTTACCCTCTCCATTCCGTCCTACGAGTCCAATGATTTTCCCTGGTTCAATCGTAAAGCTTACTCCGCGAAGTATCGGTTTCCCATCTATTGCTTTATGGACATCCGTCACTCGCATCATGATTCATCCCTCCACCATTCCTCCGAAGCTTGCTCCACCATCTCTATAAATTCCTTCCGTTCCAGCCCCAAATGTTTCGCTTCAACGGCGATGCGGTTCAATTCATCCTTCAGCTTCGTCATTCGTTCATTCGCCATGCGAGGGAAAGGTGTATCCACAATGAATGTTCCTTTGCCTCGAACCGTCACAATTACTCCTTGGCGTTCTAATTCCTGATAAGACTTGCTCACTGTATTTGGATTTACTAACAGCATTGTCGACAACTCCCTCACGGACGGCACCTTGTCTCCGCTTTGCAGCGCTCCCTGCGCAACTAGAGCCTTCATCTGTTCGACGATTTGCTCATAAATCGGCATAGCGCTCTGTTCATGTAATCGAAACATGGCAGCCTCCTTTCACATTTGCAATCACGTAGCAGCTTCAAATAGATTCGTTCACAAGTGTACTACTTCAACTAGTACACATAGTACACCTGTAAACCTAAATATGTCAATACATTTATTGGAATACCATGCACCATTTTTCTTATTCTGTGTTACAATATGGCTGGATATTATCAGACCAAGGGGGTCGGATTAATGAGACATTCATTTACGCTCACATGGGAAGGGCAAGAACGCATTTTGCGAGGCGATGCCTTCACCCCTGGCAGCACCTTCAATTCAAAGGAAAAGCCAAAGACAGGTGTGCTTCTTGTAGCCCACGGCTACAAGGGATTCAAGGATTGGGGCATGTTCCCTTATGTCGGTGAACAGCTAGCTGAACGCAGCGGACTCCTGACCCTAACCTTCAACTTCACATATAACGGTGTTGGCCCTTCGCTCGATCGCTTCGATGAACCTGATCGATTTGCCGTTAACACCTATCAGCGAGAGCAGGAAGATATAGATCGTCTCTTCCACTGGGTACGTTCAGATAAATTTGGCCAGTGGATAATTTCTGAAAGAATCGAATATGATGTATTGCCGGAGACACCCATTTACTTGCTCGGACATAGCCGTGGAGGCGCAAGCAGTCTGCTCTATGCACTCGACCACCCGGATGCGGTAAGTGGCGTAATTTCGTGGAATGGTGTTACGCATATGGATTTGTTCACGGAACAACAGAAGGAGGAGATGAGGCAATCCGGGCGTTCTGCCGTTATTAATGCCCGCACCAAAGAGGCATTGCCATTAGATCGAGTTATGCTGGAGGATTTGGAGGCTAATGTGGAGAGATATGCATTGATTGAACGTATGAAGAAGGCTCATTTCCCCCTGCTTCTCGTTCAAGGCTCCGATGATTTGCCTGGATTCCGCGCGGGATCGGCACAGCTAATTGATAACTATCCTGCAGCGAAATGGATAACCATTGATAATGCCGGACACACATTTAATACAGTTCATCCCTTCCAAGGCACGACCCCAGCACTTGAAGCTGCAATCGAGGCTACCTCGGACTGGCTTCATCACCACCCACATTGAACTGCCAGCGAAGAACGACAGTACAACCTGAACGTAATCTGCTTGAACCATCGTGATGATTATTGCTTGCATGATAGATGCAGCATTAGAGTATAAGACAGGAGTTGCCTAATTGCCATGTTATCGAAACAACAGCTGATTACGGTCATTATGACTACCATTGCAGGACTAACTGCAGCTTACTTGCTTCATGTTCCACTCCTTATTGGGTTTGCACTCGGCTTCATCGTTCTCACCATCTTATCTCGTCGCCAAGGCAATACATGGACTTCTCTGCTTCGTTATATGAGGGATGGAGCCAAGCATACACTTGGGGTAGCTTGGATACTTATTATGGTCGGACTTATGATTCCCGCATGGACCATAAGCGGAACGATCCCTTATCTTATCGAACAGGGGTTGTCTTGGATCGATCCTGCTTATATGACAACACTCACGTTCTGGTTCTCCACGATCTTCTCCATGCTGCTCGGGACTTCAACTGGAACACTTAGTGCTGTAGGCATCCCTATGATGGGGGTAGCTGCGATTGCGGGCGTTCCATTGCCGCTTATGGCAGGGGCACTCGTCTCCGGCGCATTTGTCGGAGACCGGACATCGCCATTCTCCAGCACGCATCGTCTTGTCGCGGACTCTACAGGGACGAGTGTCGGTCGCCAATACCCAGCTCTCGTGCCAACCACGCTGCTGGCACTGGCTTCAGCGACTGCATTCTTCATGTGGTTCGATACACAGGGGAAGTGGACTGTACCAGAACAAGCACTGCGCATGGAATCATTCCATAGCCACTTCACCTTCAGTCCTTGGCTGTTCGCTCCAGCTGCTGTCTTGATTATCGCAATCATATTCCGACTGCAGGCTCGTATTGCTTTTACCTTGTCCATTATTGTTGCTCTGGTGATCGGTACATGGCTGCAAGGAGCGACGCCAGTCGAATGGGTGAATGGTTTCTTGTTTGGATATGAAAATGCCGAGCTCCCTTCCCTTCATACGAAGGGAGTACTGAATATGATTGAGCTTGTCCTATTTATTATGATCGCGGGTGCTTTTAATGGCATATTGGAGGCTACTCGTTCGCTGGAGCCGTATATCTCTGCCTTTATCGGGCGCAACAGCGCACTGCCAGGAGCAACCATCCGTGTCGGTTTATTCGGATTATCATTAACCCTTGTATCCTGTACGCAGACACTGCCAATTATGATGGCAGGCCGGAGCGTGATGCCGCTGTGGTCGGAGCGTTTCCCGAAAGAACAGCTTGCAAGGGTGATTGCGGACAGCGCGCTCGTCTTTGCCGCTATTATTCCTTGGAACCTGCTTGCGGTACTGTGCGGCACAATATTGGGTATTCCCGTTCATCAATATGCACCATTCGCAGTCTTCCTCTGGGTTATTCCAATCTGGACACTGCTCGTATCATGGGTAATTGGCCACAGACGAACACGCAAGCTGAAACCGGCACCTGCTCCAACGGTGCAAGGATTATAACCGAGACTCCAATTTAAGATCATGGCGAAGTGAATCATCTAAAAGCGATAACAATATAAATAAACCGGTTCTACTATGCAGTAGGAACCGGTTTATTTATTTCTGCTTTATTTGGTTCTATACCGTGTTATATTGAATATGTGACGCAGCTGACTGCTGCTGATGCTCGCACTTCTTGTTTTTCAAGCCGCAATTCCGAAGCTTCCCGATGTCGCCACTTCGCCAAGCTTATTGATTGCCATGAGCAACCTGAACGGAATCCGAATTATTCCTTGCTCCTACCGCCTTAATTACGAAGCGATAGCTCTGCTTAGAATCCATGTTCTTAAGCACATAACTATATTCGGCTTGATTTGGAAGGGCCGGGACATATACGCTCCAATTTTCCCCAACCTTATCATCCTGCTCATATATTCGGAAACCTCTAACAGGCTCCGACGCAACGGCAGGACGACTCCACGACAGAATCGCATCTCTGCTCTCGAACTTCAGGTGGGCTTGCTCCACTTTGCCAGGCTTGCCGTCCGTTCTTTTAATGCTGTACTCGTCGTATTTCTTAATCCCTTCGTTCTTTGCCGCCGTATAGGACGTGAATTTCAAAACATCGTTCGATATCGAAACATCAGTGAACATCTTTTTGAAGGGCTGTGCGTCAATGACTGCAAAATAATCGTCATACCCCGGATGTTTTTCGTAAAATTTCCCGCCTACTGAGTTTGTCATGAGGTACACGGAGCCTTTCGGATCGACTACATTCCCCTCTTTATCCTTCACCACGTTTTTGATCGGCTTATCATTGAGCATTTGGTAGGATCTCATATACATATGGTCATGGGCTTCGAACACAATATCAATTCCCAGCTCATCGAATACGGGCACCAAGTATTTTTTGTAGAACTGGATTCGGCCATCTTCCCACTGTCCAGCATTGTCTCCTGCCGAGTAAGGGCCTTTGTGGAGCGACACGAACTTCCATTTCTTATCAGTCTTTGCAACCTGATTTCTCATCCAGTCCAATTGAGCGTTGAATTCGGGATCCACCCACTCTAGTTCTCCTTTTTTATTCAATCCGCCCTCGAACTGGGAATTGAATTGCATGAAGAGCGCGTCCCCATATTCGAACGCATACACGGAACCGTCATGAGTACCTTTCACTACATCCTTCGGCAAGTTAAAATGGTTGTAGAAATTATTGTTGTCCGTAGTTTCGTCTCCATCGTAATCTTTCACCTCATGGCCGCCAAGCACGGGCACAAGCGGCACTCGGGCAAGTTCCTGCTGAGGGAGGCCCAGAAACCACTGCCACTGTGATTCCAAATCACCATTGTCGACCAAATCCCCGGTTAATATAAAGAACTTCGGATCCACGATATGCTCGATCGCTCTGCGGAACGTATCCTGCCAGAGTTCGAATGTGGACTTGCTGGAGGCTTGCGAATCCGATCCTACGATAAAATGAAAATCTCGATTGTCTGCGTGATCCGTAGTAAATGAGCCGATAGCTCCCCATCCGTCCGCATCCCCATTTCCTGCCCGATAACGATATGACGTCCCCGGCTTGAGATTATCAGCCGTGACCTTATGGCTTGCGAATTTCGTTTTTTTCTTGGAGGATCGATCGCCTTTTACCATGAATGTCTCGATAATTTCGGAACTTCCCGTATAAGTAGTCGCCTTAGCTTCCGGAAATGTGCCGTTCTCCATTTCGGAGGCTTCCACCACCTGCAGCTTCGTGCCAGATACCTCCTTCGGCGTATACCAAGCAAACGCCAGGCTTGTCTTGGTTCCTCCATTGAAGGTCATGTTTAATAACTGCGGCGCCTTGAGTGAGCTGTTCGTTTTGGGTACGCCATGAACAACGATATCCTTGATTCGACTTGAGCCGGTATCGCTTATCGAGCCGCTGCCTGACACTTTTGAATCAGAGTTTACGACCCAACGAATATATAATCGCTCTTGATCGGCTGCACTGCTTGGCAGCGCAGTACCGTTTAACGAGCTGGCAGTACTGTATTCCGTGCCTAGCACAAGTGTGCCTTTTTCAACGTCCGTCCACTTGGCCAGATCCGTGCTAATTTGGAGCTTGAAGTCCCTAGGCCCAGTACTGGAGGACTTCTGCTGCGAAGATACTGTAATTTGCTCCAGTCCCTTCGTCGACAAGGCGGCTAGCCATGCTTTCTTGCCTTTGCCCTTGTCCCAACCTTGATAACGGATGCTCTTTTCGTTCTCATCGAATGTAAATCCTATTCTGGAACTCCCACCGACCTCCTGGATAAGCGTAGCGGAATCTTTGGATAAACCGGATGCAGCATAGAAGATGCCTGGATCGTTCTTTAGGTTTGCAAATTCCCATTTAGCCACAATCTCTGCACTTGCAGACACGTTCAGTTCTTCCTCCGCGCGAGCAGAACTCATGCTGGAGACTGCCAGCATAATAACCGCTAGCCATACCGACAACACGCGATAACCATTCGCCAATTTAATACGCTGCTTTGCCATTCCATCGCCTCTTCCCATTCAATGAATTGAGTTCCTTGATATTGAATAGATAACAGAAAAATACAAAACTAGCCACTTATATTATACATATTATGGAATAAATGGGCTACTGAATTATTACCGTATTGCATAAGCCGTCACAGTCCGTTCACTTGTTTTTTTGGTTCGATCTGATAGAATACGGGTAATTCTCAGAATAACATTCTTCAGCGCAGCAGCGCACTCACGCTGTACGCAGACACAGTCAGCAAGGAGGATACCTATGACGACTCTATATTCGGACTTACGCACGAATGCCAATGTCAAACACTCTATTTCTACACTCCAACATCTCCTAGCGTCACTTACTCAGCAAGAAGTCATCACATGTCATCTCCCATTCATCGAGCATACGCTTTATCCTGAACATTCGATTTTCATATATACAGAACAGCAGCTTAATCATCCAGAATCTCCATTCCGTTTGAAACGTAAGCTTCAGGAAGATGAAGTTGTCATCGCCTATTTAGAATCCCGCGGGTTGCTCGTTGCCGCTGGCTCTGAATCTGCATTGTCTACAGCTTGCCTGAAACTAGGCAGCCTGTTTGAGGAACAGTGCGCAGTACAGCCGCAGGCCGCACGCCCTCGATTAAAAGAAATATTCTGGCAGGGCGTATCCCATGATGCACATCCTCGCGCGATATAACCGAAAGTGAAGGCGCAATAAAGCAGGCATGCATGATACCGAGTAGTTCGGAAAGCGTCCAATGTATACAAAAAGGCAAGCATCAAGTGCGATGCTTGCCTTCTGTAATAGGTAACTGCTTTTCAGCGGCGTACCTGTTATTTCGTTCTGTTAAATGCCGGGAATCGGGGAACGCTTATGTTCCGTCTTCTGATATTGGCGCTCGATCTTCTCGCGCACGTCATCCGGTATGTTCTTACCTTCGAGATAGTCGCTATTATGCTCGTACGTAATGCCAAGCTCCTTCTCATCGGTTTGGCCTTCCCACAGGCCTGCTGTTGGTGCCTTATCAATGACGCTGGCAGGGACACCAATATGCTTCGCGAGTTGGCGCACTTGACGCTTATTCAGAGAAGACAATGGCGTAATGTCCACTGCTCCGTCTCCCCACTTCGTATAGAAGCCAGTCAACGCCTCAGAAGCGTGATCAGTACCTACAACTAGCAAATTCAGATCAAAGGCAAGCGCGTATTGCACAACCATCCGAGTACGAGCCTTCATGTTTCCCTTATTTGGAACACTCAAGGAACGTGCTTCCGGCAGCTGCTTAAGCGCCGCTTCTACCTCTTGGGCGGCTTCATCAACCGCTTTAGCAATATTCGTTTCTACCGTATGCTTCAGATTGAATGCTTGCGCGGTTGCATAGCTATCAGAAATATCTGCCTGAGTACCATAAGGCTGGAACACGCCAAGCGTCATATACTCCTTGCCTGTCTCTGCAGTCAATTCATCCGTCGCCTGCTTGCATAATCCCGTCGCAACCGCACTGTCAATCCCGCCGCTAATCGCGATCAGAAGCCCCTTCGTTCCTGTATTCAACACATACTGCTTCAAGAAGTCGACCCGCTTGCGCACCTCAGCATCTGGATCGATCTGTGTCTGCACGTTGAAGCGCTTGATAATCTCTTGCTGTAAACTCATTATTTCGTCCCCTTCCTACAAGCATCCGTGCTTGGCCTACAATTCTATAGAAAATCCCCGCATCACAAGATGCGGGGCATAGTTAACTTAGCGGCAGAACTTATCGTATGCAGCCGTCAGATCAGCAGCAATCTCCTCTGCTGAACGATTCTCTACTTGATGACGCTCGATGAAATGCACCAGCTCGCCATCCTTCATCAAAGCAATCGATGGAGAAGAAGGCGGATATGGTGCGAAGTATTCGCGAGCCTTCGCCGTTGCTTCCTTATCTTGCCCAGCAAATACGGTGAACAAGTGGTCAGGTGTAGCATCATTCTCTAATGACTTGCGTACGCCTGGACGGCACAGTCCAGCGGCACAACCGCATACTGAATTGACAACAACAAGTGCTGTTCCCTTCGCTGTAGCCAGCTTCTCTTCCACTTCCTCTGGTGTTCGCAATTCAACGCAGCCGATGGAAGTTAACTCGTCACGCATAGGTTGAACCATATCACGCATATATTGCTCAAAAGACATGGACATCCGTACTTCACTCCTACTCTATAAATAATTCCGTTGTCAGTGATGGATGAGTACCATCGGACACTGTCGCTACTATTGTAACCATTTGTAGTGAAGTAAAGCAAGGGAAAGCCGAAACCGATAACGGTTCCGGCTCGCTGACTTCTACCAGTTAGGCCCTCATTACTGAGGAAGCTCCATGACCGAAGATCGCATCCTCCTACGTAGAAGGGCGATTCGGGCCATTCAACTTCTTATCGACTCCGCAGGTATCATTCGCAGCGCTGTTTTGCTTGTCTTGCTTGCGCTGTTCCTTTGAATCTTGGCTCATCGCATAGGCCTCCTTTTCACAAAGTCGGTTCTATTATGCTCAGGCAGCAACTGACCTATCCTTGTGATGCAGGAGGCTCTACAGGCATGGCAGCCTCGGCCTGCGTATTCTTATGCGCCACTCCCCGCTCTCTACTGCGGGTTACCATATAACCTACCGCTAGCATTACACTGTAGATCCACTGATCCACTGTTAAGTACATCCATGTAGATCCACTGCCATATGCATAACTGCCAAGCATGCCGACTACACCGCATACAACAAAGGCGATCTGTGTGTCAATAAGCGATCCGAGCCTTCTCTGACGAGACCAGAGCAAGGCCAGGAGAACGATACAACCGAGCGTCTCAGCCGGCGGTATCCCCTCCACCTGGAATCCACTAAGCTGAAGCAGCGGTGTAAATCCCGGGGCCTGTCCACCATTAAGCGTATAGAGCCATCCATATGCCGTTACGAAAGTCAACATACTATGCGACAATAGATCAATGAGCACGGGATAAGACAATTGATGCTTGCGTATGTATAAGGTCGTCCATACCATAATACCAAGCACAAGCAGGATGTTCCCCTCTGTGGAAGTACCTGTCATGTACAGCAGCGAACGCGGCTGCCGCCACAGGATTGAGGGCGTGTCCCATAAAAATCCGAACTTCTCATTAAGTATGACGACAAGAATAACTGTCATTGCCCAATCTCCATAACGGCGCGAGATTCCACTTTCCGCGCGTGCCCGGAGCGCCACCGCCCCAGCTGCTAGAAGCAAGGAGAGCAGGCTAACGAGCAGTCCCCAATGAATTGTAAAATTGCCAAGCTGCATGACGCTCACCCTATCCACCTCCAAGCTTCATATTAGCGAAAGACTAGACTTGGTTCAATGCTTCCTCCTTATCCGGCTGTATATTCCCTAGTTGTACTGGATGCTGTGCAAGTGAAGAGTCCCATGCAGCTGTCGGGACATGAACCGGAGATTGGCTCGTCTGTTCTAGGCGAAAGGCTGCCTCAAACACCGTCCCATCTTCCCCCGTATGCACCTCTATCGTTCCATCATGCTGTTCGACAATACTCAAGCACAATGGCAAGCCAAGGCCCGTCCCCTTTGATTTCGTTGTGTAAAATGGCTCAAATAGCCGCTCCACAATGTCGGCGGGAATACCAGACCCTGTATCTTGAATACGCAGCTGCACTTGCCCTCCAACAAATCTTGTTTCGAGCGTAAGCACCGCTCCCGTTTCCATCGCTTCCATCGCCTCCATGGCGTTGCGCGACAGATTCAGAATAAGCTGCTTCATCTCCTTCACATTGACAGGGAAAATCGGCACATTTTCCGCAAGCTTCAACGCAATCTCTTGACCTCTCATATTTGCATCAGCCCAAAGCAACGGTGATAACTGATGAATAATGTCATGAAGGTGAACCTGTTCTTTCTCAATAATACGATTTTGCGCTAAAGCGAGAAAGTCGTTAATGATGCTGTTTGCTCTATCGATCTCTTCCATTACGATTCGATAGTATTCCTTCAAATGCGCGGGACTCTTTTCTTGGAGCAGCTGTATGAACCCACGAATAACCGCCATTGGATTACGAATTTCGTGCGTGATGCTTGCCGCCATCTGCCCGACTAAGCTTAAGCGATCCATCTTGCCCAGCTCTGCACGCAGCTTCGACAGCTCCGTAATATCATGCAGCATGCCGACAGCCCCTGTTATCGCTCCAGTAGTCTCGCTTCGAATCGCACTTGTACTAACGACGTACTCTCGTTCGTCCAATTTCACCACTACGCCTTCCATCTTCTCTCCCGCGAGTGCACGATACATGCCGTCGTACAAAGTTGGAATATCCCCCACCTGTGTCAACAGGCAGCGAAAAGGGCGGCCGAGAATGTCTCCCTTTGTCACATGAGGTGCTGCATTCTGCATACTGCGCAGCATCATATCATTTAAAGCGGTTATATTGGTCTGTGCATCAACCGCGATGACACCGAGCGGTGTCGTGTCTATTAATAGATTCAGCTTCTCTGCTTCTTCACGATATTTCGTAGAGACGATTTCATATCCTTGTACAAGGAATAGCTTCTCCCTCGTCTCTTCCATATAGTACACAGCTAAGTAAGCGGTTAAGAAAAAGGCTGCTCCTAGCATGAGCATCGATAGAAGCATACTGCCATCAATAACTCGTTCATGCCTCCACAGCAGCACTCCATAAACCAAGGAATAGAGAACAATACCCGCGAAGGAGAAGGACAAAATAATAGTGACACGTTGGCGGAATCCGGAATGACGGAAAGAATTAATAAAAGCAAACAATAGCGGGATCATATAAAGGAGTGCATCACTCCACAGCTTCTGGGGATGCCCATCGTGATAGAAAAAACCAAGCATACCTAAATATAATCCAATCATGAGGAACCCAACCCGATATCCACCATACATTACTCCGAGCATAAATGGCAAAAATCGAAAATCAAACGGCTGGGGCATTTCTGTATAGAAGGAAAATACGATGCATAACAGCATAGAAAAAGCAGAAGACAATCCTATGACGAGAGGGGCGCGGGACACCCGCTCTGGCTTCAAGGAGCAGACTTGATAGGCAATCGCTGGTATGCAGGCAATAAGGCTTTGCAGTAAGACTTCCTTAAGTGCTACGTACATACAGTTCTCCTCTTGTCAGGATAGAAAATGGTAAGATTGGCTTGATTAAAGCATAAAAATGAGGGCTTTTCAATGGAACAGCCGAACGTTTTAGCGAAGTTTTAGTTTTTACGATACAATAGGCTTCAGTAAGGGATGCGCAGTGCGTATCCTAACCCTGTCAAAGACCTGTCAAAGGAGTACAAAATGGAACGAACCGATGTTATCGTCGTAGGTGGCGGCCCCTCTGGACTTATGGCATCCATCTCTGCTGCACGCAACGGAGCCAAGGTAATTCTCGTGGATAAGGGAGACCGACTTGGCCGCAAGCTTGCTATATCTGGCGGAGGACGCTGCAATGTAACGAACAATAAACCACTGGACGAGCTGATTCAGCATATCCCTGGCAATGGGAGATTTCTGCACAGTGCGTTCAATCATTTTAACAATCAGGATATAATCGAGTTCTTCGAGAATCTCGGTATTGCATTGAAGGAAGAGGACAATGGCCGTATGTTCCCCGTATCAGACAAGGCGAAGACGGTCGTTGAGTCACTTCTGGGAGAAGTACGCCGATTAGGAGTAGCGATTCGTGTCAATCAGCCTGTCGCACATCTGCTGTACGAGGATGGTTCCGTCCAAGGTGTGCGCTTCAAAGATGGATCCGCATTGTATGCCCCAGCGGTCATACTGGCTACCGGCGGGAAGTCTGTTCCTCATACGGGCTCAACAGGAGACGGCTATGCTTGGGCAGAGGCTGCCGGACATTCCATTACGGAGCTGTATCCGACGGAAGTGCCTCTAACCTCGAATACGTACTTTATTCGTGAGAAGCTGCTTCAAGGATTGTCCTTGCGCGATATTCGGATCACGGTATGGAACAGCAAGGGGAAGAAGATTATTGAGCATCAAGGCGACCTGCTCTTTACCCACTTTGGCCTGTCCGGCCCTGCTGCACTTCGCTGCAGCCAATTCGTCGTGAAGGAATTGAAGCGTTCCGGCCTTCAGACCGTACAGGTCACCATCGATATGAAGCCTGATCAGTCACTGGATGAGCTTGTTCGAGATTCGCTTCGCATTTGTGCCCAAGAACCGAAGAAAGCTATTAAGAATGTACTGAAGCATCTGCTGCCTGAACGAGTAATCCCGCTTCTGCTTGAACAGTCTGGCATCGATGAAAGTACCACATACGACCATATTCCGAAGCAGCCATGGCAGGAGATGTGCCAATTGATTAAGGCATTTCCTGTGAAGGTCAACGGCACGTTATCGCTTGAGGAAGCCTTTGTTACAGGCGGCGGTGTGAATCTTAAGGAGATCGATCCGAAGACGATGCATTCCAAAAAGGCGCATGGACTCTATTTCTGCGGAGAAATATTGGATGTTCATGGCTATACGGGCGGCTATAACATTACAGCTGCCTTCGCAACTGGCTATACGGCAGGGATGCATGCTGCTCAGCAGACCCTACATCAAGCATAACAAGCAAACAGCCTGCTCATAGAGCAGGCTGTTTGTCTTCTATCATTAGAGATGGATGCCGCCAGGGAAGTGATTCGTCGTCTCATCATCAAACATCCCGTATGCTTCTTCATCACGATGCGACAAGTCATCATGACTCGGATTGTGCCTAGCAGACGCATAGCGGTCATCATCTGCCCAATCCTCATTGACCATATGGGCCGGGATAGGGATATAATTCATTCCATAGGCTTGATCCATAACGGACATCTCCGTCATACTCGCTTCTTCTAAAAGCTGGCCGCCGTGCGCCTCTGCGATCTCAAGCGCAGAGGTCAAATCTCGCTTGTCTACATGGATATGCAGTTCTGTCTCACTAGCGCTGTCGTAAGCAGGCGTATATCCTAGCTCCTCCAATGTATCGAACGCCAGTCTTGCACCTGCAGGATCCGAGAATCGGAACCGAATCGCAGTCGTATCTTGCATCCTCGTTCCTCCTATTCGAATAAGCTTACGTTAATATACCCGCCAGACAGGAGGAACATACACACAAGCTGCCCTGCAATTGGTTGTACGAGCAGTTGCCGAATACTTTATTCAGTAGAGGACAAACGTGACTGTTCTTGTCTCTCCTCCATTTGCTTCTTCTGCTTCCACCCACGCAGCGTAACAATTGTATTGCCGATGAAGGCAGCCATCAGACCACCTCCCGCTACATATAGCGGAATCATAATAGGTGTTGCAGCAATACCTGCAGACAACCCCCACAGCACGCCCGGCCCTGCACATAAGACACGCGCCATATGCGCCGAGGCCTGCTGCAAACTCTCTGAGCGGAAGCTGAACATCGACGCCACATCACCATCGATGAATTCCTTCCAATACGTGCTCAGCCAGTATCCGAGAATACCGCTTAGCACCGGCCCTATAAGAATGAACAGACCATGCAGTGAAGTGATATAGGACGCACTCATTCCAATAAAGAGGAGCTGCAAATAAAACTTGCGATGGGTGCTGCTTCGAAGCAATGACTTGACCGCGATAGCTCCAATAAGGCGGCCTGACTCATTCGTCTTCATGAAGTAGCCCGACTTCGGGAACAACATTGGGCGTGTTCGTTTGCGCCGTTGTGCTCTATCCACGCTCTGCGACAGCAGCATCGCCGTTAATTGCATCTTGAGCTCGCCCTCCCGTTCAACATCATGCTCAAATGTATGCTGAACATGGTTTCGCCAGCGAATAAGAGGGAAGCAGCTTACCAATATAATCGAGCCATAGACGAGCACCCAACTCACATGAATACCGAGCAAGTAAAGAATAACTCCATACAATCCGAGAGCTGCCACCCCTGTGACAAAGCGGATCATCCAACGTGTCCAACCTGAGAAAGCGGCCAAATTATAGTTCCGTACTAATCCTGCTAAGTAGGATAAGGAGCTAACGGCAAATCCAATCGTAAGTAAATCCGCACTATGCAACGAATACCCGCGTATGAGCCACGGAGCAAGCAGTAACAGTATGACAGCCGTTATGATCGTTCCTCGCAGTGCATATTGAATTAACCCGAATCGAACAAGCGGCTTCCACCAATAGGGCTGCTGACGAAGGAAGAGAATATCCCCGCCTTCCACCCAAGTGCGAAGTGATCCACTTATGATGGGCAGCAGCAAGGGAAGCAGCCAGACCGCTATAGGCAGCTTCAACCATGCAGCATCCAAGGGTTCCACCCACCATCCCCAATAGAACTTAACCCCTAGGAGCAATAGCGGTACGACAATATACAACCATACCGTCCAATCCAATGCGATACGAAGTGCCCGCCATTGATACACCATATTCGTCTGGAAGCGGCGGAAGGCGAGTGTTTGCGGGGATGTTACCTTCATCGTCGACAATGGACGAACCTGTCCCTCGCTCCCCATTAGGTCAACACCTCGAAACAATCGAATAGGGTTCCATCCGGCAACCCGCTTATTTGCCGCACTTCATCAAACGTCCCTCTTGCAACCACGCTTCCCTGATGAAGCAGGATGAAGCTGTCGCATACGCGCTCAGCCGTGTCGAGTACATGCGTACTCATGAGGACGCCCGCTCCCCGCTTGCGTTCTTCCTCAAGCATACGGAGGAACTTCCGCGTTGCTCGTGGATCCAAGCCAATGAAGGGCTCATCCACGATGTATAATGACGGCTTGAGCATGAAGGCAATGATAAGCATCAGCTTCTGCTGCATCCCCTTCGAGAAGCTCGTTGGGAAATGGTGCTTCACCTCTGTCATTTGAAATTCGGTGAGCAGATAATTCGCCTGCTCGACAAACTGTTCCTGCGGCAGATCATATGCAGATGCAGCGAGTTCTAAATGCTCCCATAATGTCATGGAGTCATAGAGGACAGGCTGTTCAGGCACGTATGCATAAGTTCCATTGCCATCCCCAATCCGAACGCTGCCAGCAACATCTCGCATAATGCCCAGCACGGACTTGATTGTCGTGCTCTTCCCAGCACCGTTCGGACCGATTAACCCTACCAATTGACCCGCTTCTACTTGAAACTCGATATTATGTATTTTAGACTCGCCTTTCTCATATCCTGCAGATTGTATGCTTGCATCAAGAACAACCATGCGGATCTCCCCCTTCATCTTAGGCATAGCCAAGCTGCTGTACCTAACCGTTCTTCTAACTTTTAGTTTACTCTATCGTATCTATTCTTGCACAGAGCTGGGCAGTTTCAATGTGCTGAATGCCAGGTTCAACCAAATGTTACCGAATTGCCCTTTCTAAATTTGAATAATTCAAAATTTTTTTGTTCATTGTTTCACAAGTGTGACAAAAGACATTTAATCTCCTATCTCCTTCGATATACGATAAAAGAGTAAATCAAGAAATGAGGGGGATTCGTATGTCTGAACGAATCGATCATGAGACCGAAGCTGCCTTGCATTTATTCCGTGTCTTCTCTAAGGCATTCAAGAGCGTAACGGATCACTCAGCTGCTGGATGCAAAATAGAAGGATATAACCCGACTGACTTCTCCGTACTCGAAATGCTTTATCATAAAGGGCCTCAACCCATTCAACAAATCGGTTCCAAGCTCCTTCTACAGAGCGGAAACGTAACCTATGTCATTGATAAGCTCGAACGTAACGGCATGCTGCGCCGCCACCCTTGCGCGACGGATCGTCGCGTGATCTTCGCTGAGTTGACTGATAAAGGCCGTGAAGAAATGCAGGGACTGTTCCCCAAGCATTCTCTACTCCTAAAGCGTGCCATGAGCGGGCTGACGCTCGAGGAGAAAAAAGAGGCTATTCAATTGCTCAAGAAGCTCGGGATCCAAGCAGAGAAGTTAAGCCTTGTCACGAAAAAGGGCTCCTAGCAATTCCATTAGTTAATACGCTTAAATTTCCAAAAGGGCTGAATCAACGCACAGAGCGGAAGAACATGTTCTTCCGCTCTTGTTATTTCTCTTCATGACATCAAGTCCAACGTTCTGAATGTCGCACGCGAATATCGCAATAGCACGCGCCTCTCCTGCTGCAATTGCTGCTCAATGAGCTTCTCAATCTGATTGAGTATTACACCAGGCGGAGAGTTATTCTCGATCCCCTTCTGCCTCGTACTGCGATACCATTCGACAGCCAGCTTATCAAGCGGGGTTGGACGGAACTCCTTCATCTTCGAAGCCAGCTCCATATATAATCGATCTGACTGCTGTCCCCCAAGAAACTCGCTTCTGCGTGCTTTATCCAGTAATACTTTGCGAGAAGGCATATGCGCCGCAACCGTTGCATCATCGGTCACCCCAAAGAACACGCTCTTCATGAACGACCATGCCAGCTCCTTGTTCTGGGCCTGTTCAGACATAATAAGCGATGCGCCTGTCGAGTAGCCGTACAACTTCATAGGCAAGCGAGTAGCTCTCCACAATCCCTTCATATGCGGCACCCACTCCTCCAATTGCAGCTCTCCCCAGGAACCAAGATACACCATTGCCAGCTTCCCACTCCGCAGCGCTTCATTCCCCGCATCCGTCCACAATCCGACATTTGCATCCAGCCCCTGCACATTAACACGCTGAGACAACAGCATGCCTTGCGCGATCATGGCATTATTCCGGTTGAATTGCAGCTTACTGTTAAGTAGCGGGAACATGGACTCAAACCACTGCATGGGTTCCCGATCCCACTGAATTAAATAAATGCCATGCTCCTTCAGCTTCTCCGCCATTGCCAGCCAGCGGTTCGGATCCTCCATGTAGATAGCCAATTCTTCTGGGTCTGACGGAAATCCGTATCGCTCCATAATGTCCTTGCGATAGAAGGTGACAAGCGGCGAAGTTGTAATTGGGAGAGCGATAAGACGCTTATTGTCAAAGGATAGTCCAGTATCCCATAAGTCAGGAGAAATATCCGGCTTCAGCGTGCTCGCGAGAAAAGGCGCGGCATTTAAGTCCATCAACCCTTGTATCCCCGTAAATTCCCCTAGAAATTCATGGCCAACCTCCATAACATCCGGAGCATCCCCCTGCTCTAAGGCATCCAAATAAGCATCAACATGGTCTTCATAAGAAAAACGCTTTACATTTACCTTCACGCCTGGGTGCTCGATTTCGAATTTCTTGGCATAGTCTACATACTGTTGTTCGAAGCACCACACGGTTATTGCGGAAGGCGGCTTAGATTCTACGACTCGCTCATCGTCCTGCAATTGCGGTGGGATCGTGGTCTCATCACATCCGGTTGAAGAAAATATCATGATGATCATCATTGCGAATACAATTAATCTTCGAAATGGCAAGCCCTTCCCTTTCACAAATTAACCTCCATATGCTGCAATTGAATTGCTTCTTAGCTTGCTTGAAAAGTCAGGGAACCTAGCAGCAAATTCATTGGCTGCCAGCGGGGGACTAATATAATATCCTTGGAACTGCCTACAACCAAGTATGAGCAGCTGTTCAAGCTCCTGAGGTGTTTCAACCCCTTCAGCTGTCACTTTAAGATTCATGCTGTCTCCCATTTGGATCACCGCTTGAACAATCGCAGTGTTCACTTTATCCGCGAACAAATGCCGCACAAAAGAACGGTCAATTTTAAGCACATGAGCAGGCAAAGTCTTTAGGCGGTGCAGCGAGGAATAGCCCGTTCCAAAATCATCGATCGCTATCTGAACTCCTCGTTTCTTAAGATTGTGCAATACCTCGTTGACCTGCTCGGTGGATTTATTAACGTATCCTTCCGTTATCTCCAAAATCAAATCACTCGGATTAAACTCACACTCGCGAATAATTCGATCAATTGTCGCGACGAAGTCATTCGTAAGCAATTGCCTTAACGAGACATTCACAGCCAGCTGGAAGGCAGGCATCCCTGCATCAGCCCACATCCGGTATTGCATGCATGCAGATCGAAGCACCCATTCCCCAATAGGAACGATTAGTCCAGTCTCTTCCGCGACCGGAATGAACTGTGTCGGCGATATAAACCCTTCATCACCAGAAAGCCAGCGAAGCAGCACCTCTGCGGCTGTGACTTTCCCCGAGGCATCTACGATCGGTTGATAGTGAAGCAGCAGTTCTCTACGTTCTAACGCTTTGTACAAACGTGTCTCCATAAACATGCGTTCAGGCTGCAAGGTCGGCTGTAGTTCATCATAGAAGACCACTGAATGGCCACCACTGTCCTTGGCAGCGTACATGGCTGTATCTGCTTGCTTGAGCAGATCCGTATATACATATCCGTTATCCGGATATAAGGATACGCCGATGCTGGCAGAGACAAATAGTTCATGAGCCTGTACAAGGAAGCTCTCTCGCAGCCGCTGCAAAATCCGCTTAGCGACCGCGTTGACTTCCTCTCTTGAGCTGTCTTCGAGCATAATGATGAACTCATCCCCGCCATATCGCGAGCTCAAATGCCGGCCGGACAGTTTTGATAGACAATCCGACAAGCGCTGCGCAATTTGTACAAGGAGCATATCTCCTACATTGTGGCCGAGCGAATCATTGATATGCTTGAACCGATCTATATCTATGAACATTAACGCCAATGAACTAACCTTGTCATCCGCATCTTCCAGCGCCCGCTCTACATTCATCGTAAAGTAATGCCGATTGGGAAGCTGGGTCAGCGTATCATAATAAGCAATATGCTGGAGCTTCTCTTCCGACAGCTCTAGCATTTTCGTCTGGTCAAGCAGCTTCTCATTCATGCGCAGCATTTCCTTGAATACTTCCGTTAACCGATCACTCATTGCCCGGAAATTGATTGCCAGTAAACGAATCTCTCCGATTCGAATGCAAGGCCATTTGACGGTCTTGTCCTTCAGCAATTTATGGTGCATCCCTGCCGTCGCCTCCTCCAAATCACGAAGAGAGCGAACAATAAAGCGGCTTACCGCAAGTGATACCCCGGTAGCCAGCAGGCAGACCATGAACAACATTAAAAACTTGCGCAAATAGACGTCAATCGTCGTTTGTAGAAAATAGGAAATCGGAATAAAGCCAACAACCTTAGCGATCGGATGATCGGTCAGCTTGTCCTCCAAAACATAATAACCGTCATTCCACCTTCTTGTTCCATAATCATAATTTCTGTCAGGGGGCAGAATACGGGAAAAAGAGGACTTCACCCCGTAAGCATCCATCCGAATTTGTGAATGATGAGCGGCCATGCGAACAGGTGATTTATTAGGTACAGTATCTTCCATGTACACTGCATTGCTTTCGAACCACACCTCATCACTCGAAGCAACCAATTGGCCCTTATGATTGAACGCAGCCAACTTCAATAAGCCATTCTGGGAATGGAGCTTTAAATTATCGTAAAGCTTCCCTGTCTCCATAATCGATCCAAGATTGAGCCCTTGGCGCTGTTTTCTGTCCATCTGCAGAAGTGCATCTGTAATTTGAGCGGTTTGCAATTCAATTCTTGCTAAAGAATCCC
Source organism: Paenibacillus sp. MER 180 (assembly GCF_023713665.1). Taxonomy (NCBI): domain Bacteria; kingdom Bacillati; phylum Bacillota; class Bacilli; order Caryophanales; family Paenibacillaceae; genus Paenibacillus; species Paenibacillus sp. MER 180. The sequence goes on along the minus strand of NZ_JAMAVT010000007.1, from coordinate 126,701 downwards.
GTTCGATGTCCTGCTGCATATCGCGACTATCAATCAGCATATTCAGCAGAAACGGAAGGAACACGATTGCGACAGAGAGATGCATCAGCAGCTGATTGAGATACACGGGCTTCGTTCGCAGATCAGGCAACAGCCGTTTCCATGGCATATAGGTAACGACCACATCAGCGATCAGAGCATTCAATAGTCCGCTCATTGCGAACATAAAATATTGAAGTAGTGCTTCTGCGTTGTACTCGTTGGTCTGCAGGCAAAATAAAACCGCTGCAAGCGGGGCTCCGATTCCGAACCAGAACAGACTGTCCCAGAGAAGCAGGAACCCCCTTTTCCGTTCATACATATATCCAACCAATATCATTTCCAATCCAATAAGCAGCAATATAAACGAACCGTAACCTGAGAAATAAAACCCTAGTCCAATAATAAGCGCCATAATTGCCGCCCAGTGCGAACCATACAGAACAAGCATAATGAGCAGAGTGGCCCCACACAACATGAACTCCGCACCGTATGAAAATTCGAGTCCAATTACAGAGAACACTGCAGTGAGAACGGTCAGTATCACGAACAGCATACTTGTACGCAGCGAAGCCAATGGGTGTAACGTACGTGACATGGCAGAGTGACTCCTTTACAGATGGAAGCAGTACATTTCTCTTATTTCGAAATACTTCGACACAAATCCAAAATTTCCTACTTTTGTGCAGGATAATGTAGAGTGATTTATTTGCAAGAGAAACAATCCCCATAAGAAAAAGGCCGCCCTTCCAAGCAGTTTCTACTACCGGAAAAACGACCTGATTATCTAGTGTTTTAGGTTCAGTTACGTAAAGAAGTATCATTGCACCTGTCTTTAATGAGATGGAGAAGCTTCATCCTGACCGGATGATCCCCCGGAATTTGTCGACTTAGGCATGAACAACATACTTACTAAGCATGCGACCGCGATAATAGCCATTATCAGGAAGACCTGCCCTAGCCCTGACTCCAGGAAAGAACGCAGTGTACCCATTAAATCAGGCGACAGCGAGCTTGCACTTTCTGGATTCAACAGCTTGCTCAGATCTTCATTCGAGACACGCGAGGATACGTCAGGCCCCGCATCCGATACCATCGATGCAATGCTCGCATTTAAGAATGTCCCGAACGCGGCAATGCCAAGCATCTGCCCCAACGACCGTACGAACGTGTTCAATGCTGTTGAAGCACCTCTCATGCTCCAATCGACAGAAGACTGGACAATGACGGTAAATACCGTGAACGACAGGCCGAAACCTAGGCCTGACAATGACATAATGATTACGATCAAAATAAGCGGGGTTGTATCTGAAATCGTCGACAGCCATATGGAAGCGATCACGATCAATATCATCCCTAGCGTCGATGTCACGCGTGCCCCTATCTTAATCAGCATACGGCCGCCTACAATTGATCCAATCAGCCAGCCAATTGACATTGGGGTCAGTGACAGGCCTGAACTGGAGGCATTTTGCCCCAGCACACCTTGTGTCCAGAGCGGCATATAGGAGCTGATCCCCATCACGATCGCACTTGCGAGGAAGCTGACAAGGTTTGACACCCCGATGTCGCGAATCCGGAACAACTTGAGCGGCACCATCGGTTCCTTTGCCTTCACTTCGATCCGGAAAAAGAGAACAAGGAACACAGCCGCAGTCCCAAACAGTGCGAACATCCATGGAGAATTCCACGCGATCCCCTGTCCGCCTGTAATAATCGCAAACAAGAATGCGGTCATCCCGATGGAGAATGTCGCTGCCCCCGCATAGTCGACAGGCTTGTCCTTGCGCTCCACCTTCTCATGGAAGCACACCATGATCATCCATACTGACACGATGCCGAACGGCACATTGAAGTAGAATATCCAGTGCCATGATAAAGAATCGACGAAGAACCCGCCGACTAACGGCCCGACCAACCCAGCAATTCCCCAAATAGAGCTGAATAAGCCTTGAATCTTGGCCCGTTCTTCGTATGTGTAAATATCCGCTACCATCGTGAAGGTAACAGGCATTACAGCGCCTGCTCCGATTCCTTGAAGAGCACGGAATATAATCATCTGCGTCATAGTGCCCGATAGACCGCACAACATCGATCCCCCTACAAACAGAGCGGAGCCGATTATAAATATGTTCTTACGGCCATATAAATCAGCCATCTTCCCGAACAATGGTGTTGAGATTGCCGTAGTAAGCAAATAAGCGGCATATACCCAGCTAATCAAGGATAATCCGCCTAAATCTGCAACAATCTTCGGCATTGCTGTACTTACTACTGTTACCTCGATTGCCGCCAGAAAGGTCGACAATAGTAGTGCAAGTGTGACAAGCTTGCGGCTTCGTCCAGCTTGCATAGAAGCCTCGTTCCCCATAAATACCCTTCCTTCGTTCCTAAATCTCGTACAGCTTCCGCAGCTCATGATTCACTATAAATTGATGTGCAGTGAGCCCCGATCCATATTAGCATGCATCAATCGCGGGTGCTCTACCTCTTCCCACATGCGATCATGTGTGGCAACAATCAACGCGCATCCCTGTTCCGCTTTGCGCAGACACCAGTCGCGAACGAAGGCTGCATGTACCGCATCCAAGGAGGCTGTCGGCTCGTCTAGCAGAATGACTTCAGGTTCGTGCGCGGAAGCAATTGCTAGACTGAGCAGCCGCTTCAATCCAGTTGGCATATCATGCGGATGCAGATGCTTCACTTCCCATAGACAATATTGCTGCAAGCGAGACTCCACTTCCCGTTCCACCTGTTCATGCGTATAGACAGCGTGGCCTTCCCAAGACTGTCCTTCTATGCGCAATCGCCCGCATTGATTCGCTACATGGAGAGCATCTCGCAGTTCCTCTTGCACGGACGCTGCAAAGAAGCCCGATTCGGGCTGCTGTGCTGTGAATCCAATAAGTCTTGCCACTTCACAGGATCGCAGCTTCTGCCCCAATTGGCCTGCAATCCACCATTCACCTTCCATGCTGCCGGAGCGCTTCGACAAGCCGCCGGTTATAAGGCGGAACAAGGTTGACTTCCCCGACCCGTTCTTGCCCGTCAGCAGCATACATCGCCCTGCCTTAAGCTGGAAGGTAACATTATGAAGCGCGTCCTCTGTCTGCCGACGCTTCTGATCACGATGAGCAATAGGATGATACCGATAGCTCACCTTCGATAAGTGCAGAAGGACTTCTTCTTCGAGTATTCTACTACACTCGCCCCCAGCACACTCTGCTCGTACAGCAGCATCGTCTCCAGCACTTCCTTGTTTTACAGTGGCTGGCACCTGCATGGACATAATAGTTGTCTCAGCGTTCCCTTCCCACTTCGGAGGTATAATGCCTGCCTCATAACAGAGCTCCAAGCAGCGAAGATCGTCCTTCGGACGGGATAGACCGTTCAAACCATCCCTTGAGGGATATACAGGCATCTTTCCATCATACACCATTCTCCCATTATGCAACAGAAGAAGCTGTGCATCTTGTATCCAGCCATGCTGCCACTCGTCTGACAGCTCGTCTAGGCGCGATGCGGCTAATACTATCGTCCTACCCTGACTATGCCAAGCTTGAAGCTGCTCTAACAGACGGCGTCGAGATTCCTTATCCATCTGACTCCACGCGTCATCAATAAGCAGCACATCCGGCTCCATCGTCAATACAGAAGCAACAGCTGTACGTTGCTGTTCGCCTCCTGACAACTGCTGAACCTGACGCAAGCGCAGTTGACGCAAATCAGCCTTATCAAGCTGCTCTTCTACTCTACTATGGATGACCTCTCGCGGCAGGCCAAGATTCTCGGGTGCGAAGGCTAACTCATCCTCAACCGTACCAATCACAAACTGCTCCTTGGCCTCCTGCAGGATAAAGCCCCTGATTGGCGCCTGTCCATCCTGCACCATGCCGCAGCTCAATTCACCTTGCTGCTGGCCTTCATGCGACTGCATTGCACCAGCCATCAGCTTGAGGAGCGTTGTCTTGCCGCTCCCATTCCCCCCTGCCAGCAGCACAACAGATCCAGACTTGATACAGAAGCTGCATGGCTGCAATACTGGTTCAGACTCGCCAAAATAAGTAAAGGCCACACGCTCAGCGCGCATGACCTCCTTAGATTGTAGGATTCTCATATTAGACTGGCCCCCTACCATACTACTGCCCGCGTGACTCTCTTCCTAGTGCGAATGGGCGCATTGCTCTTGTAGAAGCAATCCGATCCCCAATCATCTTGGTTAGAGCACCGCACAGCAGCATCCCGCTTATACAGCGGATAATTAAGGTTGCAATAAGTACCCACATCTCATAGTGGATATAACCGAACATAAAGGCCGAAACCACAAACCACAGCGGTACTGCTGCTGTACCTACGAACAGCATGGTGAACCAATTGTATTGACGGTAACGGAATACATAAAACAACGGTTCAATCACAACCGCATAGCATAATGCCGCAGCAATACAAGACCAAGCCCCATATGCGCTTCCCATTAAGATTTGTACACAAGCGCCAAGCGAATATGTTACCAACGCTGCCCCTGGCTTACGGATAACATATATCGCAAGCAGACCATATATCATGTACAAGCCGACGATCGTTGATGTTAGCATTGGTCCACCAACAGAGTGCAGCAGCTTATTTACCCAAGATAACCCGGTCGTCATTACACCATTTGCAGCTGCAAGCAGTGCCATCAGCACCCAGTCCGCTAGTGTAAGGGAACGGAGCGAGAAACGAGATTCGTTCATTGTAGTTGTTCCATTTCCCATTCTCATAGATGACTCATCCCCAATTCTTCTACTTATGTAACGTTGTGATACTGGTATATGTTAACCCACAACAGATAAACTACCATTAACGTTACAAGGGATGGCATGGAAATGCAAGTCAAATCTATCATTATTGTGTGCGTTTTTTATTAACCCAAAAGAATTGTCGCAGTCATAGCTCCTACAGTCGCAGTCGCGAAGCTGATCCCAAGCGCAGTAAAACGCAAAGTTCTCCATGACGTTCGAGCAATGCTTGCCCCGAATTGCTTCACTTCCATTGCTGTCGCTACATTTTGAACTCTTCGCATCGCACTGGACGTAACCGCAGCGACGTATTGCCCCGCTAGACGCATTCGCTCACCAATCCCCTGCGGCGCGGTAAGCTGACGCATCCGCTGTGCCTCACGAATATTGCGCGCTTCTTCAGCGAGAAGAGGGACGAAGCGAAGCGCGATGGCAACGGCGAACGCGAAGCGATTCGGCAGCCTTAGATGATGGGACAACGCCGTGACAACATCACGCGGCTCTGTAGTCGTAGCGTATAGCAATGACGACAAGAACAGCGTCAATGCACGCAGCGTCAGCGTGAGTGAAGTACGGCACGCTTCCTCGGTCAGATTCAATCCGAGAATCGTAAGCCGAATCTTGGTACCTGGCAGGACTAGGCACTGGAATAGAAAGAGCGGCAGAGCGAAGCCAAGCAGCAGAATGAGCACCGTTCTCCATCGCGCACCTGACCACCCCGCTCCCGTCACTCCGATGATAAGCAGGGATAAGAACCAGCCAAGCTGCCAATTCAGCTTCATGCTAATCATAACGGCAAGACCGGTGCCGAACAGCCATATCCCCTTCGTGATCGGATCAATTCTGTTCAGCCACGCTTGCATGTTCGTTCATCCCCTTCTGACTCGCAAGTGTGCTCCAGCAAGGTTAGAATCCGCTTGGCCGCCTGTTCAATTGGATCGTCCGGCATCGAGCAGAGGAACAATGCCATTGCTCTCGCATTTACCGTTTTTCCGCTTCCCCTTAATATCTCTGACTCTAGAGCTGTGTACGCTTGCTCCGCTTCCTCACGCTGCTTTAAGCTGAACGGCGCACTCATCACTGCATCCTTCAGCAGCCACACTTGATCCAGCAATTGTTGCTGCGAGTTGGACATGCTTACGTGTCCGGAACGCATAAAATCATTCATAAGCGCCATGGTAAGTACAGGCTCGGCATTCTTGCGAACAAGTGACTCCGCAGTCGCATCCAGAACATTCACAATAAAGGTGCACACTTGATCAAAATCCACATTTTTCCGGTCAAATGTCGCATAACTCATGAACTCAATGGTCATACCACTAATAATTGTCGCTAAGTCCATCCAATAAGGTTCCGCTTCCTGACCGTAAACTTCAGCAACCACTTGGCGGAAGGTAAAGAAGCGCTTTGCACGGAAATCGAATACCATATCTCGAATTTCCCGCTTCTTATATAGGTGTGCTTCCTTACGCTGCAGGGTAAGGAACAACTTGAATCTGCCGAACTGCTCCAGAGAAATGTGAATGAGCTTGTTCAGCTTCTGGCGAGCCGGCAAATTGTCAGCGAGTGTATCCCGCGCTAATTCATACATCATCTGATGATAATGGTCGAATATTGTGAACAATATTTCTTCCTTCGAACGAAAGAAGGAATAGACTGAGCCCTTGGCAATTCCGATACGTTCTGCAATTTCTTGAATCGAGGTTTCATGATAACCCTTTTCAGCGAACAGCGAGAGCGCTGTTTCCATGATGAGACGTTTTTTCTCTTCCATGTTCCGTCCTCCGTATGTCATGACTTTCGGTTCAGCCCTTTTTGACCGCCTAGTCAGCATCGTTTGTTACGTTATTCCTACCATACCACAAACATAATATGATGAAAAATATTTTAGTTCCAAAACAATTGACTTCGCGGTCAATCGGGATTATAGTATCAACATGCTATTTTTTGACCCGAAGGTCAGTCGTTCACACAACATATAAACGAGCATGAAAGAAAGGTGATTAATAAATGGCCACAGTGAAAGACCATACGGCATCTCGCCGCAATATGGTACTATTCGGTCTGATTATGGGGATGTTCTTCAGTTCCCTGGAGCAGACGATCGTCGGCACGGCCATGCCAACGATAATTAAGGATCTCAATGGGTTCGCCATCTTCGCTTGGGTAACAACCGCTTATATGATCTGCTCAACAGCAGTCATCCCACTAGCCGGTAAATTAGCGGACTTGTTCGGAAGCCGATTCATCTACCTGACTGGATGGCTTATCTTCGTTGTCGGTTCAGGCTTATGCGCAACGGCAGTGAATATGGAGCAGTTAATTATTTACCGGGCGATCCAAGGTATCGGCGGCGGTATGCTGATGCCGATGTCCCAGACGATTATCGGAATGATGTTCAGTCCGCAGGAACGCGCCAAGTGGCAAGGGGTATTCGGAGCCATCTTCGGTCTTAGTTCCGTCATCGGTCCGTTCTTTGGCGGATTTATTGTTGATAATATCAGCTGGCACTGGATTTTCCTTATTAATGTTCCGTTCGGCTTATTGTCAACGATCTTAATCTTTATTGGCATGAAATCAATTGATGAGCCTCGAGACAAGAGCAAAAAAATCTCGATCGACTGGCTCGGAATTTTCACACTTATCCCGGGTATCGTCTTATTGCTGCTTGGGCTGTCGCTTGACCATAACAAGTATGCATGGGATTCTCCAACAAGCATTCTCGTGTTTGCTGGTGCATTGGTGCTCTTCGTTCTGTTTGTCTTCGTTGAACACAGAGCAGAAGAACCAATAATTGATATGTCACTCTTCAAGAGCCGTATCTTCAACGTATCTGTAGCACTCGGCTTTCTCGTTGGTCTTGGCATGTTCGGTGCAATTATGTTCGTGCCAATGTTCATGCAAGGGGTGCTTGGCGTAACACCGACGCAAGCAGGCTCCACGATGACACCAATGATGATTGCCTTGATTATTGCAAGCATCTTGGCTGGACAGCTGGTTCTGCGCATGCGTTATCGTGCGGTTATGACGATGGGCATGATCATTACGTCCATCGGTTTCTGGCTCATGAGTACAATGGGTGTCAGCACTTCAACTTGGATAGCTTATTCGTTCATGGTTGTACTTGGCTTCGGTATCGGTATGGTTATGCCAATTATTACGCTGGTTGTACAGAATGCATTTCCACGCGAAAAGCTGGGTACAGTCACTTCCGCTACGACGTTCTTCCGCTCTATCGGATCGACGATCGGGGCAACCTTGTTCAACGTTATTATGAACAGCGTCATTGCAACAAATATTGCGAATGCAACAGCTAGTGCTGATCCAGGAACGCAAGCCGTTCTGAGTAAGACCGGCACAGATTCCAATACACTGTATCAGTTGCTGATTAACAGCGATTTGCTGAAACAGCTTCCTGAGGACTTGAAAGTGAACGTGCTGAATACGATCAAGGATGCTTGGTCTGCTTCCTTCTCCACTGTCTTCTTGACAGGTCTCGGCTTCATCGTGGTCGGTATCTTCGTTGCATTGCTGATCGGCAACGGACGTATCTCCCGTGAGGCGATGCAGAAGCGCAAGCCAGGCGAGGGCTCTGACGATACAATGACACAGCCACAAGCTTCTTCGAATTAATACTCGCCTACCGGCGAATAGATGCAACAAAGGAAAAGCAGCAAGCCGTTCCCTTCGTGGAATAGGCTCGCTGCTTTTTTAGCATTTTGATACAACGTTTGTTTCTATATGGATACTAATTATACAAAGGGTTGGACAACACTGATTTGACCAGTTGTTTCAGGTCAACTTGCTCAATTGGGCCGTTGTCGCCCACGACATTTTGAATATTGCTTGGCAATACTGACTTGTCCTCTTGATAGTGATAGGCAAGCTTACCGATATGCTTCAAGCTGAACTCAGGGCTTCCTACCACCGTGAACGTCCAAGAGTTCATGTTCTCGCGAGCTACATTTACTTCATTCTGTCCGTTATCCGCAACAACTGCTTTTACAACATCAACCTTGCCTCGTCCTAAATTAGTAGCTCGGAACTTCAAATTCAACAATACGCTGCTGCCATTAATACCATTATAGCGCCCTTTACTTGCTGTAATGAAGCGGAGCACATCGGAATCTTTCTGATGAATGATCATCAGCTTATTATCAGCGTATGCATCAACGAGCTCGAAACGCGTTTTGTCATAGGTTAAGCTGACATCTTCTGCATAAATATTTTTGACATTATCAAGCTTAATTTGCACGTCAAACGTTTGATTCAAGTACACGGTATACGTCACAGAAGTTACGCTCACTTTCGGCGTATACACGGCGTCTGGATTGTATGGGCGCAATTGCCCGTCAGATGGTACATCCACGGCGCTGACGAACATAAGCTTATCGGTCTGGTTGATAAATTCAATACTGTGCTCGCTATTCGATAATCCTGTCAATTCATAAGCCAGACGTGGATTGTAGTAATCAGAAGGAATATTTCTCATTGAAATCGTGGTGTAAGGTTTTTTATCAACAATAACTGTAATGTTATCGGAAATATCATAGGAGCCATATCCATAATTTTGTGCGATGAGGCGAACCGAGCTGCCGACAAAGTTGAACTTTACTGAAGCGCTTCTGGAGCTGGTTTGTTTCGCATTACCACTATTCCACCAATTTCCGCTATACATAATTTCGGAAGAATACTGGGTGTAACGCTTCCAGCCGTAGTCTGGATTATAGGATGGATCACCTATGCTGCTTGCTCCAAATGCTGTCGAGACTGAAAATACTAATAGGAATACGAGTCCCATGATTATAGACGGGACAAACTTATTGCGCATGGTTCATAACCTCCAATTTTTATAGATTCACTCTGATTGTAATGGGGATATGAAAATAATCCCAAACAAGTTTTGTTAAACCTGTCAGCTAACGTTCAAAATTCTCCCTTTTTCGATAATAATCGCGTTCTTCATTAATGAGCCTATTAGTTGATTTCATGAGATGAGATGTGATGCATGCTGCCTAATCGGAATTACAATATCCTGCATTTTCCCAGTTTCAACTGGACGCAAAAAAACAGCCCCTGCTTAACAGGAGCTGCTTATCTAAATCCACTATTTTATTGCTGTTTCATGTATGTGCGGTGCCAGAGGGCGAACACATGCAATGTCCAAATCTTGCGGGAGTAGTCTCCTTGTCCATTCTTGTGACGGCGGAACATATCTTCAACAGCCGTCAAATTGACGAGGTGGTCAATACCGCTTGCGGACAACTCTTCCCACATGATGTTTGCACGTTCCGTGCGCAGCCAGTCGCGCATTGGTACCGGGAAGCCAAGCTTCGGACGGTTCAATACCGAATCTGGGATAATGCCCTGCATCGCTTTGCGAAGCGCATATTTCGTCGTACCGTCTGCAATGCGGTAATGGGCTGGGATGCTGCGGGCCACGTCGAATACTTTGCGATCCAAGAACGGAACGCGCAGTTCGAGCGAATGCGCCATCGTCAGCTTATCCGCCTTCATCAGGATGTCGCCAGGCATCCACAGATTCATATCGATATACTGCATCCGCGATACAGGATCCAGGTGGCGTGTACGGTCATAATAGGTGCGTGCGATATCAAACGGCTTCGTGAAGTCAGCAATCTCGGACTGTGTCGCACGCAGCAGTTCTACCTTCGCATCATCCGTCATAATGTTCGCGTTGCCGAGGAAGCGTTCTTCAAGCGGCGTCGTTCCACGAAGCAAGTAGTTCTTGCCGTAGAAGTTGAACGGAACGGACTGCACCATCTTATGCATCGCACGCTGCATGCCTTCAGGCATCCATGACAGATAACGAAGGGAATGCGGTTCGCGATATATGCGGTATCCACCGAACAATTCATCCGCGCCCTCACCTGACAATACGACTGTGACATGCTCTTTCGCTAAGCGAGCAACCTCATACAAAGCAATCGCGGATGGATCCGCTACTGGCTCGTCCAAGTGCCAGATCGCCCGCGGTACTGCGTCGAAGTACATCTCCTGTGTAATCATGCGATCATAATGCTCCGTATCCAGCTGTCTAGCCGTATCCCGAGCAATAATTGTCTCATTGTTCGCACCTTCGAAGCCGACACTAAATGTCTTGATCGGTTCCATCGAACGCATCAAAGTAGATGTAATCGTCGAGTCAATCCCACTGGAGAGGAAGCAGCCGCGCTCCACTTCACTATGAAGATGGTGCTCTACGGAGTCGCGCATGACATCGCGAATTTCCTCGATAATTTGTGTCAATGGACGATCCACAGGCTCGAACATTGGATCCCAATACTTCTCAATAATCGGCTTCCCGCCGAACGGGATTGTGATAGAGTGCGCAGGTGGCAGCTTATGAATCCCTTGATACATCGTGTTCGGATCAGGTACGTATTGGAATGTTAAATAATTATAGAAGCTGTTCATGTTCACTTGGCGTTGAACACCTGGAACCGCCAGCAAGCTTTTAATTTCCGAACCAAAGACGAACATCTCGTCATTTTGATAATAATATACAGGCTTAATCCCGAAATGGTCACGCGCAATAAACAGCTCCTGCTTGTTGCGATCCCAGATGGCGAAGCCAAACATACCGCGAAGATGATGCACACACTTCGAACCATGCTCTTCGTACAGATGAATAATTACTTCTGTATCCGTATGTGTCTTGAATTGGTGCCCGCGATGGATCAAATCTTCACGCAGCTCTTGATAATTGTATATCTCTCCGTTGAAAATAATCCAAATTGAATCATCCTCGTTGCTGAGCGGCTGCGCTCCAACTGCGACATCGATAATGGACAGACGGCGGAAGCCTAGTCCAACACGATCGCCAATCCACAGCTTCGCGTCATTCGGTCCGCGATGGTGGATCAAGTCCATCATCGAGCGTACTACTTGTTCAGAAGGTTGTTGATCATGAAAATGATATATACCAGCAATGCCACACATAATTGTTCCAAATCCTTTCGCTCGTTGCATATGGCGTAGAACGTACTCAGTTCCCGCTCAGAACAAGGCAACACCCCGCAGAGGCGGGGCTTGTCTATGCAATCATTATAAACGTTTTTGACGAAATGTGACACAGGCTTGCAGCTAAATCAGCGGCATTTCTGTGTGTAATGTTCATGAAAGTACGAATAATCAGCCTGCAGCCATTTGTATTGCCGCATTGTTCAAGCTTTCTTATGTATATAATCCCGCTTCGGAATGTTATTCGACCCTCGAGTTCGTTCTTTCTCTTACCCCGTTCCATTGTAACGGACAATGGCTCCGAAATCCAATCCATCCTGCTCTTGCAATTCATACCACTTCACATACAGGTATATATGGTCATAGTCTATATTGGTAAGCCCATTACCCGTTCAGGCATGACAAGAATCTTTCCTTAGCTATGTGGTCAATGCTTCAGTACTGTAAGCATTACTTGCGATGGTTGCTTGGAGTCCGGTTAAATCGACAGCAATCTGCACATCCTAATCCGTATCCGCGGACAACATGCTTGACTAATGTATACGTGATTGGAGGTCTGACAGCAATGCTGACACCGATTGCATTTGGCATTATTATCTTTTTGTTACTGTCTGCTTGGCTCATTCCCCATTATGCTGTTCACTATATGACACGCTCCAAATGTTCCACCTACGAGCGCTGTCTGGAGATGCTTGAACAGCAGGGGGTCTTCACTCGTGAACAATTTGAAGCTTGCCGCAAAGAAGAAGTCACTATCCGAAGCCATGATGGCATTAAGCTGCACGGCTATTATATGGAGAAATTTCCGAATTCACGCCGGATTGCGCTAATTGTTCACGGCTATACAGGAGCTCTTCCTTGGTCAGCTCAATTTATGGATATGTTCACCGAGCAAGGCTTTAATGTACTACTTATTGATCAGCGCAGGCATGGTCAGAGTGAAGGCAAGTACACAACCTTTGGCTACAAAGAAAAATACGATGTGCAAATGTGGGTGGACTGGATTGTTGAACGGAAGGGGAAGGATTGCATCATTGGATTGCATGGTCAATCGCTTGGTGGGGGAACCGTGCTCGAATACGCAGCAATCCGCAGGCCACAGGTACAATTCATTGTGGCTGACTGCCCCTACTCCGATTTGACACAGCTCATTCATTATCAAGTAACGAAGCTGAATCAAATGCCTGCATGGCCTACTATGGCACTCATTAATCGATTGCTTCTGCGCAAGGCTGGATTCCGCATGGAGCAAGTAAGCCCATTACGAATTATGAAGACGTGCCCCCTCCCCGTCTTATTCATTCATGGCAAGGAGGATCGTTTCGTGCCGACATGGATGAGTGAGCAACTGCATGAAGCGAAGCATGATACATCTTCCTTGATCCTCATTGAGGGAGCCGGGCATGGTACCGCTTATTCCGTTGATCAAGAACGCTACCGGCAAGGAGTAACAACGTTCATACAGACAACCGTTGGATCTCCAAATCATGAAGAAGTGGCAGAACCATTGTCCGATGCCGTTCAAGATACAGTCGAAGTGGTAGAAGAACCTAGTCCCGTACTGGAACCCGGAATCGATCTTATCCCTGATCTCGTTCCTGCTGAAGCCGACAACATGCTTCCGGTCATTTGATTAACTTTGATCGGCTTAGGCGCGTAATTAACCTTATTCACACGCCAACACAACATGTTGTGCTGTTCGAATGGCAATTATTTTTTATCAGCCTTGCTGTGAAGCAAAATAAGTAGAGCAGCCCTTCTCGGAGGAGAAAGGCTGCTCTGTATTTCTTACAATCTACATATGACATTATAAGGACGGAACCGCTTCAAAAGTAAGCTTGTCCCCCGGTGTGTGCAGCTCAAATACGACAATTTGGTTTTCTCCTTGGCGGAGTATTGGTGCTGGAACATAGAGTGTCTGCTGAGGACCAACTTCCCAGTAACGTCCAAGATTGAAGCCATTTACGAACACTACACCCTTCTTCCATCCATCCAAGCGAAGAAATGTATCCTGCGGCTGCTCTTGAATCGATAGCGTAGCCTCGTAGAATGCCGGCTGCTCTCCCTCTAGCCCAGAATCAGCTGTTTTGAATTGCAAGCCATTCAGATTCTCCAGCTCCAAACTGCGCACTTCCCAATGGAACAGAAATTGCCCATTCAATCGAACGCCATGCGTAATCCCTTTACGATCATACAGCTCTGATCCATAGTTGACACGCCCCATATTTTCTACAAAAATATCAAGCCGCGCTCCCCCCTCTGGAATCGTCACCGCCAGCTTCTGGGGATCCCAGCGCTCCACTATGCCGATTAGCTTCTGATCCAAGAATACATGAGCACGATCGTGAACATCCTGAATCGTCAGCGTGCATTCTGTGCGTGGGCCAGACACTTGAGTGGAATACAAGATAAAGCCATTATTCTGATCATACATTTCCATTGGCTCCGGACATATACTCATCTTCACATCCGTCATAGACGCAAGCGTATCGAACAGCTTCACAGCTCGGTTCACTGTGACTTCACCGTACGCTGTCTTAGGCGTATTCTCAGGCAGGTCACCTTCAGGCAGCGATACATACTTACCGATTACCTCTCGGAATAACCGATACTTCGGTGTAATATCTCCTGCTTCACTAATCGCACTATCATAGTCATAGCTGGTTACCGTTGGCTCGAAGCGTCCCCCGTGATTAGCTCCACTGCCAAATCCGAAGTTCGTACCCCCATGCAGCATATAGAAGCTCACCGAGGCGCCCATTCCCAGCATCTCATCCAGCACCTGCGCTGCATCTTCTGCGCTGCGCGTATGATGCTCTTCGAACCAGTGATCGAACCAACCGTTCCAATATTCCATACACATAAGCGGAGCATCTGGCTGATACTGTTTCAGCTTGTCGAACGCTTCCTTCGGTCTCGAACCAAAGTTGACGGTCGCCAACACGCCATCGGCCATCCCACCCTGCAGCATATCATCACCAGGACCATCTGAAGTGAATAATAGGACATCGATGCCACGTTCTACCAACATGCCGCGCAAAGCTTGCAAGTAAGCCTGATCATTGCCATAGCTGCCATACTCGTTTTCAATTTGCACGGCAATAATTGGCCCCCCTGCTGTCGCAAGCAGCGGCTTCAATTGCGGGAGAAGGGCATCATAGTATGCGGATACCTTCTCTAGGAATCTAGGATCACTGCAGCGCAGCCGCATATCTTCCTTCAGCAGCCAAGCCGGCAGCCCCCCGAACTCCCATTCCGCACATATGTAAGGGCTTGGACGCACAATAACGTACAGACCTTCACGCTCTGCAATGCGGACAAACTCCGCAATGTCAGCCATTCCTTTGAAGTTGAACTGGCCTTCTCGCGGCTCATGCACGTTCCAAGCAATATATGTCTCTACACAGTTGCAGCCCATCGCTTTCACCTTGCGAAGCCGATCTGTCCAGTATTCAGGCACAATACGGAAATAATGAACAGCACCAGAAATAAGCAGTGTAGGCTTGCCTTGAAGCATAAATTGCTGACCTTCATATGAAAGCGTTGTCAAGATTTGTTCTCCTCCTGCCTTATACCGTTTATTGTGAAGCACTTATATCTCCATCATATCAATTTCGCCGCAAATGAACATGTATTTTACATACCAGTTTATGAACAAATGTCACAAGAAAAGACTTGCATCCATTTGGCTGATGCAAGTCTATGTTAAATTGCCATTAATTAGGTGATTTCCTATTTTAATTCTTAAATGCCGATGTCTGCGCCTGCAAACGAGTCGCTTGATCTCGTAGCACATCAGAGGAGGCAGCCATTTCTTCCATGACAGCTGTCTGTTCTTGTGTCGCACTCGCTACCTGACGAGTGCCTTCCGCCATCTCATTGACAATGGAAGCCATCCTCCGTGTCTGCTCCAGCGTAGTTGCGAAGCGCTCTGTCTGCTGCTCTACTTCACTTGCAATATCATGAACGGCCTTCGAAGCCTGCTTCGTTACATGTGCGATAGCACTC
The DNA here is from genome assembly GCF_023713665.1 of Paenibacillus sp. MER 180. Lineage (NCBI taxonomy): Bacteria > Bacillati > Bacillota > Bacilli > Caryophanales > Paenibacillaceae > Paenibacillus > Paenibacillus sp. MER 180. The sequence continues at coordinate 110,913 of NZ_JAMAVT010000007.1, read as the reverse complement.
AGGGCATTTGCAGCTTCATCCTTCTTCGTCGCTTCAACACTTACGATGTCGACTTGCTTCGTAATCAAGCGAACAGCCTGCTCCACCTGAGACTGCATCAGAACGATGCGGTCATTAATATTATTCACCGCAGAAGCACTCTGCTCCGCCAGCTTCCGAACTTGGGATGCGATGACGGCAAATCCAGCACCATGCTCTCCTGCTCTAGCCGCTTCAATCGAAGCATTCAGGGCAAGCAAATGCGTCTGATCAGCAATTTCTCGCACCGTAGTCGAAATATCTCCAATCTGCTCCGCCTGCTCGCTGAGCCGCTGTACCGTGTCTATCGAGGCCTGTCCAGATTCAGCCGCCATCAGCATGCCATCAATGATCGACTTCAACATCTCCTCACTGTCTGCAAGCGTTCCGAGCATATCTTGAGTCATACGCTCCGTCTCTTCCGCTCTTTCCTGAACGGCAGCAGCTGAGGCGTGAATCTGTTCCACCGATTCAGCTGCTGAGGCAGTCCACATCGCCTGCTGCTCCGCTCCACGATTCATCTCGTCAGCCGCGCAGGAGATTTGTTCGATCTGGTGAGCAGCTTGAGTCATGGCACCGCTTAATGTTGAAGTATTTTGCGTCGTAATATCAACACTGCTTTTAATTTCCGTAATCATATGCTGCAAATTGCGTACCATTTGGCCAAAAGAAGCAATCAGAACATTGACCTCATCATGGAAATGGTACGACGGTAGGCTCACATTCAACTTTCCCTGCGCCGCCTCGTCTGCCGCCTTCGTCAATTGAATAATCGGCTTCACAATGAGGCGTGCTGCAAGCCAACCTAGCAAGCAGGTCCAGAATATGCCGAGCATGAAGATGATGCCGTCATACAACAGTTCATTCATTCCCGGTGCTAAGTACGGCTTCAGCACGAAGATGAAAAATCCGCTTGTCGCATAGGTAACGCCCGACACCACCAGCATGCCAACTACCATTTTCATTTGCAATCCGAATTTCATCATTTCCTTCTCCCCCACCTCGTCGACAACCCTACGCCTTATTCCTCTGGCTCGTTTTTGCGTGCGATGATCAGCAGAATCGTGATGAGTAGAAATGCGATAAACGCCAACAACGGAATTGTAATCCAGCCTTCCATATAATCGTAATTACACGGAACCCCAGAGCGGCAAGGAGTTAAGCTTGCCATCCCCGGTACCTTCTGCAGCAAATAATGATAGGTTGATACTGACCCGCCGATAATCGATAGCGGGAGTGTATACCGAACGATACTGCGGTCATTGCGGTATGCGGCAATCCCCAGCACAAGGACGAGCGGATACATGAATATCCGCTGAACCCAACACAATTTGCACGGTTCCCACAACAATATTTCACTCATATACAAGCTTCCACAAGTTGCAATCAGGGAGATGATCCAAGCAACATATAATGCATAACGCCGGATTACAGACATATATCATTACCTCCTGATTTAAAAGAATAACACTATTAACGAACGAATCACTTACCGCTTGTATACTCGCTGTAGATGCTATTTCGCTTCATTCAATACGTTCTCGATGAACGCTTTCAATTCACTGTAGCTGTCCCATTGACCTGTAAACTCTTTGCCATTCACATATACAGATGGCGTACCTGATACCTTCGCAAGATCCTTCAACTTCAAATCCTGCGCGATTGCGTCTTTGTGCGTCTGCTTCTCAATTGCATCTTCCAACTTCGCTACATCGATGTCTGGCGACACCTGCTTGGCTAGGTCTACGAGCAATGGGGTTGTCACCCAATTGTCTTGCTCTTTGCCCTGCGCATGATAAATTGCCTCATGATAAGGCCAGAATGCTTCCGGCTTCTGACGGAACACTTCCTCTGCTGCATTCGCCGCTAAATAGGAGTTGTCAATGAACGGGTAATTAATGAAGGTGAACTTCACTTTTCCCGTATCGATAAAGTCCTTCTTCAACTGCGGGAACACCGTTTCTTCCCAGTCCTTACATGCAGGGCATTTGTAATCACCGAATTCGACAATTGACACCTTCGCCTCTGTAGAACCAAGTGTCGGCTGTCCAGTCAGATCGAACTGAACGGCAGGTCTGTTCAAGACCTCATCCTGCTTGATCTGCTCCCCTTGCTTGTTCAATACAAATATAAGTCCGAGCAGAACCACAATTGCCACAGGAATCATGAACATGAAGATGCGGTCATTGCGCTTTTTATTGCTGCGTGAAGCTGACGTTGGCCGGGATTGCCCAGCAGTGGATGCTGAAGTTGAAGGTCTAGTCTGACCAGGCTGCTTCGCACGTTTGGATTTTGAAGATTTACCCAATCTATTCACCTCTTCTAACTTTTTTTCACCTTCCTTAAATGTAATGGAAAGCCGTCCATTTTTCCATTTCTTTTGTGCAAAATGAAAGATTATTTATCAAAGATTGCCATCACTTAGCAACAACCTAGCCTTTTAATAACTAATAACTATAGAGCATATAGATATTATATATTTCACCTATATACATCCCATCTGTCATACTAATTACAGCGGATCAATCAATCCTATCGAAGGTAACAAAAGAGGAGGCGCTGCTAATGTCAACCGATCATCATTGGAATCCTGTACTGTATGACAGCAAGCTTCAATTCGTATCGCAGTATGGCACAGATGTAGTAGGATGGCTCTCGCCACAGCCAGGAGAGAGAATTCTTGATGTGGGATGCGGGACGGGCGATTTGGCAGCTAACATGGCAGAGGCAGGGGCAAGAGTAGTCGGAATCGACCAATCCGTCAACATGATTGAGCAGGCTCGTAACAAATACCCCTCCCTCACCTTCATCCCCATGGATATCACCGCCGAATGCCCCGGACATTATGCAGGATCATTTGATGCCGCATTGTCGAACGCCGCCCTCCACTGGGTAAAGAAGCCTGAAGCAGCCGCACGCCATATCTACACCGCTCTACGTCCTGGCGGGCGCTTCGTCGCAGAGCTTGGAGGCAAAGGGAATGTGGAAGTCATTGTCCGAGCCATCGAGGAGGTTCTAGAGCAACATTTCAGTATCGATCCGAAGCCGCTTCATCCCTGGTATTATCCGACTATTGGCGAATACAGTACTGTTCTTGAGCAAGCCGGCTTTCAAGTCACCTCTGCGATTCACTTCGAACGACCCACGTTATTGACTGACGGTGAGAACGGGTTACTCCATTGGCTGCATGCCTTCACGCATGATTTTACTTCATCCTTATCATCGGCGGATATTCCAAACTTTATGGAATTGGTTCAAGCAAAATGCCGACCTGCTCTGTATCATAACGGCATGTGGACTGGCGATTACAAGCGGCTCCGAATTGTAGCTAGTAAGCCGTCTCAACCAACTTGAAATCACCCAGCATGATACGCCTAAGAACAAGATAACATCTTCCTTCAAATAAACATGTCAACGCGTACCTGCACGTTATCTTGATTACATTATGTATGTAACAAGCTTCCTTCCGAAACAATGAGCATCGGGGAAGGAAGCTTGCATGCTGCGTTATTCTGAATCACGAACTGTGATGATGCGTAGATCCGTGCCCTGCCCCGCTCCTCGCTTGAATTTCGAGCAAAGCATCCAGCTCACTTTGAATTCGTGGGACAACGGACATTTCCGCTCCTGTTAACCAGGCTGCATTATATGGCCCTTCTACAGGACTATGCTCGTAATAGGGTCTGATCGACTGCACATAGTCATACACCGCCATTGGCACCTGATCCCGCTGTACCCAGAGCAGCGGGGCATGTTTGCCCAGATGCGCGAAAGGGGCTTGTGCGATCGCCAGCCACTCATTTCCTTCCTTCACGAAGGAGAAATTGTGGCCTGGCGTGGCTATTCCCCACCCGAACCCCGTTTTCTTATCCTTATACTGCGCAAAGGCAATTGCCTGCTCGACTGGCGTCGCAGCAGCAATCCGCTCTACCCTTCCGAACACTGCAAGTTCATCGGTCACTTCCCGTGGAATAATGTTCTCCGAGCCAAGAATATACATAACCGCCTTCTTGCGGCGCTTGGCAAGCGCATCAGCCGTAGCCTGTGGAATTCCCTGCTTATTCACATACAAGACAGGCTCCTGCATATGTGCAATCCAATTGACCGCAGGCAGTGCATAAGCTGGTTCATCTGAGGAGACGATTATTACCGACATCGGCCGCTCCTTGCTCACTCTAGCATAATAATCATCAATCGCTGCCGCCACTTCTGCCGGCTTATCCCCAGCAATAACGTCCATCTTGAATCCGAGCTTCTTGACTTCATTTATAACTGCCCCATCTACCTTGCCTACAACGATAACTTGAACCCCTTTATTATCAGGAGCTCCCTTAGGCTTCAAGCGCTGCAATTCTGCTCGTGTCTCCTCTGGCAATCGATCTGTCTTGATATAGAGAAGAGGGCCGTTGTTAGGGAAATGAATCAAATCAGCCGCAGCCATCGCAGTCGCCCACTGCTCATCAGGCACAAGCACGACGCCATTCGGTCGCTGCTCATCGATGTGCCCAGGCCATACTGTGCGAGATATGGTGACAGCTGCCTTCACATGATCATCTGTATTGATTCGGGTCATATTTTTCGTTACGATCCAAGGGGAATGCACTGCCTGTTCACTAACCAATGGCTCTCCAGCATAAAACGCTGCTTCCCCCGAGGAGACGGTCATTGTAGATCCACATCCTGCTAGCAGCAAGCATGAGAATAGTACTCCCCAGCATATCGCTCGCATGACATATTTTCGATTTCCCATGCTCCCATTCTGCGCAGCCATCGCAGCATCCCTATTCTGTCTTGTATCCCTGTTATTCATCTGCCGTGCTGGCATCCATGCCTCATTCATGTACATATACCTCCAGTTGCTCCATCCATATCTTGTAAGGATGCCCGACTGTTCCCATTCTTACTCTAGAAATGCTTCTGCTTCCGTGTTCCGTATCAGCAGTGCAAAAATCGAGGTGGATGCGATACAATAGCTTCAATATAATTACCGCCTTAGCACGAATAACTATTATGGACATAGGGCGTAAAAATGGAGGGGTATTGTTGTGAATGAAGGATTGATTCAAAATCAGTCATTGCCTAACGGGCTCCGCGTTGTTCGCGCACTTCCAGCTGACACGGAGGACGTAATGGCGCTGCTGCATAATACTGCACGATGGCTTCACGAACAAGGCTCTACGCAATGGAATCCATTGCTTGAGGGACAAGACTCTCACCAGACTGCAAACGCAATTTTGAACGGCGATGTCTTCCTGTTTAAACAGGAAGAGCAGCTTGCTGGTATGGTGATGCTGTTAACAACGCCAAGTCCTTGGGATCGTATGCTATGGGGGAATGATTCATTGGAGGATGCTGTATATGTGCACCGACTGGCTGTGAACCGCCATTATGCGGGTCAAGGGATCGGACGTGACATATTGGCCTGGGTCGAGAGCGGTATTGATTTCCCAGACAAGCACAACATCCGGCTCGACTGCCTTGCTGGTGTTGCCGCACTGGAATCATTCTATCGAGGGGCAGGCTTTGTGTACCAAGGAAGAACCGACAACAACTATCTTCTATTTGAGAAAAATTTCGCCTCACGCTCATCCTGAAGCTTGTAAGAGAGAACCTCAATTACAAAAACCGCCTGCCCCTCCGGAAATGGAGAAGACAGGCGGTATATACGGTTTCTGGTGATTACTTTTTCCCAATAGAAACAATCTCTTGCGTTCTCACGTTATTCCTCACGATCTCGTCCAAGGAGTACCGTCATACCAAGCAAGGTAACAACAATGGTTGCTCCCATATCAGAAAGGATGGCAATCCAAAGTGTCAGCCAACCTGGAATCGTAAGCAGCAGGGCAATGATCTTCAGTCCCAGTGCAAGTCCGATGTTCCAGCGTACGATACGGTTGACCTTATGCGAGATTCGAATGGCGCTTGGCAGCTTGCCAAGATGATCTTGCATCAGGACGATATCTGCCGTCTCAACGGCACTGTCCGTTCCTTTGCCCATCGCAATACCTAGACTAGCCGAAGCAAGTGCAGGCGCATCGTTAATGCCGTCACCCACCATTGCGACCGGATACTTCTTGCCAAGCTCCTTAATCTTGTCGACCTTCTGTTGTGGCAACAATTGCGCAAACCAGTCTGTCACGCCTACGTTCTTCGCTACTTGCTCCGCAGATTGAGCATGGTCGCCAGTCAGCATGACCGTATGCTTCACCCCAGCGGCGTGCAGTGCTGCTATCGTCCGTTTACTCTCTTCACGAATCTCATCGGCCAATCCGAACACACCCAGCGGCTCACCATCTTGTTCAGACACAACCACTACCAAGGTTAATCCACGTGATTTCATCTGCTCTGCAGCCTCTCGCGCCTGCTGCACGCGATCAGCCGAACCGCCTTGCAGCTTATCAATGACACGTTCGCTGCCTACCCAGTATACAGCACCGTTGATTTCAGCCCGTATGCCTTCTCCCGGTACGGTCTCACTATGCGTAGGTTCTTCGAAGGAAGTACGTCCCTTGGCCTCCAGATGACGCATAACAGCTTTCGCAAGTGGATGAAGGGAAGCCTGCTCAATGGAACCAGCTACGCGATAGAAGCGTTCTTCATCATAAATTGCCTCATCTTGTACAGCAGGTTCTCCCTTCGTCAACGTACCCGTCTTGTCAAAAGCCAGTGCCTCAATCTTGCCGAGCTGCTCCAAATGGACGCCGCCCTTGATCAGAATTCCGTTGCGAGCGTTGCGTGTAATTCCGCTAACGATTGCAATTGGCGATGAAAGAATAAGTGCACATGGACATCCGACGATAAGAACAGCAAGCCCTTGATAGAACCATTTATACCACTCTCCACCCATAAGGAGAGGAGGTACAAGCATTACTAGTGCTGCAATAATCATGATAATTGGCGTATAGATACGAGCGAATCGATCGATGAACAACTCTGTTGGCGTCTTCGTATCCTGAGCTTCCTGCACGAGATGCAGAATCTTCGCCAAAGAGGAATCTTCATAGGCTTTATCAATACGAACCTTCAAAATGCCGTCCGTGTTCACACTGCCCCCGAATACAACATCGTTAGCCGCTTTGGCTACCGGCAGCGATTCACCAGTGATGGCTGCTTCGTTTACAGCACTGTTCCCCTCAACGACCGTACCGTCTGAAGGAATTTTCTCACCCGGCCGAACGAGTACAATGTCTCCTGCAACGAGCTGCTCAATCGGAATGGTAATACTTTGCCCCTCTCGCAGCACAGTTGCCTGCTTCGGAGCTACTGCCAGCAGAGCTTCCATCGACTGACGAGCACGCTCCATGCCGTAACCTTCCAGCATCTCATTCAATCCGAATAAGATGGCAACGAGTGTTGCTTCCTTCCATTCCCCGATAACAACTGCCCCGGTAAGCGCCACGGTCATCAAAGTGTCCATATTGAAGCGCAGCCGCAGCAGATTGCGAAGTCCCTTCATGAAGGTGCCATATCCACTAAGCAGCATCGCGAGCAGATACATGCCTATCAGAACGCCGTTCGGCAGCGAGCTATCTAAAATAAATGTTGCAACATAGAGCAAGCCTGAGATGCCCAGCAGCCACTTCATTCGATTCATATCCCCATGGCTGTGATCGTGTCCATGACCCTCGGCTCCGTGGTCATGCCCATGGTCATGTTGATGCGCCTTGCCACCTGAGTGGCTATGGGAATGACTATGCGAATGTCCTGCATGGCTATGCCCCTCGTGGGAATGCTCATGGTCCTGACCGTCACAAGCGCATTTTATGTGACCTTGGACTGGAGCACTTGCAGCGCTTGCGACAGCTCCTCCGCCTGATTCGACCAGCTTGGCGCCATCTGTACGCAATATCCGTTTTACGGCAGCCACATCAATGTCCTTGCTCATCCTGAGTGTACCGCTGTTATAGCTTAATGTGGCATCCTCGCCATGCTTCAACCGGCGAATCTCGCCTTCCATTTCCCTAGCGCAGTTGCCGCACGACAATCCCTGCACCCGATATGCAATTCGTTCATCAGCCTTTTCAGTGCTCCGCGTCGTCATGACAATGCTCCTCTCTCAAGTGTTCTAGTGTCATTCGAACGAGCAACCGAATATGATGGTCACTCAAGGTGTAAAACACATTCTTACCATCCTTGCGTGATTTCGCGATGCCTAGATTCTTCATCACTCGCAAGTGATGTGAAGTTGTCGCAATCGATTGGCCTGTCAATATCGCCATGTCGCATACGCACAACTCTTCCCCTTCATCCAGCAAGCATGCCATCTTCATCCGTGTCGGATCAGACAACGCCTTGAACATTTGAGCCATACCCTGTACCTCGTTGTCTTCAACCCGACCCTTTAAAGCATTAATTTTAACAGCGTCATAACATACAATTTCACATACATCTTCTTTATCGAGCGTATGCGATTGGATGTTCTCCAGATCGTCCGTCGAACGTTGTGCAACCATTGCATTCACCTCATTACCTATATTGTTGTTAATTTCCTTGAAGATTAAGCACGTTAATTATGAATGATTGCATTGAAGGTGTTTTATCTGCTTAATCGTAATCATTACAATAATCAAACGAATGTTTGAATGTTTCTGTAGTTGTAGTATACACGGTTCCATTCATAAATTCAAACGATTATTTTAATGTTCTGCCAAAATGCGCTCCTACCTAGCCTCCTCCCTCCCCATACCGCTTCTATTTCAAGAATAATTGCCTCTTTTCCATCAATAATGAACAGAACATTCCAGACCAATTTACACCTTAAAATCAGCTCATCTCATAGACTGCCCCAATTCGTATTCGTCAGTAGCAAACGGATCAGTCTTCCACAAAAAATGCAAAGACGCTTCCATCTCCACCACTATACTGGTGGAGATGGAAGCGTCTATTTTCATATGGCTACGATACGGCCTCATTTCGGTTCCCGTATTCGCATATCTCCAAAAAAGGGCAACGACGACAACGTCTAGTCTCTTCGGTCGGCTCGAATGCTTCAATCGAGAGCGGCTGATTGCGGAGCGGCTCCTCCAAGTACTCACGCATGAGCAGCATGCTATCTATAACGTGGCGCTCTAATTCTTCCATCTCTTCTTCATGTACATGATCTTCTACACAGCTGCCGCTGAGTAGATACTCTGTACGAATATCAAGCTTCTCATAGGGAACCCCGTACACCCGGTGCACATATAATCCATACAGGCGCAGCTGCGTCTTATTGCGCTCATCCTCCTGCCCCGTCTTCCAATCTACAATAATGTACTGATCATCCTGACGGAACATGACATCCAGCTTCACATATACTTTCGTATCTGCTAACAATATTGTATTTAAGCGTTCCAGTTCCATAAGCCGGACACCCGAATCTTGTCTAAAATGCTGCACACTGAGACTGTTCAGAAAACGGTCGGCCAGTATCGGGATCCGAGCCTTAATCGTTTCAATGGTACGGGCTGGCAGTTGTTTGCCATAGTATATTTCATGCAGCATTGTGCGCTGCTTCGGAAGTTCTCTCCATGCCTCCACGTCGAGCGAGTCCGTATACGCCTGATTCAACAAGTTTCGTACTCGCCGAACGATGTCCTCAGCGTCCATCACCCGACTGGATTGGTTCATCTGCATCAATGCAGCCTCTGCCATCTTATGCATCGCTTCTCCGAATACAAGATGCAGGTTGGTCATTTGCTTCAGCTGATAGGCCTGCCTTGCCAATGGCGGCGCATCACGAAACCATCCATTGTGCGAGGCATAATAATGATAGAAATACTTGCGTCTGCACTCTTCGAACAGCACATGACGCGACGGCGACCATGACCATTCCGGGTATGGCTTACGCTGCATGGAAATCTCCCCTCTCCCCAAGTCGCTCACCGAACTTCAGTTGTAAAAGCTATTATAGCATGATCACCATACATAAAAGGGAGAAGTTATCCTATACCTGCTGTCAGCTGCAACCACTTGACCATAAGTGCAGTACAGCAAAACAGCCTCGACCCGATTGTTCGAGTCAAGGCTGCATAAAGAGCATTGTTCCTTGTTGTTCATCGCGATATTGTCCATCTGAATCCTGAACCGTCATCTGACCCCCTATTTCCCCCTGCTGTCAGGCCTTAATTCGGCCAAGCCTTACATCCAATTCCTGAATGCAGTCCGAATGATCATATTGCTCATTCTCAATCAGCGAGGTAACCGGGTATAGTCTCATCCGTTCCGAAGTATAGGGTCTCAGTTGTCTGGCAAGCGCCTCAATCTCAGTCGAGACTGGGCGAAGCCACGCATCGGCCTCCTCTGGATCCAATATAGCTGGCATACGTGTCTCGAATTCCGCAATTAGCTCATTGGAACGCGCCATTAGCAGCGTACAAGTCTGCTGCACTCTCCCTTGTGCGTCGCGCCATACTTCGTACAATCCCGCTACGCCGAAGATCCCTTGCTTGCGAAGCACCACATGAACGGGATAACTCTTTTTGCCTTCCTGCCGCCAATAATAGAGCCCGCTGCACGGAATGATGCACCGCTGTCGCTCTGTCAGCTTCCAGTATGCTGAATTCGTATGAATGGAATAAATATCAGCATTCAGTGAATCCTTGCCCCAGAAGGGAACCATCCCCCACCGGTATTCATCCAACACACGTCTACCCTCAAGCTCCCTAATAGCCGGCACCGTCTGTGTCGGACTAATGTTGAAGCGCCGTTGATAGGGGTAGAGCACCTGCTCAATGCCAAATGCCCGTTCAATCTCTGATAGATCAGCGGAAATCGAAAGTCTCCTGCACATGTCCATCATCCTCCTCATGGACATTATTGTCTGTATAATTAGAAAAATTATGCAGACCATTCCATGCAGAAGAATGAGGACAAATCCCTTACTCCATGACATGCCGCCTTAAGGCGAACAACTCTCTCAATTCGGTTGGGGACAGCTCTGTAATCCACTTCTCTCCACCGCCAATTACCTGCTCATTCAAAGTTTGCTTCTGCTCAATCATATCGTCAATTCGCTCTTCCAACGTGCCGAGTGCAATCAGCTTATACACCTGCACATTCCGCGTCTGCCCAATACGGTATGCCCGGTCGGAAGCCTGATTCTCCACCGCTGGGTTCCACCAGCGGTCGTAATGGAACACATGATTGGCAGCTGTCAAATTCAGTCCCGTTCCACCAGCCTTTAGCGACAGGATGAAGATGCGCGGACGTTCTTCTGCTGGAAGTGACTCGTCCTGGAAGCGCTGAACCATGCGATCCCGCTCTGCCTTCGGCACACTGCCATGCAGAAACGGAACGGTCTCCTTCATGTTTCGCTCCAGCACCTCTTGCAGCAGCTTGCCCGTCTCAGCATACTGTGTGAAGATGAGACTCCGCTCTCCCGTCGACTGCAGCTCATCCAGCATCTCTAGCAGGCGTGTCAGCTTGCCTGAACGCGCGGAATCCCGTCCAGATACTCGGTCTCGCAGCACAAGTGATGGATGATTGCATACCTGCTTCAGCTTCGTCAACGCAGTGAGTACTCTGCCCCTTCGTTCCATTGGATCGAGTCGATCCAGATCATCGAACAGTGTCTGCAGCGTCTGCTCATACACCGAAGCTTGCTCCGCGGTCAGAGGAACGTAGACCTTCGATTCATTCTTATCCGGCAAGTCAAGCTGAATCTCAGGATCCCGCTTCAGCCTGCGCAGCAGAAATGGCTGCACTAGTCGCTGCACAAGCTTCGTCCACTCTGCATCTCGACTGCGTTCGATCGGATTCACGTACGTTCTTCGGAATTGTGCCAACGTACCCAAATATCCTGGATTTACGAAATCAAAGATCGACCACAGCTCCGTCAAATGATTTTCCATTGGCGTACCTGTCAAGGCAATCCGGTGCTTCGCGCGCAGCTTCCGAATGGCTGCAGACTGCTTCGCATAAGGGTTCTTAATGTTCTGCGCCTCATCCAAGCATAGCGAGTTCCACATGATCGGCCATAGGAGCTCACGATCCATCAAGGCCAACGTGTATGTTGTGATGACCACATCAGCCATGCGAATCTCCTCTGCAAATCGCTCATCCCCGATTCGGTCAGCACCATAATGCAAATACACTCGAACATCCGGCGCAAATCGTTCCAGCTCTCTCTGCCAGTTCCCAATAAGTGAAGTTGGACAAATCAATAGAGAAGCCCCTGACGCAGGTTCCATTTCCTTCACTCTCAAAACATAGGCTATCCATTGTATCGTCTTACCAAGCCCCATATCATCCGCAAGACAGGCGCCAAGGCCGAATTGACGAAGGAACATTAACCAAGAGTATCCATCAGCCTGATACTTCCGCAGGGTTCCCTGCAATCCTACCGGCAACTCACTAGGTGGGATCGATTCATGATGCTGAAGCATGCCTAGCCAATGCTGCAACTGCTCATTCAGTTCCAGTTCAAGCTGTAGGCTATTGTCACGCTCAATATCTTCATCCAGCAGCCCTTCCTCCATACGCTTCCGTTCCATGGCCATATGATGCTCAAGCACCTCGCCGAATGTCATCCCACCGCCATCGACTTGCTTCATCAAGCGGCGAATTTCCTTCACGTCATCCGGATTCAATTGAATCCATTGGCCATGAAGTTGAACCAGCCTGCGATCTTGTTCGATGAGCTGACGGAATTCCGCTTCACTTAAGTTCACGTCACCTACCGCGAGTCTCCAATCGAACTGAATCATCTGATTCAATCCCATCGCAGAAGCGGAGAAGGCACCTGCGGAAGAAGGAACCCTAGCCTTTAACCGAGTTCTCATCTGGCGCACACGCTGCCACCAAGCAGGCACAATGACCCGGAACCCAGCCTCTGCTAGCTGAAGGCTTCCCTCAGCTAAGAACCGCCATGCATCCTCTTCGCCAAGCTTCGTCTTCAATCGGAGAGAACGGATCTCTGTGTCCTCTTGATCTTCTTGCTTCGTTTCCAAACCTGCTTCTGTCTCATGCATACTGGTGTGTTCCGGCTGCTCCAATAGAAACTTCCGGCTAACCCCGGAATCCTCAAGCCAAGGGGCGATTTGCAGCACCTTTCCGATATCTCGAATCAGCCTCTCTTGGAGGAACGGCTTCCATTCTTCCGGAAAATCTCCAGCAGCTGCCTTCGCTTGACTCCTGATCTCGCCATCAATCCTATACTCGCTCAATACGCATGCAATTTGAGCATTCGGATCCATCTTGTCCTGCAGCAAGATGCGAAGCGCCCAAGGCATCCGCTCCTGTTCCGGCTCATCAATACGAAGCACAACACGGAAGGGCGTCTCATCTCGGGTCCAGCCTATCATTTCGAGCCAATCTTGCTCCCCCGTCCACTGCGATGATTGCAGGGGAATGCGCAGCTCCTCCAGTTCCGGACGTGCACGCAGAGCGGCAGCACGCAATGAATCTCGCTCCTGATTATCCGTTAGCAGTTCTGTCATCAACACATCGAACCAATCGACAAGCTCGGGATGCTCGATCTGTTGCGCTTGGTGAAGCAATTCGCGCTGCTGCTTCTGCTCGGATTCGCTTAGCAGCAGTTCCCAGCCGAATGCACCCGCTTTCCATTTGTCGTAAGACGGCTCATATCGCCCCTCTTGCAGCAGAACCATATACAGCTTAGCCGCCTCACTTAGAATGCGGAAGCTGTCTCCTGATTTCAACTCTGTCCAACCTACGTGCGGCGTCATCGCTATCACCTCCAGCATTTCAGCCGCGGTAACAACAATCCCTTCAATACGCCCCTCTCCCTCTACAGGGAGCATCGTGCCGTAGAAGGAAGGAGCATGCCAACCGAACAACAGATGCTTCAGTGTTCGCACGTCCCGCCTCATTCCACTATGAAATACCAGGAATGTACCGTCGCTTCGTCTCAAGCATTCCACGTTCCAAGGCGATTGTTCGATCATGTCAGCAGTGCCCCTCCTCTCAATTCTTCTTGAAATGCTCTTAACCGAGAATACCGTTCCAGCAAGTTATCCATGTACCTCTCCCACGTCGAAAGAGAGCCCTTGCGTTCATACATCGAGCGCAGCTCATGCAGCAAGGTAACCGCTATCCTGTATTGATCGCGATTGCGTTCCTCAATATGCCGTTCAATGGCCTGATGATATAACGGCAGCAGCATGTCTGGCGCCGCAGCAGCGACTTGCCTCCATTCAGCCGCATCTGCCTCCCCCGGCGATATGCGGCGTGCGATCTGAATATCAGCCCAATCACGATATCTTCCCTGCTCTAGGAGGAAAGCAGACAGATACGGGTATATACCAGGCAGCAGTGCCAGCAACAGCGAATCAAGTTCTTGATGCATACCTACGTGTGCATCATAAGCCTGTTTCCACAACATCCAATACCGTTCCAAATGCTCTCGTTGGCGGGATTGGCTGACCATCGGAGCCAGCGCCTTCAACCACATCAGCAGCTTCTCGTGATCTCCACTGTGCATTCGATCGTTAGCATACTGTACAAATCGCTCAGGTTCATTATAGAAAGTAAGTGAATGCACATGAGCGATTGCATCCTCGTCACAGCCAAGCAACGATTCAATATGGATAAGCGCGACCCGAATTGAATCACGCAGGCGTGGACGAAGCTCGGATAACGGCTTCAACCTCTCCTTAAGCCGTGCACGCTCAAGCTGCAGCTCTTCGGGATCGTTCAGTACCCCCGACCACACGAGCGCAAAGGCAGCCAGTCTATCTACAGGGGACTCCTCTTCAGATAGCGCCACCTGCTCTGCCACGACACCTAAGTGGCGAAGATGCTCCTTAAAGGCCATTGGTAGCTTTGAGCCTGCGAAGCGGCGGCTTAATTCTGTAAGCTCCTCCATACAAGGACGAACAGCATCATCCGCGGAAATATCGCGAGAATGGTAGCCTCGCGCAGCTTGCGCATAGCGTTCAGCCAATTGCTGAATCAAGAACAACTGAACATGCATGCGCAGCAGCGTGCGCACCGGCTCAGCCATCGCTTCGCTGTCACGATACAGCTGCTCCTTAACCCACTTGGTAATATCCACTACAGAGGATTGGAAGTCTGTAAACGGCCGTGCATATTTTCTATGAAATAAGAGATGCCAGTCCTTGGCGGAAGCATCTGCTGATAAGGTCATCTGACTCGCTCTAACGCGGCGTTCCCGTTCGGCCTTCTGTTCTTCACGCTTGCGAGCAGCAGTACGTTGTCTCTCAAGCACAATGAAGGCTTGACGGAAATCAGACAGGTACAGTTCAGGCTTCTTCCCTGCTGCCTCGCATAATTGGAAGAACAGCGCCGCCCTATGCTTGCACTCATTCCCAGTTCGGCAAGTGCAAGTACTCGCCTCGATACGTTTCATATGGAGGCTCACATGATAGCGTTCCGTCTCATGCACCTCAGCCCTGATCACCCGAGCTTTCCCCACGTCCTCATGCACATGGGATACTGCATTTTTGCGGTAATAGCGCCATCCCTGCTCCAGCGTCGCGTACGAATAGTGCTCCTTCATTTGCCCGGCTAAGCGGTTGATGTCGTCCACAGATACGTCCGGTTGCTGCAACGTCAATACCCTCCATTACTGCGGCAATGCTCTTCCAAGACCTGTCCGATCGCAAGCATCCGCGAAATTCTGTATCCTTTCAGTTTACACAAAAAAACGGGAATATAGAAGAAAAAGAGCGTCTCCCATGTGGAAACACTCTCAATCGATCAGATCCGCAAGCTCCGCCCTCGCCTGATTAACGTATATGCATGCCTTGTAGATTGGGGATATGCCCAGATTATCATGATCCTTCTTCTCCCCGATTTATATTGCTGATTCACTGGTTGAATCAGCCTGAATAGGATGTGTGCCACGAACCTCAGCCACCGTACGAATCGGATAATGGCGGAATAGAATCGAACCAAGGAATCCTGCTCCAGCTCCAGCTAATGCACATAACACGGCCGTAATCGTAACCATAACTGGATCATTGAAACCGTACATCACCATAAGTCCCGCAATCGGTGTTGCAGTCCCTGTCGCATCATTGACCAGCCCAAAAAGCGCCACGACCACCCCAGCGGCTGCCCCCCCAATGAAGTTCGTGACATACACCGGGATTGGGTTCGCTGAGATTAGATCAGCTTGTGTCAGAGGTTCAATAGCGACTGCAAGTGTTGTACGACGATCACCGAACTTCATGCGATGGAAGAACACGAAGTTCATAAATGATGACCCCATTACGGACAAGGCTCCGATTGCCATCGGCAATCCTGTTAAGCCGAGCATAGCCGTTAAGGCCATGGAGCTAAGTGGTGCAGTCGCAACGACTGTAATCACACCACCCAAAATAATGCCCATAATAATCGGATTATCGGTAGCCGTAGCCGAAATAATGCTGCCAATGTTGAGCAGCGTTGCATCTACGATAGGACTTACGAACTTCGCCAAATAACGCACCAGTGGCGCTGCGACCACAATACAGGCGATAAGATCAAGTCCTGCCGGCACCTTCCGCTCGAATACTTTAACCAGGAACGAGACGACGTATCCCGCAATGAAGCCAGGAAGCAGCCCCTGTCCGCCACACGCAACACCCAGCATAAGCGCATACACAGGCGACACTCCCATTGCCAGAGACACCAGTGCAGCGGCAGCCACGCCTCCCATGCCGCCGGCTGTCACTCCTACCTCTCTTAAAAATTCCAGCTGCAGCATATCGCCGCCAACATAGCGCTGGAAAGCTTCAACCAAGAAGCTGGCAACAGCAGCATTCGCCAAGGCTCCCATCGCCTTCATTCCGTTAGGTGCTCTGAAGCTGAACAAACTAAATAAAGAAAGGACAAGCAACAGCAAGGCTGTCCCTTGAATGATTTGCATCTTCTCTCCCCCAATGCACGTGCTGCGGCAAATCATATGTGTAAACATGTATTTTGAATCCGAAAGACTATATGTGCATTCATTGTAACAATTGGAGAGCAGGATTTTCACTGTATATAATACCCAACCTACGAATTGATAGAACCCGACTAACCCTCCTGCCCTACTACTTGCCGCGCTCTCATATTCGTCGTTCCATATTCTCTAATCGTTACTTGGACATCATAACGTATCGGTGTCGTCGCGAACGTTTCATCCCATGTCTTCTTCTCTTTCTCCCACAGGCGAGGATATGCGATGCGCAGCTTATCGCTAAACCCTAGCACGTCTGCGTGGTATTTCTTTTGCAGCTTATCCAGCAATTTGGTCACCAGTTCTTTAATCTGCTTCTCAGCATCTTCTTCCAAGCGACGAATAAACTTATTGTCAAAGTCATTGCCATCGCTAATCATCTGCTCGCCTAACCGACCGTCCGACTTTACTTTTACATCGAAAGAAATGCGGCCATTTTCAACATGCGGTGTAATTTGACTTTTCACGTTGGTAATTTCATATACAGATACTTGGTTGGTGATGATGTCCTTACTTTTTACTACACCGCCCTTGCTACCGCCCAGAACCCAGTTCACCGCTTCCATATCCTCTTCGTCAAGATAGCCAAGCTGCTTGCCTGTACTGCCTGATATAATGGAAGCTCCCGACAGCTTCAGCTCCCCTTTGGCCGTGACGACATTCTGTATCATGAAACTGGTCATCAAATTCAACTTCTCCAGCAAGTTGGTGAGAGACAAGGGCTTCAATAAACGATTCGTTCGATAGTGATTATCAGATATCCCTAACAAGCGAAAGGCTGGAACGTCTCCCGGGAGATTTACATCTAATACCTCTTTCCCTGTTCCCCGGCTAATATAAACCAAGCAGCTAGGACGAAATTCCTGCTCCCTCATAAAGAAGTCCAGTACATCTCGCAAATTCAGTTGCTGCGCCAAGTCAGAACCGATGACCAGCGCTTTGTAGTGCTGTCCGAATATTGGATTCGTTTCCTTCAAGGAAGTCTCTCTCGAAATCTGATATAAAGAATCCCCAGACAGGGACACATTTCGATATTTTCTCTTGCTTCCTGATGCATCTTGCCCTGAAGACTGCTCTGGCTTCGCCATTTGATACGTTAATGTAATCCTCTGATTACGCGGATAATCTGCACCCTTTTTCTCAAATTCTTGCTCCTCTGACGAGATGTGGCCAATGTCCAACGCTGCAGCTACTGTAATGTTCAAATCTTCTATTTCTCTTCGGCTCCAGCACCCACTGAGCAGCAGGATGCTAAGTGAGATGATCGCAATGCGCATAGCTGTCAGCTTGCATCTCCTTGGCTTATCCTCCCGCAAATGCCCACCTGATTGTGCAGCATCTAAGACAACATTGCAGCAACGATTGGATACGTTCTGACACTTATTGTTCCTGCTCATCGCTTGCCATTCTCCTTCTCAACTTCACAATCATTAACAAAATAATAGGTAATATCCCGAACATCACCATGGCTGCGTCACCTAAACGATCTCCCATAGAGAAGAGATCATTAATATTTCTGGGAGACATGGAGGCAATATAGATAACCGGAATAAGCAAGTACAGCATCGGACGAATATTCTTATTTGTCATTCGTGCCATGCCAAGCGCAGCCGCATAATGTGTAATCGCATATGTAGTAAAGATCTGAATTACCCAAATGACCAGCAGCAACGATTCATATCGTTCAAATAAGATCCCCGGATATTCGAAGCTGCGGAACAGCGTGATCGTAGGCCAGGTGCGGCTGACAACACCAGCAATGGATAAAGATCCAACTGTCATCACTACAGTAACCACGTAAAAAAGCATCGGAATGAGAATGCCAATTACAACTGCACGAACAGCCTTCTTCGGTGTTGACATATACGCCTGCAGTACGAGCAATATTTCAAAGCCGGAGAAAGAAAGTCCTGTCGTCTTCACACCATTCAATACAGGACCTATCCCTTGCCCTAGCACTGGCCTTAAATTATTTACGTCAAATATTTTAAAGCTTAACAGAGCCAAGCCCGTAATAATCAGGACCGTCAGCGGAAATACAATTTCGAAGAAGCGAGCAATTGCAGCTACCCCACCGACCATGATATATATGCCCACCCACAGGAAGGACATAATCACCACCCAGCGTGGAGTACCTTCAAGCAAATACAAGTTCATTACTTCCGACATGGCTCGCACCATATTACCGGATGTCGCGATGAAATAAATAATGATCGACACATTCAGCACGATCCCTAGCCATTTCCCTACAATAAGCTGACTGTATTCATAAAAGGTCTTACCTGGAAATTGCTGACTGAGCTTCGCTACAATAATGCCTGCTATCATAGCAACAAGGCCGCCGAGAATGACGGTCAGCCATATATCCGGTGTCTTCACCTTCTCCGCTGCTGCTCGGGGGAGCGTTAGAATCCCCACTCCCAGTATATAATTGGCTACAAATACAGCCGCCTGCTGTGTCGTAATTTTCTCATTCAATCCAATGGGTTGACTCATGGTTCTCTACAGCTCCTTCTATCTGCTACTCCTCACGGGTCGGATTACGTGTGTCCAGCATCTTGGGACGCTTCTTCATCAGCCTTAGCGGGGCACGCAAAATGAAGTCTTTCCAATCTGACAAACGGTAAGGCACAGCAGGGCTCATATATGGCACACCGAAGCTCTTCAGCTTAACGAGATGACTGCATAGCACTAAGAAGAACAGAACAACACCATACAAGCCAAGGATCGATGCAAAAAATATCGCGATGAACCGCAAAATGCGCAAAGAAATACCTGCACTGTATTGCGGAATAGCGAAGGAGGTTATCGCCGTTACTGCAACAACGATAACCGTGAACGGACTGACGATACCCGCTCTAACCGCAGCATCTCCGATAACGAGACCGCCCACAATACCGACCGTCTGCCCAATCGGCTTCGGCAGGCGAAGACCCGCTTCGCGCAAGATCTCCAGCGCCACCTCCATAATGAGCACCTCGATGATTGAAGGGAACGGAACGCCAACACGGGTGCCTGCAATGGACAATGCCAGCTTCGTTGGGATCAGACCTTGATGGAACGAGATCAAGGAAATATACAAGGAAGGGCCAAAAGTTGATACAAATGCCGCAAAATACCGCAGACAACGAACTAGCGTCCCCGCCATCCATCGTTCATAATAATCCTCCGGCGATTGAAGCAGCATGGTGAACGTCGCCGGTGCAAGCACAGCATACGGGCTTCCCTCAAGAAAAATCGCCACCCGTCCTTCCATCAAGGCACAAAAGGTTCGATCCAACCGTTCCGTACTCTGCAGCTGCGGAAAAGGAGATAAGTAATTATCCTCAATCAGCTGTTCTATATAGCTTGAATCCGGAACATCATCGATATCGATCTTGCTAATGCGATCCAGCACATCGGTAACGAGCTGCTTATCAGCTATATCCTCGATGTATGCGAGAACCATCTCACGTTGTACCCGGGTTCCGACACGGCGATGAATGAAAGTGAGCTTCTTGTTCTCACCTTGCTGCCTGAGCAGCGTCATATTGTCAACGAGGCATTCATTGAAGGCAAGCCTTGGTCCGCGTACGAGTACCTCAGATGGCGGCTCGTCCACGCCGCGCACCTTCACCTTCCTCGTATTGAACATAATGGCTCCGATATGCCCTTCAATGAACAAAGCCGTATCGCCCTTCAACACGTCGTACGTACAGTCATTAACAATCATATTCTCCTTCATTGATCCGACAGGGAGAATATGCTCGACCAAATATTCCTTCGTATACTTATAATCAGGAGAAGCAACTGCTCCCCCCTCAGATGGTGGCCGAAGCTCGCCCATCAAGGATTTCAGCAGGTGCTTATCAATAAAGTCCCGATCCGAAATCCCTCCAACGAACACAAGCGCTGCACGCTGTGTCGTGTAGCCGAGCTGGAACAATCGTATGTTGACATCCTCCATCTGGCCGATATCTTCCTTGACCTTATTGAGATCCTCCTCAAAATGGCCTACAAACCCCTCGTAAGCCGTCTCGGCTTTCCGATTCCCCTGATCATTTTCATCCTTCATCGTGATAGACATAATCTTCGATAATACATAAGGAACAATGCCTGCAATCGCCGCTTGCGCGAATGCTTGCCAGCTTGGTATATAAGGCGCAATCGCCTGCCACATTTTTCATCACCTTTCCGTAATATGCCCCGCAGTTTCCTGAATATGCATTTCGTGGAAGATGATGAGGACTACCATGGCAAAATAGGTATTTTGACATCCAAGCTTTCATGATTCGATAATTGCGGATATTCTAGATCATACGTAACGACCATTTCCATACGCGAAATGTCGGATGTCGATTGTTTAACCTCACTACAATGATAGTCGAAGGAGGGCATGATATGGATATGCTGAAGGATATGAATCTTGCTTTGGGCTATATCGAAGACAATTTGGATCAGGACATCGATTACGCCCAGGTGGCTCGGCTTGCAGGAACCTCGGAATATCATTTTCGAAGACTCTTTTCCTATTTGGCCGGTATGTCTCTGAACACGTATGTTCGCAACCGCAGGCTGTCTCAAGCCGGTCAGGAATTACACAAGAGTAACGTTAAGGTAATTGATATCGCGATCAAGTATGGCTACCATTCGGTGGACGGATTCACGAGAGCATTCAAGGATTGGCTTGGGGTTGCTCCTTCGGAAGTGAGAGGTCTGAATCATCTGAAGGTATTCCCGCGCATGACCTTCCAGCTCACTATTCAAGGAGGAATCGACATGAATTATCGAATCGAACGGAAAGACGCCTTCAAGCTTGTGGGTGTGAAGCGCCGCGTGCCCATCGTATTTGAGGGCGAGAATGCTGATATTCTGAAGCTTGCTCAATCGATTACCGTAGAACAGCGGACAAAACTCCAAAGCTATCGAAATACCGACGTGACCACTGTGGTCAATGCATCTTATCATTTCTGCGAAGGACGTCATGAAGAAAAAGGCGAGTTAGATCATCTCATCGGATCGATTACGACGCTTGATGCTGATTTTGACAGCTTTGAAGTAGTTGAAGTGCCAGCCTGTACATGGGCCATATTCAGCTCAGTTGGTTCCTACCCTCATACCCTACAGCAGACATGGGCAAAAATCGCCTCCGAGTGGCTGCCTTCATCTTCCTATGAGTTAATCGATGTGCCTGAAATTTGCTTTACCGGAGATATGTCCGATCCTCATCAGGTATACAGCGAAATATGGATCGGCGTAAAAGAAAAAGCAGAATAAGCAGAAAACCCTTGATTCGGTAGTATAACCGAATCAAGGGTTTTTTCAATTATCATCAATACACTTCAACAACGATTTCTGCCCAAGCTCCGCGGTCAAATGCCGGAACATTGTCGGCGCTATACAGTGTAATCAGATAGTAGCCTTTGTGCTGAAGCTTCACCGATCCTTTAAAGGCTTGTTCTTGGATAGGCATCTTTCCTTCCTTGATGTCCTTATAAGGATTAGATTTGACAGCCTGCTCGTTATCATATTGCTGCACGGTGAAGCTAAGCGCTCCAAGCTTCTCGTTCCCAGCAACCACCCGACCGGCAATGTCGATTGAACCTCCCTGCGGTGTGCGAACATAACCCGATGCAGATGGATCAATAGCGATGTACTTTTTCCCCTCATCAGACAGACGAACAGGGGTGGCGCCTTCACTTGAAACTTTCCGCATAACCGAAATATACTTCTCACCACCTGACACGGCTGTAATTCTCAACGCATTTGGTCCGGGGCGGAGCGGTAGGGTAAACTCGATTCGATTATACTGTCGACCATCAAGCGAAATGTCTTTTTTCAAGACCTTGGCATGATCATTGCCCCCTAACCAGCCTCCTCCGCTCAAGGCGGTCGCGACTGATGGCGTATTCATATCCTTTTGATAAAGCATCGTAAAGGTTGTGCTGTCCTTGTCCGTTTCCCACTTTGGCTGTAGAAGTTCGATGACTTTATTGCTCCACTTCAGCGTTACCTTCTGTTTCGCAGTAGCTGGGCTGATGCCCACATAAGTCAAGGCTTGAATCGGTATGTAAGTGACGCCTTTGGCAATGAACGGCTTAGCGATGGTTGCTCCAGGCAAGGCAGATCCGTCTTCCTTATAAACCTTATCGGAGCCTACCCGAAAGAAAAGCTGTTCAAAGGGGGGCTTCAGTTCGCTATTCATGATGACCTGGACTTGCTGGGTAGAAGCGTCAAATTTTAATAGGTTAACGGCTTCTGTTGCACGCAGTGTGCGCAAAGGCACAAAAACACGTCCGTTTTTCATGATTGGCTTATCAAGAGATAAGCTTCTCCCATCAAACACGGCTTGTCCGCTGTTAACATCCATAATAAGCTCATGGGAAACACGATACATCTTGGCTACATCCAGCGTCTCATTTGTTGTATGGGATGATGAAGTTGACTCCTGAGCAAAAGAACTCGATCCACCACCAAAAGCCAGCATAACAGATATAAGTAAAGCCATACATGTTTTTATGTTATCGTCTCCTACATTATCTAGTTACTTGGTTAGACGAGTCAGTAGCCGAAAGGGTTGCACATAGCTTAATCGTAATGAAGTTCGAGAAAAGTAAAAAACCGCTTTGCAGCGGAATATTACACCTTCTCATCTATCCTCGGATGGTCTGGATTGCATTCCGGATCAGGTACTAAGCCTAATTGTGCTAGCTTCATTAAATAATAGCACTCTTCCCTCATCATATGATCTGGTATGAGCGGGGAAATACGACTAAGCACTTCGGCTGACAATTCTAAATCCTCCAGTTCCTTCAAAAAGGCTCTGAACAAATTCATCTCCATATCGACGTCAGTATGAAATCTGCGGAACGCTGGAAAATCCCGAAGCTGTGTCCGCATGTACCCTGCCATTTCGATACTCTTTAAATAGAATTGTTGAAAATGCTCTTCAAAATCCTTACTTTTCTGAATCAATCGCTTTTCTACAAAATCCAAATCGCTGGAAATAGATGCAGCATGACCCGCTGCGTCAGGCAACCAAAGGAAATCATGGTGCAGTGCATCAAATTGGGGAACCGGCTTGCCTTCCAATAGGTTGGTTAAAATACGTAAGTATTCCTCAAGTTCATTCACCATGTGATTGATAAAGGTTGGAGTGAACGCAATTGTAACACGCCCAAGGATCAGACGTTCAAGAATACTCAGCTTAAAATGTCGCAGATTGATGGTTAGCGTGTAGGCTTGCTGGTTCAGTGTTCCGATCT
This sequence comes from Paenibacillus sp. MER 180, assembly GCF_023713665.1. NCBI lineage: Bacteria > Bacillati > Bacillota > Bacilli > Caryophanales > Paenibacillaceae > Paenibacillus > Paenibacillus sp. MER 180. The sequence continues at coordinate 86,766 of NZ_JAMAVT010000007.1, read as the reverse complement.
CTGCATCTGATTGCAGCCCTCGTGCTTGTTGAAGAAGCTGATCGAACGCTTGAATAAATTGTTGTGCAGTCTGTATATCTGACGTTTCTTTCGGGGAAAGCGCATTGAAGATGAATCTTGCATGATCGCCTAAAATTTGCAGCCAGAAGCGATGCTCAAACAACGCTGGTTGATTCAACGGGATGACCTCCTTTATCGTTCTAACAAAGGTTTATGAAGGAGGCTTAAAATTAATAACTTAGATCTCCGCATCTGCTATATCTCATATCTTTATGACTGGTACTGTAGTTCACCAAACCGCCTATTACAATCTCATTGGTGGAACAAAACGCTTAGTCGCTCACTAATCCAAACAACTTACTTTACATATAACGATTTATGGCCAGAGCCGCGATGCATAAATAACAATCAAGCTAGACAATATAAGGAAGATGAAACCATACGAAACTATGGATAAAAAGGAGTCTGCCCAATGACACATACGAATACTGTGCAAATCGAACAACTAGCGCAACAATTAATCCAGCAAACCAATGCAGCAACGCAAAAATACCAGCAGTTGTTGCAGCAAGAGCAGCAGAACGCAGTTCGCTTACAGGAGCTTGCTAAAATCGAACAGCATGCTGCCCATGTGATACAAACTGCACTTCAAGGCCATCAAACTGCTGTACAACAATTGCAGCAAATTGTTAACCTCGCCCATCAAACACATACTGCACCAACCAGTTATGCAGCGGGGTATGTAACCCATACGTATCCACAGGTGAACGATACGCAGCACTACGTCTCACATGTAAACACTACTCCCCAAACGGGATATAGAGGATACTAAAAATAGGCCGTTAACGACCTGAACAAACCAGTAAGCAGACAGCCGACTGACAGGATTCTGTCTTCATTAGAAGATGTCAGAAGAAGCTGTCTGCTTTCTTTTTTCCCCTCTGTCTCTCCCATTAAAAAAAGCAATGCCCGGCAGGATTCTGCCAAGCATTGCTGCTATTTTCTCTAGTCATGCTTCCCGATAAGAAAGGCCACAGACTCATAAGGTCGGAGTGTAAGCTGTTGGATCGTACTCGGTGTATCCTTATAATTGCTGATAAGGATATGCGCTTCACCGTGTAGTGATACTTCCACTGGAAGCGTGAACTCCGCCTCCTCGCCATAGAAGTTGCTGATGACGAGCAATCGTTCTGATCCGTGTGTGCGCATGTAAGCAAATGTGTGCGCATCGTCTTCCAGCAGTAGGCGGTAGTCGCCGTGCACGATAATGTCGTACTGCTTGCGCAGTGCAATCAATTCGCGATAATGATGGAAGACCGAATCCGGATCGCGCAGCGCCGCCTCGGCATTGATGTCACGATAATTCGGAGCCAAGCCGATCCAAGGGATCCCCGTCGTGAAGCCTCCGTGATTCGAAGCATCCCACTGCATTGGCGTGCGCGAATTGTCGCGCGACTTCTGCTGCAGTGCGGCCATTATGTCCGCTTCGGGAACGCCCTGCTTCTGCAGCAAGCGATGTGCATTGATCGATTCGATGTCCCGATACTCGCTAATATGCGAGAAATGCGGATTCGTCATGCCGAGCTCTTCCCCTTGATACACGTACGGTGTGCCCTGTATCAAGTGCAGCGTCGTAGCGAGCATTTTCGCCGATTGCACACGATAGGCACCGTCATTGCCGAAGCGAGATACTACCCGCGGCTGATCGTGGTTGCACCAGAACAAGGCGTTCCAGCCCCCGCCTGTATTCATGCCAACCTGCCACTCGCTTATGATCCGCTTAAGCTGAAGGAAGTCGAAGTCGGCTTTAACCCATTTCTCCCCATTCGGATAATCGACCTTCAGATGGTGGAAGTTGAACACCATGCTCAGTTCGCGCTCATCCGGGTGCGTATACTTGATGCAGTTCTCCATCGTCGTCGACGACATTTCGCCAACCGTCAACATGTGCGGATACTGCGAGAATACACGAGCATTCATCTCCTTCAGAAACTCATGAATGCGCGGCCCGTCTGTGTAATATTTGCGTCCATCAGCCGTAGCTGTTGCCAGCGTATCGTTCGGATAGTCCTGATCCTTGGAAATCACATTGATAACGTCCAGCCGGAATCCATCAACGCCCTTATTCAGCCAATAGTGCATCATGTCGTACACTTTATCCCGCAGAACTGGATTCTCCCAGTTCAAATCAGCCTGGGTAACGTCATATAAGTGCAAATAATATTGCTCCGTTTTCTCGTCATACGCCCAGGCGCTGCCGCCGAATTTAGACTGCCAATTGTTCGGCTCCCCTCCGTTTACGCCATCCTTCCAAATATAGTAGTTGCGAATCGGATTGTCCGTACTGCTTGCAGCCTCCTTGAACCAGACGTGCTCCGTCGAGGTGTGGTTAACGACGATGTCCATAATGATGCGGATATCTTTGTCGTGCGCTTTCTGTAACAATTTCTCGAATGTATCCATCGTGCCGTATTCCGGCTGGATACGGTAATAATCGCTAATATCATAGCCGTTGTCTCTCTGCGGAGATTCGTAAATCGGCGTCAACCATATGACATCGATTCCGAGCTCCTTCAAGTAGTCCAGCTTGTCGATAATCCCCTGCAAATCCCCAATTCCGTCACCGTTTGTGTCGTTGAAGCTCTTCGGATAAATCTGATAGATGACAGATTTCTTCCACCACTCCTGCTCCAATTGTTGTGTCATTGTCTTGCACCACCATGTAGTTCTTATTTTTAGTACGATATAGGAATCGCTCTGTGTATCGTTATGAATGCCCTAATTATGCCTGACGCTTCGTCTTCCCAATAATAAGCGTAATGACGAACGGTACAATCAACGCCACCGCCATGCCGAGGAAGAATGGAACCCACTGCTGCGGGAAGATAGATAGGAAGCCTGGCAATCCGCCAACGCCGATAGACACGGCCTTTACCTGAAATGCTGAGATAACGACTGCGCCCAATGCAGAGCCGATCATCGCTGAGATGAACGGGTACCGCAGCCGCAGATTCACACCGAACATCGCAGGCTCGGTAATGCCCAAGTAAGCAGATATCGCCGAGGTCACGGACATCCCTTTCAGCTTCTCGTCCTTAGTAACGAACACCATCGCAAGCGCCGCCGAGCCCTGCGCAATGTTGGACAAGGCGAGAATCGGCCATAGGAACGTGCTGCCCGTGCTTGCAATGAGCTGCAGGTCGACTGCCAGGAATGTATGATGCATACCTGTTACAACAAGCAGCGCATACAAGCCGCCGTAAATAAGTCCACCCAGTACAGCCGCATGCTCGAAAATTCCAACGAAAGCCGATGTGATGGCGTTGCCGATTGTGAAGGTCAACGGTCCAATCACGATAAAGGACAAAAACCCGGTAAGAAGCAGCGTAGTCGGAGCGACCAACAGCAGCTTGAAGCCATCCGGCACACGCTTGTTCAGAAAGCCCTCGATCTTCGCCAAGCAGAAAGCAGATACAAGTACAGGAAGCACTTGCCCTTGATAGCCAATCTTCTCGAATTCAAATCCAAACAAGTTCCAGTGCGGTACCGTTCCATTCGCAACTGCATCCCCATATGCCCAAGCATTCAGCAAATCCGGATGTATGAGCATCAATCCTAGCACAATCCCGAGCAGTTCACTGCCGCCGAACTTTTTAACCGCTGACCAGCCGATCAGCCCCGGCAGGAAGACGAAGGCGGTATTGGCGATCAGATTGATCATCTCCGCGAAGCCCTTCCACTGAGCATATACATCAATGAAGGCTTGATCCGCGAAGAAGATGCCCTTGCCAGTCAATATATTGTTGATCCCCATCAATAGACCTGCCGTAATAATAGCAGGCAAAATCGGAATGAAGATATCTGCAAGCGCCTTCACTGCACGCTGCAATGGGTTTAGTTTCTTGGATGCCACATTCTTGATGTCCTGCGTAGACGCTCGTTCCCCACCGCTAATCTCAAGCAGCTTCTCGTACACCTTCTGTACAAGTCCTGGACCGATGATGACTTGGAACTGCCCGTTCGTTGCAAATGATCCTTTGACAAGTTCATTCTTCTCCAATGCTTGCTGATCAACAATGCTTTCGTCGTTCAATGCAAAGCGAAGTCGCGTTACACAATGCGTAACCGCAGAAATATTTTCTTTTCCACCAATGGCTTCTAAAATCTGCTCAACCGAACGTTGATCAACTGCCATATCGATGTACCTCCCCAATGGAATCGCTTCCACGTTTGTTGAGACCATTATAACTTGTATAGACAGGTTTGTAAACACTTGTATAGACAAGTTGGTTAGGAGATCGTGAAAAAACAGCGTTCACTCTAGGATTTCTTTTCTCATCCAAGACTGCCGCTGTTTCATTTCGTTAAGTTACGTCAACTATAAAATTCGCAACATCGGTTTGTTTTATCAATTGAATACGAGATGCTTAGTACCTCGTCATCGTCTCCGCGCAAAGTCAGTAAACACAAATCGTTCAGGATGATGGCGCGATTCCGTGTACTCGAACAACTCACCATCATGCATATATACATAGTTCTTCACAACGACGACGAAGCCGTACGATTTCATGATCAAGTGTTCCCGATCCTTTGCCGTCGCAGGCTCCACCTGGATCACGCGCTGGGCAAAGCCTATTTTGTGCCCTAATTGCTGTTCGATATAGTCGTATATCGAGCGCTCAGCAATTTCCTTCGTTAGGCCCTCCACCTTCTCCTTTAAAAAATAATTGATATCTAAAATAATGCGCTCTCCGTCAAGCTCGCGCACCCGATGCAGACAATATGCTGTTGCGCCCAATGGCAGCTTAGTTCGCTCATGCAGCTTGTCCGTAATCGTAATTTCCTCAAAGTAAGGTACGGTCGTCTCGAACTTCTGCCCGCTGCTCTCGCTTGCTTCCTTGAAGCTGACCAATCCGCCGAATGAGAACGCGATGGCATTATTGTCTAGCACATATACGCCCTTGCCAGGATGGCGATTGACAAGCCCTTCTTCGACAAGCAGATCGAGCGCGTTACGAATCGTTCCCCGGCTCGTGTCATAGATAACGCAAAATTCATGCTCCGAAGGAAGCTTTGTTCCCGGTGCGTATTCACCTGAAGCAATCTTTCCCCTAATATCTTCATAAATGGCCATGTACAGCTTATTTGTAGTCATCTTTATAACTAACCCCCAATAATGCTTCCGTCCTAACCTTCCTTGCTTGCCTCTATCATATCACGATTGCTGCAGCAGTTAAAAAGAAGGGCACCACACTACACGGTAACCGCTAAAACCCAAGAAAAAGACGCTGTCCGCGCAGCGCCTTTGTAATGATGAAGCGTGTGAGTCAATTCCAGGATGCTGCCCCACGTTGTTCCTCTACTATGCATCTAATCTCACTTACTAATCTCATTTGCTCCTCATTTATAGATATTTTTTTCAATACGGTTGAGATAAGTTGAAGAATGTATTCTTCTTTTTCCAGGTTCGTTTTGCAGTTAAAAGAGTCAACAGAAACACCTACATAAAAATACCTCATCCATTTTTCCGGTCTCCGCTCTGATTCCATGATTACTTGCTCTTCAAGTAAGGGAGTCAGCACAATATATACATGATCAAATTCTCCGGTAATAAAGCCCTGTTCCCGAAGCTTTCTCGCAAATCTGGTACCTATGGAATGAACCTCGTTTTCAATTTGACATGATTTCCCAGTGTAATGAATTGAATGAAACACACTCAAAGAAAGCTGGTTGAATAAAAAAAAACCTGATAAACCAAGGTATGGCTTATCAGGCAATATACATCTTCTTAAATCTATGCCTTCATTTGTTTCAAATATTGTGGTATCCGTCTCAATTATAACTGTTACTCACAAGGTGGTTTGAAGCTCGTACTAAATTTTGTACGCCTTCATCGCCTTGCGAAGTTCCTTCCACGATGGGCGCTTGCCGTACATAAGTACGCCCGTGCGGTAAATCTTCGCAGCGAGCCAGCCGAAGAACAGGATGGATACGATTAAGATCGCAATGCTCACCCAGAATTCCCACCATGCTGCATTTCCCGTACCAATCCGCAGCAGCATCGAGGTCGGTGTGAAGAATGGAACAAAGGATGTCGCTTTTACCAGCAAGGTGTTCGGTGACGACACGCTAAACATTACAATGTAGAACGCCGCCAACGAGAGCATCGTAATCGGCATAATCGCTTGTGCCAAGTCTTCTGTCCGGCTTACGAGCGAGCCTACTGCTGCGAACAGCGTCGCATATAGGAAGTAGCCAAGCACATAGAGCAGCAATCCTCCGCCAACCACTGTCCAATCAATCATCGAGATATCGAAGTTGAGTGCCTTCAGTGGGGCTGAATTGTGCGGCAGCAGCAGATTAATCACAACCACAGCGAAGAACACAATAATTTGTATCAGTCCAAGTATAAACATGCCGATAATTTTCCCAAACATTTGCGCGAGCGGCGATACGCTCGTAATGAGAATTTCCATAATACGCGAGCTCTTCTCTTGCGTAACCTCGGATGCAATCATGTTACCTGTCATCGTATTCGTCATGAAGAACAGAATGATCAATACCATAACGACGATAATCGAAATCGTTTTTTGTATCGGATTTTCTTCCTTCGCTTTCTCGCCTTCCTTCACGATCTTCTGTGTATCAATCGTAACCGGCTTGCTCAGCTCTGCCTTCTGCTGTTCGGTAAGTGAATCCTTCACGAGCCACTCAGTCTTCACTGCACTTAATGCACCTGTAACCGTCGCCTCATCGCCATGTCCAAGCTCATCCTTGCCATGGAACACAACCTGCGGGAACGATTGCTTCTCCACATTGCCCGCTTCGTCCTTCTTTGGCTCGAACTTCAAGTATCCTTCCAGATCGCCGGACTCCGCTTTCTTGCGCAGCTCCTCTTCTGAAGCGGACGGAACAAGCTTTAAGTCGCTGCCTCTATGCTTCGTCATTTGATCTTCAAATGATTTCACAATGTCCGCGTACTCTCCACCCTGTACCAGACCGATTGATGTAGGTTCATTGCTCGAAAATTGCGAGATCAGATACGGAATATTAACCCCAACTGACATAATGAGTGCTAAAATAATCGTTGTAATGATGAACGACTTCGTCATCATCTTCGTCTTCAATGTGAATCGAATGACCGTCCCCAGGTTATGCATTAGATTCGCCTCCAACTGCTTTAATGAAGATCTCGTTCAATGTCGGCTCCTTCAGCTCGAACTGCTGAACTGTCGATTTTGCCATCGCAAGCTGCAGGATATCCTGTGCGGCCACTTCATTCGTAATGTGCAGTTTATAACCGTCTCCTGTTCGGGAAACGGATTGGACGCCTGCGATGCGATCCAAACCATCCACATCTCCACTCGTGCGCAGGATGACATGCTCTCGTGGATATTGAGATTTCAATTCACGCAGCGACCCTTGCAGCACCGCATTACCCTTTTGCAAAATCGTCAGGTTCTGGCACAGTTCTTCTACATGCTCCATCCGGTGCGTAGAGAACAGAATGCTCGTGCCTTGATCGCGCAGCTCCTTAACCGTCTCCTTCAACAATTCGACGTTAACGGGATCCAAGCCGCTGAATGCTTCGTCCAAGATGAGCAGCTTCGGCTTGTGAACAATAGCTGCAATGAAGCCGATTTTCTGCTGATTTCCCTTAGACAGCTCCTCAATTTTCTTGTTGTAGTTTTCCGGTACATTGAACCGTTCCAGCCAATACTTTAGGTTCTTGTCTGCTTCCGCACGCTTCATCCCGCGCAGCTGCGCCAAGTACGTTACCTGCTCACTAATCTTCACCTTCGGGTACATTCCCCGTTCCTCCGGCAAATACCCGAGGATGCGAGTCAGCCCATCATGATAAGGCTTGCCATGATACGTAATAGATCCGCCATCTGGATAAATAAGACCAAGAACCATCCGCATTGTCGTCGTCTTGCCCGCACCATTCGCACCAAGCAATCCGTAGATTTCCCCTTCTTCTACCTTAAAGCTAAGACCATTCACGGCTGTCTTTTCACCGTACTGCTTCACGACTTGCTGCAACTGTAATGGATTCATTGCGCGTATACGCTCCCCTCAATATGCATCTCAATCATATAAGCTAATATGTCATCCAGCTCCAATGCATGAGTCTGAACAACCTCAATCCCTTCATCGTGCAAAAAACGCTCCAAACCGGTAGCATTATGCGCAATAAGTCTTACCCCGAAGCGCTCCTGCATAGCCTTCATCAGACCTGGTGCACCTTCGTAATCCGCTGCCTCGCCATCCACGACGAACACCTTCCACGCATCGAACAGGGCGTCCTTTTCCGTAAAATGAAGCACCTTGCCCTTATGCATGACCAGAATATAATCAGCCAACCGCTTTACCTCATCCACGATATGTGTCGCGATTAAGACGGTCCGCTTCCCATCCTTTAAATACGCATGCAAATCATTGATCATCATGCGCCAAGATAGTGGATCGAACCCGGAGGTCGGTTCATCAAGCACTAGCAGCTCTGGCTTCGGACATATCGCAACGATCAAATCCAGCTTACGGCGCATTCCCTTCGACAGCTTGCTCAGCTTCTGCTTCGGCGGCAGCTCATACTTCGCCATAAGCTGATGGTAGAGCTGCCAATCCCATGATGGATACCACTGTGATACAAAGGATACAAGCTGTTCCGCTGTCATATCGTCCACCTCCGAATCGGAGTTCTCCGCTACGTAGCCAATACGCGCCTTCACAAGTGTACTTAGCTCTGGCTCTGTCTTCTCCTGCAGCACGGTTATCGTCCCTTCATCAGGATGAACAAGCCCCAGGCTCATTCCGAGCATCGTCGTCTTGCCTGACCCATTTGTACCTATGATCGCGGTGACACAGCCTTGTGGTATGCATAGATTTAACGGGCCAATGCGGAAGTTGTCACGCTGCTTCACTACCTGTTTCATCTCAATTACATGTTGATTGTCCAATGCTTCTCCCCCCTTGTACGCACCAAATGCTAGCTCCCGCTGTGCTTGCGCTGGATGACTTCCTGAAGCATCAGCATGAGTTCTTCAGTGGATACATCCACATGCATTGCAGCTTCAACGGCTTGCTCAAGTGCCTGCTCGATCGCTTCCTTCCGATACCTGTCGCGTTCTGCCGCTTGAACCGGTGTCACAAACGTCCCCGTGCCCTGCTTCGTCCGCAGCAGCCCTTCGTTCTCCAAGTCTTGATACACCCTTCTTACCGTGATGACACTGCATTGGAGCTGATTCGCGAATTCGCGTATAGACGGGAGCAGCATCCCCTCTTCGACCTGTCCGCTCAGGATAAGTGCGCGAAGCTGGTGTTTAATTTGGGCATACAACGGTTCGGAGCTATTCGTATTAATTTGAATGGGGATAAACACCGCTCCTCATCACCTCCAGATTCGTTCTGTGCTTATTCACATCCAATCTCGCTTCAGAACGATCTTATGCAAACGATTCATTCCGATCACCATCGAATTGACGATGATAACAATGGACAACACGATACCCATCCAAGGGTACGATCGCGCTACGTATACCAAAGTCTGTAAAATACTTCCGTCCGCTACCGCTATCAGGACGGACACCATGGTTATAACGCCTAGTAGAATAAATGTATACCTCATATATAGTCGTCCGCTCATGCTCAGCTCACACGAGATATACAACCAATTAACAGCAACAGCGTACGCTACCAACATGAATACATAGGATAAGATGCTGATCCAGCCAAGACTTCTCAATGTCTCACTGAGTAAGTAGTGCCCCACGATAACAATGCTCATATTAATCAGCAGAGCCACACACATCTGCATCGTACGTGAATACACTATGGTTCTCGCATCGATTGGGAGTATGCGCAGCTTCCTCATCCATTTCGTATACGAGTCATCCTTCATATATCGCATCGATCTTCGAGAGATAAAGAAGCCAAGATTCGGGATCGTAAAAAGAAACACAAAATCCGCAACCCCCTTGAAAGCTCTCGTCAAGACCTCGTCGCCACGAAATAACTCTCGCAACACCAGACCGCTCATCGTGGCCATATAAATACTGAACGCTACCGTCATCAATAAGCCCCACTTGAATCGAACAAGATCACTCTTTACAAGCATCCACGCTTCTCTATATGGTCTGCGCACTTTAAGACCCCCTTTATATCAAACTAATTCACACTATAGATCGGTAAATCAAGTGTGCTTGCTTGCTCGCTCATCACTGTGCTTACTGTATATATCTTTATACACAGTATAATGAGTGACTACTTCCCTGTCAATCCATCATTAGGAAAAATAAACATTACCCTATCCAGACTCATCTTTATTTGCACCGTTAAAAGCCTACTATGCTGAAGAATCTAAGCACGCAAAAAAAGCTCGCCTTTCGCACTTAAAGTGCAGAAAGAACGAGCTTCTTCTAAACTAACTATCGCACTCACGAACAAACCAGCGATTCGTGGAAATCCTCTTCACAGATCGCCGTCTACTAGTGGATTACAGACCAAATATAGCATCTATTACTGGCTTTGTATGACCACCTGGATACAAGATATACAGCAAAAGATATACGGTTGCCCCTGTTATTGCAGTAATGAACCAGATGACAGAGGTGAACTTACCCAGCTTGCGGTGCTTCGCATAACTCCCTTTATACCCTGTATACAGTGTCGTCAAGCCGAACACAGCTGCTACAGCTGCAAGCACAATATGGAACAACAGGAAGACCAGATAATATACCTTAAGGTCATCCGGGCCGCCCCATGCGGTATTGCCAACGAAAACCGTGCGAGACGCATAAATAATGAAGAAGATTGTCGCAGCTACGGCCGCTGCCAGCATTGTCTTCTTATGCTGTTCCCGCTTGCCCTTAATAATTTGAGCCCAACCGATAGCGACCAATATGGCGCTGACGACGATGAACGTCGTGCTGATAGTTGGCATAATAAAGTACAAATCCACGAATGAAACGCCCTCCTCATATGCATCGGCAACGAAGCAGCCAATAACTCTCCTGCTTCTGCTTACGCTACCCATTATAGAGCATTTTTACGAATTCAACTGCCCTTCTGCTGCGGTGTCCACAAAATCGTCATCATCTTTACTTTCACGTCTGAACCAGTGGACGAATACGTAGAAGAGAATACAGCCATACATCGTTTCTTGAATCAGCTTCATTAGAATGCCTCCGAGCTGTTGATCTTCAATCGGAGTGAACCAATTAAAGAAGCTAGGCCCATCAAATGCGGCGAGCATCTTTACAGGATCCCCCGATATGCAATAGCCCATTGCCTGCACCCAGGCTTCCTTGTCCACATACGTAGCATAGAGAGGCTCGCTTGCAAAGATGATTAATGCACAAGCAGGAGTAATTAGAACGCCATTCAAAAAAACATAGCCCATCTTCTTCACATCTGTCAACGAGTTCCACTCTGGTACCGGAACGACGATCGGCCACCACATCAGCATAGCAGCAATGAACAATACAATGTAGTAAATAATATGTTCCGTATAATGAGTCATGACATAATCATGCACTGCCGGCACATGATAGAAAGAGAACAAGGTATTGAATAGAACAGCGCTAAGAATCGGATTCGTCAACAGCTTCAAACGCTTCAGCGGCTTGCGATCCAATAGATATCGCCATAACCAGGACGGAATAGCTAATAATAGAAGCGGCGGTACAATGATGTACGATAATGCCATCATCGCCATATGGAAGGTAAACATCATATGACTCATCATATTAATAGGCCCGCCTTGAGCTAGGTAGAGCAAGCCTGTCCCAATTACAAACATTAGCTTCTTCGACGCAGGCACTGGCTCAGAAGATGAGAATCGATTGCGAAAAGGCCCTGTCAGCCCGAAATATAACACATTGATAAGCACCGTTGCTGCAAGGAACAACGGACTCCACACATCATAGAAACTGAAGTATTCTGTCAATCCGAACATAAATGTTCAGCCCTCCTCATCCTGCAACACCCGAGGCGCCACCATTTCGTCACATTTTGCCCTATTACGGAAAAAGAGGCGACGCTTTCCCGCGTCCCCTCTTCTCTCTATCCGACTTACCACCATACCCAGTAAACAGCCATAACAATGGCTGTTAAGGCGATGAAGGCTCCGCCTATCATGAACATGATCGGAATCATATGTCCTTTATCTTTCATATGCATCCAATACCCCATCTGAATGACAACCTGCAAGACTGCCATGACGAGAAGGATGATAACCGTGAACGTTGGGTTTACTTCACCCGCTGAACCTACCGTAGAAAATGCGATCAACGTAAGCACAATAGAGAAGATGAATGCAATAATATGCTTCTGCTTGCCCTCATGCTTATGTCGACGCTTCGAGTTGTCTGATGTTACTTGGTGTGTTGTCACTTGGTTAACCCACCTTTCCCATGAGGTATACAACTGTGAAGATGAATACCCACACAACGTCGATAAAGTGCCAGTACAGTGCGGAGACGTAAATCTTCGGTGCTGTAACCAAATTCAAGCCCTTCTTCATTGTTTGCAAAATAACAAGTGTGATCCATACGACACCAAAGGCAACGTGCGCGCCATGGAAGCCGACCAGGGTGTAGAAGGATGAACTGAACGCACTCGTCGTAAACGTGTGACCTTCATGCACATATTCTACGAACTCGTATATTTCAAGACATAAGAATCCTAGTCCCAATGCAACCGTTACTGCGAGCCAGCTGAGCATGGCTTTGACTTCTTTGCGATGCATCGCTTGAATAGCGAACACGCTCGTCAAGGAGCTGGTCAGCAAGATCATTGTAGCAGCCGCAATCATTGGAAGCTTGAACAGCTCGGAAGCGGCAGGACCATCACCGATTTGGTTGCGTAGCGCAAGGAATGTTGCGAACAGCGTACCGAACAATACTGCCTCTCCGCCAAGGAACAACCAGAAGCCGACGACCTTATTGCGGCCTTCTAGGGTTGCTTTTTCCGGCTCATGTGGCCATTCGCCTTCTGCGTGATGTGCATGTGCACTCATGCTTTAACCCCCTTCTGCTCCAACTCTTCCGGTTCGATATGATATCCATGGTCGTCCTTAATCGAACGCAGGAACATACAGCCGAATGTAATCAGCAGGCCGAAACCTGCAACGATATGATTGTTGAACAAACCGTTCAGCAGTGCATTATTGAAATCATCCTTCGCGAACATGAAGCCGAAGCCTGCCACGAACAAGCCAACAGACATCATGAACGGGAGAATAGATGGCGATGGCATATGAATGGAACCAATCGGCTCTGCAGCCGGCATTTCCGTGTTGCCCTCCATCTTTTCTTTCCACCAAGCATCATAGCCGCGTACAAGCGGAGTTTGCTTGAAGTTGTACTCTGGCGGTGGAGATGGAATTGTCCATTCCAGCGTACGACCATCTTCCCAAGGATCGTTGCCCAGGTTCTTCGGATCTCTTGATGTAATTGCAATGTTGTACAAGAACATAAGAACCCCGATACCCATCATGATTGCCCCGATCGTACTTACCAAGTTCATGAGGTCGAAGCCTTGATTCGGCAAGTACGTAAAGACCCGACGCTGCATTCCAATCAAACCAAGGAAATGCTGAACGAAGAATGTCAATTGGAATCCAATCCAGAACATCCAGAAGGTAGCTTTGCCTAGTCCTTCACGAAGCATGCGTCCGAACATCTTCGGCCACCAGAAATGGAGCCCTGCGAACAAGCCAAGCACCAAACCACCAACAATAACGTAGTGGAAGTGCGCTACGACGAAGTACGTATCATGGAACTGGAAGTCAGCAGGCGCAGATGCCAGCATGACGCCCGTAACCCCACCCATAACAAATGTTGGAATGAAACCTACTGCGTACAGATTGGCCGCGGTGAACTTAATCGAACCGCCCCACATCGTGAATAGCCAGTTAAATATTTTAATACCGGTTGGTACTGCGATAAGCATCGTTGCAATCGAGAACAGCGCATTCGCTACTGGCCCAAGACCAACTGCAAACATATGGTGAGCCCATACCATGAAGCCTAAGAAACCGATCAGGATCGTTGCGAATACCATGGAGCTGTACCCGAATAGGCGCTTGCGAGAGAACGTACTGATGACGTCGGAGATAATCCCGAATGCCGGCAAAATCAGAATGTACACTTCCGGGTGACCGAAGATCCAGAAGATGTGCTGCCAGAGCACCACACTTCCTCCATTCGGTACATAGAAGAAGTTCCCGCCAAACAAGCGGTCGAACATGAGCAGGATCAATCCCACCGTTACAGCAGGGAAAGCGAATAGAATTAATGCAGACGTAATAAAGGACGCCCATGTAAACATCGGCATGCGCATGAAGGACATTCCCGGTGCGCGCATGTTAATAATCGTTGCCAAGAAGTTAATGCCCCCGATGAGTGTACCCAAACCAGAAATCTGCAAGCCGATGGTGTAGAAATCCACACCGTGCGTTGGGCTATAATCCGTACTTGATAACGGTACGTAAGATGTCCAGCCTGCATCAGGCACACCGCCCATCAGCCAGCTCAAGTTCAGCAGCAAGCCGCCGAAGAAGAATGTCCAGAAGCCGAGTGCGTTCAAGAACGGGAACGCAACGTCACGAGCCCCAATCTGCAGCGGGATAATGGCATTCATTAGTGCAAAGATAATCGGCATTACACCGAGGAAAATCATCGTGGTGCCGTGCATGGTAATCAATTCATTAAAAGTTTTTGCGTCTACGAAATCATTCATAGGCTGAATTAATTGTATCCGGATCAAGATGGCTTCAATACCGCCAATACCGAAGAATAAAGCCCCGGCGATAAGGTACAGAATGCCGATCTTCTTATGGTCGACCGTCGTCAGCCAATCCATCAAGCCGCGATGTCGCTTCACCGTGTGAGCCAAGGTCGTTACCTCCCCTAGAAGATGCTGAAATCTACTGCTTATTGATTGCTTTCAAGGAATCAAGCTTGTAATCTGCCAAGTATTTCACGATGCCATCGAGTTCTTGCTCAGACAACTTATCTTTGAATGCTGGCATCTTATTGCCAGGCTTCACTTTCTCAGGATCCTGAATCCATTGACGAAGTTGCTCCTCAACCTTCTTCTGATCCAGTGGCTCATCAGCAGTTTCACGGTTAAGCATAATACCGGCAACTGCTTCACGGCTGCCAAACCCCTTCAAGTTAGGCCCCATGGACGGCTTATTATCGATAGCGTGGCAGGACAAGCAATTCTGCTTGAAGCTCTCTGCAACTTGTGTGTCACCTTCGAACGGTTTTGGTTCAGCCTTCATCTCATTAACCCAAGCCGTGAACGTGTCTTCGCTGACCGCCTTCACTTTAAATTCCATAAATGCGTGGGAGTATCCGCATAGCTCAGCGCACTTCCCGCGATACACGCCTTCTACATATGTCTCAATGTACATCTTGTTGACGTTGCCGGATGGGTTCGTATCCATCTTGCCCGCAATGGATGGAAGCCAGAAGGAGTGTAGGACATCAGCTGTCTTCAACTCAAGTGCAATCTTCTTCCCGTTCGGAACAATCATGTCTTGAGCTGTTGTAATCCCGTACTCAGGATATTCGAATTCCCACCAATATTGGTGACCTGTTACCTTAACCTTAATTGCATCTTTGTCTTGGCTATAATCCTCAGCGAAGGCAAATACATACTTCACCGTTGGAACTGCCAAAATAATGAGGAGGATGATCGGAATGACCGTCCAAATCACTTCAAGCTTGTGGTTCCCTTCGACTTGCTTCGGAATCTCGTTCTGTCCCGGTCGTCTGCGATAGCGAAGGACGACATAAATGGAAATACCGAATACGACAATAACGACCAGCGTCATAATCGTAATCGCCAACTGCATTAATCCGAACTGCTTGTCTGCAATGGGCCCCTGCGGATTGAGAGCCGATATATCAGCACGACCGCAAGCACTTAGGAGCAGGACGAGTCCGGCGAACAGTGGAAGTAGTCGCTTCACTGCGTGCCACCGATTCATCATTGATCAACCCCACTTTGTACGTTTTCGCTGATTACCCCATCGCATGCTGTGTCGAATCTCAATGCAAGTGCCCCTATGGCTTAGAAGTGAGTACAAGCTGCCGTCCATCCAGATAAGCCAATATTAACCAATCATTCATTGCGCAACGAATCCTTTGCGCAATGAAGGCGCATGCATATTCGATTTCAGACCGGTAAGAATCCTTCGTCGGAAGTCATTCTCATGTTCGAATGCCTTCAGGCAGGCCCCGGTTTAAACACGGATGTCGTAATCCTGTCAATTACTACAATCACTTACCTAAATATAATTTCCATATATTTATTTGTCAATGTTTCCCGGTCAGTTCACAAAGTGTTCAAACACTCTGAAAAACGGCTTTATATCAGTATTTGTAAACGTTTACAAAATACAAAATGAGACTGCTCGCCTTTGTCGAAACCACTCAATTTCTGGCAGTTTCCTGCCTGTTTTGATCACAAAAATCTATATTCCGCATACTCGCATGTTGATTTTTGAACACTAATGGAAGTAAATAAGGAGGTTGAATGGAGTTGTCAAATGATGTTCACAACAACGCAAATCATGTTCACTGGATTGTCACATTTATAATCGCTGCTGTCATGCTGGTCTCTTCCGGCTGTGCTGGGATGGAGGCTGAGAAGTCAAGGTCGCCGGGAGGCAACACGAAGGCGAACTATGCAGATCGGAAGGTCAAGGAACAATCAGCACCTTCTGGAACCCCGTTGCCCCAAATGGGCACCGAAAGCAACTATCGTACAAAACAGAACACAAAGTACACAAAGCAGTCCCATTCCACATCTCAGCCGCAGGCATTGTCTAATCCGCGTCCCCTGTTCATCAATCAATCTGTCAGCGATGCTGTCGGACATCTGGATGGAGTCAGTGTAGCCTATGTCTTGCAGCATAAGGATACCGCTTATATCGCACTCACGCTTGATGGCACAGGTCTAGGTACAATCGGCAGCGGAGGCAAGCATGAGCAATCCCGAATCGGCGCCCCGAATACAGCTGGTCACATGGAACGCGAGGCGAATCGCTGGCCCCCGCGCTTCATAACTTCGGATAGTCCGGTACGTACAGTGAAGCAGAGCGACAAATTATCAGATGAGCTTCTTCATACCATCGACAAGACGGTTCGGAGTCAGACCTCTGGGGTGAAGCATGTTCGAATTAGCGCCAATATGGACTTATTCAACGGATTAACTCCTTATGTCATGCACGCTTATCCTGGAGATTCCCTGCAGTTCGCAGAGGCGGACATTCTGAAGCTTATACACCGCACAATGCACTAACAACTCATGAGACGTTGAACAGCTCTAACTGACAATGAGAATGATGTGTGTTACTTGCACTAGTTTTAGGGAGGGATGCAGCCGCATCGCTCCCTCATATTTCTACCTATATAATTATGGTATATAGTTGATCTGCCCTATCCTAAGTCCCTGACGAATTATTCTTTCCCCCTGGTGTAAATGGAAGACAAGTCAAAATACGCGGTCCATCTGCAGTCACCGCTACGGTATGCTCGAAGTGCGCTCCCCAGGAACCGTCACATGTAGCAACAGACCATCCATCTGCACCCAGAATCACATCACCAGATGTACCTAGCGTAAATATCGGTTCAAGCGTTATGACCATCCCTTCTTCCAAATAAGGCCCCCGACCAGGCCACCCATCATTCGGAATTTCAGGAGGTTCATGAATAGACTGCCCGATACCATGCCCCACAAGCGCAGTTACGACTCCATACCCCGCATCACGCCCCATTCGTCCGATCGCAGCCGCTATATCCCCAACCGCCCTTCCAGGGGTCGCCAGCTTCGCTGCATAACGTAATGCATGGAGTGTCTGTTGCATAAGACGCTTGGCCTCAGGCTGTACGTTGCCAATTCCATAGGTCCATGCCATATCTGCGAGCCATCCTTTGTAATTCACCACAAAATCTATCGTAACGAGGTCACCTGATTTAAGAGGTTTGGCAGACGGGAACCCATGGCATACAACCTGATTCACCGAAGCGCATGTTGCATACGGATATCCATAATACCCTTTCTGCTCAGCAGTTGCTCCCTGCTGCAATAGCCAGCGCTCTACGAATTGATCAATTTCCACCGTCGTAACGCCAGGTGCGAGCCTTGACGCCACTTCACGATGGCAGCGGGCTGCCAAGTATCCTGCCTTCTGCATCAGCTCTATCTGCGCAGCAGTCTTCGTATTCTCCATCGCATACTCCTCCAGCGTTACATGTCCCAATGATAAGTATATGCACGGGATCATCTGTTATAGAAGCACTATTGGACCTTTCATTTCACCCATCCATACGCAAACAAGGCGCCCCGATTACCGGCGCGCCTACTCTGTACATATTCTTAGTTATTCCTTACATTCGCAGGTTTGCACTTCAGTTCCTCGTAATGTCTGATCAGAGACGGTTACAACGTTACGACACACTGGTATCCATTTTGCACATTTCCAATTCTACAAGCTGAGTTAATTCATCTTCATAGCCGCCCATAATCCGATACTTTCGGATGTACTCCTTCACGAATTTCCGTGGATTCTTCGGACGGAAAATACGTGTCATCTCCAACAAGCTTTCTTTCACTTCGTTGTGACCTTTTGTTGCCATGAAAATTCCCTCCCAAAGCGTTGTAGATCATGCTCCGCAACGGAGAACCAATTGGACTATCGCTTCACTTACTGGAATTTGCAACCTTTTAGTCTTAGTATATCATATTCAGCCGAGCTGCAAAATCACACCAACATATCTTAATCATTTCTCCATTGGGTATGCTAGTAACAGCATTAGAGTTAACATACAACGCGTAATCAAGCTGTCGTAAGGCTGAAATTCCATTACTACTACAATAAACAGGAGCAATCTCAATGAATCAGCATTCCTCGAGTCCGATTCAAGCTGACGCAGCGGAACAGGCTGGATTTGACCATGATAAATTGCAGCAGGCATTGGATACGCTGCCAAAATTGTTCCCCCGTATGTATTACTTCGCGTGTGCGCGTCATGGACAAGTAATCGCAGAGGTATATGCCGAAGGAGTAAGACTTGGGCAATTCTATGATCTGCGTTCTGCTACCAAAAGCTTCATTTCAACACTCGTGGGCATTGCCGTTCATCGCGGGGACATGCCTTCGCTGCATGAACCAATCACTGACTATTTGCCGCAAGACATCGTGAGCAAGCGCCAGATAGATACTTGGTGGCACCGCATTACCTTCAAGCATTTGCTTACAATGACATCAGGTCTGCTATGGGAGACAGGCAATCGACTCGGAGAGCGCTGGATACGCAGCTTCCATAACAGCAGCAGCTGGGTGAAGTATGCGCTGCGACTGCCCGTCCATCCCGAACGGTTCGGACAATTTCAATATCGGAGCATTGATTCCCATCTGTTATCGATCCTGCTCACCTCTTGCACTGGGATACGTGCAGATGAATATGCAAGAGCGCATCTGCTATCTCCAATAGGGATCGATCATTACCGCTGGGACTTATCCCCTGACGGGCATGCAGCAGGCCATGTTGGGCTCTGGCTGACTGGCCCAGATATGCTTCGATTCGGCCAGCTCATACTAGATGGCGGTTCCATCCAACCTCCTGCTGGTAATGAAGGATCGGACGAGCGCATTAACGTCATACCCTCTACATGGATTACGGAATCGCATCGCCCCTATTCACCTGGCATGCCTGCTTTTGGCGCCTACGGCTACCAATGGTGGCTCCATCAATTAGGAAGCGAGGAGGCAGCTTGTGCAGTTGGTCATGGCGGACAAGTGATATATGTAGTGCCGTCGCGCTCCCTTACTGCCGTCTTCGCTGGCAATCCACATGTATACCGGTGGAGACATCCGAAGCGTTGGATGGAAGAGCAGCTGTTGTCTGCTGCTACATTTTCTTAATATTCAATCCGACTATCGCTGCTGGCGAGGGCTTGTGCCGCACGATATAATGGTACAATCAGGAAAGGGGCGTTGTATGTGAAAAAAATTTGTGCATTAGGCATGGGAAGGGACATCGTGCTGCTAGCCGTCATCTTATTCTTCGTTGAATTTGTGCGAGGAGCAGCGCTCGTTTCATTTATCCCTATCTATGGCCAGAACATACTGTACATTAGCCTTGCCATTATCGGGGCCGCGACTACCGCACATTACTTGACGGATACGCTGCTTAAGACAGCTATCGGATATTTGCTGGATCGTTTCCCCGCCAGATTGATTATTAATATAGGATTGCTTATTTCACTGACAGGGATTGCTCTGTTCCATTACGGAAATATTCCATGGGTGTTCATCTTGGCAGCTGCCTTATATGGCGTTGGAATATCTCCCGTATGGATTGTCTGCTTAACGAAGGTAAAAGAAGATCAACGAGCTGCCCAAATGGGCTTCCTCTATATGATATGGCTGGTTGGGATGGGCGCCGGCCCTGTCGTGTTGAACCTTATCCTAGACTATAAGCCTGCATTCTCGTATTGGCTGCTTGTTGCCTTGTCCACTGTCGCTTGGCTGCTTAGCTTTTTCGTCGCAGGCGGCAAGCAAGCCGAACGTATTTCCGTTCCATTCCGTGAGCAGTGGGAAGCACTGCGCGAGAAGCTGAAGGCGATCAAGCCACTGCTGCCCGGCATGATTCTGCAGACACTCGGAGCAAGCATGCTTGTGCCGATTCTGCCCACATTTGTTGCAGAGTCTTTATCATTCACCGAGCACAGAGAATACTCACTTCTTCTGCTCCTCGGCGGCGGCTGTACAGTACTTGGGCTGGTACCGATGGGCAAATGGTCAGATAAGAGCAGCCGCAAGCCATTCCTTGTGATTGGATTCGGCATATTCGCCTTGACGCTTGCCTCGTTGTCACTGCACCCGTCGAAGTTGATGGCTTACGGACTTGCCGTGGTTCTAGGCCTGTCATATTCCGCAGTGCTTCCCGCGTGGAACGCACTGCTCGCCCTCTATGTCCCACCTGGTCAGAAGGGACTGGGATGGAGTCTGTTATCCACTGTGGAGGGCATTGGCGTCCTCATCGGCCCCGTTCTCGGGGGCTTTATTGCGAGCGCTACGTCTGCCAGCATGGTCGTATGGATTAGCGCAGCATTGTTCGGCATCGTCTCCATCGTGTATTTGCTGTTTCCATCACGCTGGTTTGCCGAGCAATAGCTTCAACGAACCATTATGCAGCGATCCGGTGAGTTCCGGAAATTGTAATGAGGTTTCTATTTTATCTAATTCATGAACCGCACTAGATTCAAGACAATGAAACTATTAGAACGCTCATACGTTACATGTACTAAGCAACAGCGTAAGGAACTGTAGTTTCAACATCGGGGGGAACTTGTTTTGTGGGAGTGGGTACATAACACAATCAGTTGGCTTAAACATTTGGATATCAATCAAGTCGAGCATTGGATGCAGCAATATTCGAACTTGGGGCCGTTACCTGGCATATTGCTCCCGCTCGTGGAGGCCATCCTGCCTTTCTTGCCGCTTATCGTATTTGTTATGGCAAATGCAGCTGCTTACGGCTTAGGGCTTGGCTTCCTCTATTCCTGGATTGGCGCAAGCCTCGGGGCTTGCCTTGTATTCTGGCTGGCTCGTAAGTTCGGCGGCCGGTTCAGCGCTTACCTGCAGAAGAACATGCCTTCATCGCAGCGATTCTTCTCGTGGCTGGAGACCAAAGGATTCACACCATTGTTCATCTTATATTGTTTCCCATTCACACCATCAGCGCTAATCAATATCGCCGCAGGAATCAGCACGATCCCGTTTCGTACATTCTTATGCGCCGTATTTGCCGGGAAGTCGGTTGTCATATTCATCATGGCCTTCATCGGCCATGACTGGCAGGGATTTATCCATCAGCCATGGCGCATTCTAGTCGCGGTTGCTGTTCTGTTCCTGCTCTGGCTCGGCGGGAAGAGGCTCGAAGCTCATTATCAGCTATAGAAGCTGTAGACATCATTTACACGAATCGAATCGCTCATTCTTTGAAATAACTGATTCGTTTCCTTTGTATTCATCACAGGATAATTTCAAGTAGGCAGGGCACCTTAATAAGAGCATTCAATGAGGTGATGATCCATCACCTGAAGCTTGCCGCTTGCACGCAGCAAACGAAAGGAGCTCATGACCTGCATGACTGAAAATGACCATAAGATGAATCCGATATCGAGGGAGCATGTTGAAGTGGACGGCATCTATGCCAATGAATGGGGACGCGAGGAAGTTTTGCACCGCGGTCAGACCTTCCCATCTGATCCTCAGCTTGGTGCTTCGGAGTGGGAGCTCCAACAATATTTGTTCGACAATCACCACACTGGTGAGACGGATCAGCGGCTTATTGCCAAATCAGATGAGACAAGGCAGAAGCAATCCAGGCAAACGAGTCCACGCAAGCATACCGACCGTGGCGACAAATAAGCTGCATACGTTCATGCTTCCTTAAAATGATAGGGAGAGATTCCAAGCTGTCTACAGCCCCGAATCTCTCCCTTCGTTATGTATATCCGATTCATATAGCCAATCGATGAAGCGTGAGGCAATCTTACCTTGTACATCTGGAACGATTACAAGTGCTGTCGGATCATTTCTGCCAGTTCACCCGCGAAGCCTTCAGCCCCCATGCTGCGCCATTCGAGGTTCGTAAGCGGAAAGCGAAGGAAATGATCAACTGTCATATCCGTATCCACAAGTATCCCCCGCACATTACGCGCACGTCCATTGAGATAGACGAGCAGCTCTGTCTGGTATTCTGCCGCCAAAAAGATGAGCTCCATCTCTTCAACTTCTCCGCGAAAATAAGAGGTAGGAATGAATTCGAATTGCTGTACAAATGGGAATTTACCGCCGATTCGTGGGGCATGAATACAGTCCGCAGTTCGCAGTCGGAAGCCAAGTCGGTTCACACCGTCAATTACAATGCTCTGCTCGACCGTAGGGATAATTTCGATTCGATCGTGGTCATTTGGCTCGATGTTACGAGTACAATCTACGCCTAGCTCTATCATCAGCCATACAGGGGTGTTATCAATCGTAAGTGGAACCCGATTCGGCAATACAATGGAGAATGACTCATCCTTCGTCTCACTCGTACTTAGCGTGAAGGATTCACGGATTGTATAGCGCTCAAGCTCACAATAACTGCGCTCGCTTCGACCATCCAATTGGCGCGCATACTCCGTCATTAATACAAGCTCAAGGCGCTCGACATACTGTGGGATATGGCCTCCCCGCAGCTTCACAATTCCACGTAATTCCTCGCCCGGTGCATATCTTCCACGTTCCAGAAGCGTATCGATCTGGGCCGTGCCAAGACCAATGCTCCCTAGGAAACGGTTGAACATGGACATTACCTTGTCCCTCCCCTGAACTATTCACATGAGCAAATATGGAAAATGTTTCTTATATCCATTCGACAGCTTCCCCATTTTCCCTTTTCGACACGAGCAAGAAATACTCAATTTTGAACGATGTTCATGAATCTCTCTCACAAACATTTACATTTGATATAAACTTCCTGCCCGAAAATCACCCCAAACAGAGAACGTTCTGCTATTATGGAATAGCAGTAAACAGAATAATAGTCAGTTGCAATCTCAATATAGTGCCCGTATGAAACGTCTTGGATTCGGCAAACATGGGAGAGATGGAATCTTGATGCTCTTTGTAATCAATCAACATGCAGGCAATGGAAAAGGGCTGCGCACATGGCAATTGATAGAATCGCGCATGCAGCAGCTAGAGATCGAATATACCTCCTGCGTGACAGCAACACCCGAAGAAGCAGAGATGCACGTAAGTGCTCATCTTACGAAATACCCTCGTTCTACGATTGTGGTACTCGGCGGAGATGGAACGATTCATCGACTACTGCCAATTCTAGCAGGTACCCAAGCTGCATTAGGAGTTATTCCTGCTGGCTCAGGCAATGATACCGCTCGAGGATTTCATATACCTACTGAACCATTGCAAGCATTGCATACCATTCTTCACGGGCAGCGAAATGCTGTCGATCTGATCGAGATCAACGACAAGTGGACATTGACCGCTTTGGCGACAGGATTTGATGCGGAAGTAGCAGAAGCCGTCAACCAGAGCCGTTATAAGCGTTGGTGCAACCAACTTCGAATAGGCTCCGCTGCCTATTTGATCGGTGCGGTCATCGCGATGTTTACGTTCAAGCCCGCAAGAGCCTCCATTACAATCAACGGTACCATACATCATTTTGACAACGTGTGGCTAACGGCTATCGCCAACTCCTCTTCCTACGGGGGAGGAATCCGTATCAGTCCACAAGCTGACCCACATGACGGAGAGCTGGATATATGCATTGTACACAGCTGCACCCGTTGGACCTTAATGAAGCTATTCCCGACCGTATTTTCCGGCAAGCATGTGAATCTGCCTTATGTCTCGATGCTGCGCGGACACGATGTTCATATCACTTCATCGAACGCTCGCGTTGCTTATGGTGATGGGGAACGGATTGGCACTACTCCGCTCCAAGCTGCAATTGGTAGACATAAGCTGCTCATGCTTCAGCCTTCATCAAGTCATCATTACGAATCGAAGATTGTCTAAAAAAACTGTTTCTGTATCGCGATTAAGGGTAAGTATTACATGGTAATGCCTACATGAGAAAGGGGAACCATTCGTGGGAGAATCAAAAGTCAAATCATTTTTCGGTGAATTTAAGCAATTTGCAATGCGAGGCAACGTTATCGATCTAGCAGTCGGTGTTATTCTCGGCGGTGCCTTCAATAAGATCGTGACTTCGGTTGTCAACGATCTCATTATGCCTCCACTCGGACTGTTGATGGGCGGAGTCAACTTTAAGGATTTGTTCCTTAACTTGAGTGATCAAGACGTATCGTCATTGGCGCAAGCACAAGCAGCGGGAATTCCCGTTATCGCATACGGCCAATTTATTAGTATTATTATCGACTTCATCCTTGTGGCCTTCTCTGTGTTCCTGCTTATTAAAGGGATCAATGCGCTTCATCGCAAGAAGCCCGAAGCACCTGCAGAGGAGACAACGAAGTCTTGCCCATACTGCCTGTCGGAAATTCCGAAAGAAGCTACTCGCTGCGGACACTGTACTTCTATCCTGAACGAGTCCGAAGCCAAAGCGTAACGAGCACGTTCGGCAAGTTCTCCATTTAAGATCATTCAACAAAAGACCTTCTTGCTGCACCACACCATCCTCTTGATGATGTCTGTAGGAAGAAGGCCTTTTTTGTCCAATCGGATATAGCGAGACTACATGGCTATATGGAACGGTTCGGCTTGCTCATAAGCTGCTCCGCAATCGCGCGAAGCTGCATATCTGGCGTATATACTTCCTCGCCCATATCCACTTTTTTAATCCGAATTTCTTCTACATCTGTACCCGCGCGATCTGGCTCGAAGCGAAGCGCTGCTTCATCCGTACAATGAACTTCATACCCCATCATACGCAGCATTTCCTGCATATCATCCACAGTTGGCTTCTCTTTATCCGGTGTCATAACTAGGCCGCGAAGCTTCGCGATCTCGTCAGTTCCGTGATGAACAACTTCAAAATGTACAATGCACTCCATACGATGCCCTCCTCTTGCTGTCTCTTAGCGAAGCTGTCCTTCCTCGTATCTTCTCCGAAAGAAGATCGGCACATACTTTACATGCATATGAAGTCTTTCAACATCCATTACATGTATCTATGTCAAATACCGATTTGGCTTGCTGGTATACTAGTCGTTCCGATATGTATCTATACGTAAAGATACTTTGACCGGTTTCGGGTTTTGGTCATTTTTCACTTATCTGTCACGATTGATGTTAATCAAAATACGATGAGATGACCGTTTGAATCCGCTTGTTAAATGCCTCTGCATCTTCAGCCCCCATCTCGCATTGCCATTCGTACAATACGAGATCCTGTACGAACTTCCCTAAAACAAGCCGAGTGATCGCTGCATGCTCTGTAAGCAGCGCCTTCGTTGCCACACCTTCCCCCATAGACCCAACCAATGCTTCCTTACGATCAATAATAAATGCAAAAGGACGCGTGTGACGCATGCCATCTGTATCGAACAAGGAAGGCACCCGCATACTTGCATTGTCCTCCGAACCCGCGATGGACCACAGCACCTTCACTCCCCGCGCCTCAGCAAGTGCCAAGTGCTCCCGAATTAAGGTCGCATCCTCTGGCCACACATCTGCGATAATTTCCAGCTTAGCCTCCTGGAGTACGCGTTTCACGGTCTCGATAACCGCCCGCTCACCTTCGATACTGTAGAACGAAGTCTCATCAGCCTCTGTCACGGGCATGTGCTCCCGAATATAGTGAAGCGATGAATCTAATCGAGAGGCTAATATGCGCGTCAATTCCTCCGGCTGCAATGCCGCATAGTGAGAGGGTTCCCCATCCCGATGCAGAATGACTCCATGATCAACGAGCCGCTGTAATGCTGCATATACATTGGAGCGCGACACGCCTAGTTTCTTAGCAACCTCATACCCCGTCATCGCACCTTGTTCGGATAGACTGACAATAATTTTAGCTTCCATCTCGGTAAATCCCAATGAACGTAAATGTGTAATTAGACCTTGACCTTCCATCGTACTCCTCCTGCTCTAGGTGTCTCCATACTCGTATTGCTCGTACAATGAAAAAGAGGCCGCCGTATTTCCATAGATGGCAGGCCCCTATTGTCATTCCATGCATATAAGCTGACTGATACACATTTCCCCATTCCCAGTTTAGACTTCTTGCAGCTGGGTTGTTGTCAGTCTGTACCGCCTCAACTTACGCGAAGTGAATGGTGCAACGGAACCAGATGCTTATACGAATGGCGTCCCGCACCGTTCACACCATTTGGCTTCCTCGTCTGCCGTGCTGTTGCAGTTCGAACAGCGTCGACCCGCTATTTCTTCTTCTTTCATAATGGTAATTCGGCGCCCGCCGACCGTTACGTTCAAGTCATCATGATCCCGATCGGCCGCTCCACCTTGTTTAAGCCGGCCTTGATCGAAAGATGCACTGCTCTGGGAGTCTTCCGCATGCGGCTCCAATACATGCTCATCTTCTTCCTCTTCCTCGTACGTATAGTCATGCTCCTTATAATCGGTATGTTCCGGATAGCGCACAGCCTCTTGAGCAGCAGCCGCCTCCTCTTGTTCTTCCCGCTTGGCCTTCAGGAAGGCCATGCCGAGCTCATCAATCTCTTCTTCCTCCACTTGTGGCGGCTCTGGCAGCTTGCGTCCGCATACCGAACAATAATTAGCCGAAAATGGGGCAATTTCGCCGCATTCGCAGCGCTTCTGCTTACGCAGCTCGCTTACCTTCCAATCCAGAAGCTTCATTTCTTCTTCAACGAGCAGATTCAGCTTAGCAATTTCCTTCAAACCTTCCTCCGCAAGTGTTAAGTCATTCTTTTTATAGGCATCATATACGAGTTCGCCGATATCATAGACATTCTGCTTCCATTCTTTGCGCTTAGCTACAATTTGGGCTTGAACCCGGTTCATTTCCATCATGTTATGCGCTTTTTCCGATGCTTTGGAAGCACCATCTTTAATTACTTGTATAAAGCGGTTCATCCCAATATCTCCTTTCAACTACCATTACGGCAGAATTCCTCTGTTAAACTAATAAACGCAGTATTAGCGATGTGAAACCCATCGCCACAACCATGCGCTATTCTTTGCCTTGAACTTGTCATTACAACGCCTTCAACAACAACGTATGCATGGCTCAGGCAAAACATGTGTCCCTGTCCGCTGCCTTGCTAGAACATGTATAATATCATGTAACGCTTATTTCTATCATAAAGGAGATACACCATCATGACCACTCCTTCTTCATCAGAAACGGTCAGAGCCCAGTGGCGCTCTCGTCCAGTTGGTATAAAGAGGGAACAACCCGTACCTACAGCGCGATCGGCAGACCCATACACAGCTTCTCGCCATGATCGCGCTCAACCGAGCAATGACGGCAACGGTGCCCTTCCTGCATCTGCAGACTTCTTCGCTGCGTTAGAGCGACAAGGGATACGTCTACATGACGCACAGCGGGATGCAGTACGCCATATAGACGGGCCCTTGCTCTGCTTGGCAGGAGCTGGATCTGGCAAGACATCCGTGCTGACCGCACGCGCTGCCTATTTGATGACCGTCGGTGGAGTATCACCGGAGTCGCTATGGCTGGTCACCTTCACAAATAAAGCTGCGCAAGAGATGCGAGTGCGCCTTGCCAAGCTGCCCGGCGTTACACGCGATATGGCTCGCAAGGTTCAGGCACGCACCTTTCATTCTTTCGCTCTCAAGCTGCTGCAGGCTTATGCGCCTCCCTTCCAACTGATGGCAGAGGAACGCAGACGGCATGGCTTGATGAAGCGCATACTACGAGAGCTCGGGCTGCATGATACCCTGCAAGCCGAGACGGCGCTCGCTGCGCTCTCCTCGCTCAAATCACGCCGCCTGATGCCTACTGATTGGAAAACAACAAATGCAAGTGAACTCGATATTCGGCGTGCGCTTATTCGCTTCGAAGAACAAAAAGCGCAGCAAGGGTGCAAAGACTTCGATGACCTGCTGATCGATCTTCTACGGCTGCTGGAGGAAGACGCTAACTTGCTTGAGCGTCTCCGCCGCCGTTTCCAATATGTGCTTGTAGATGAATTTCAAGATACGACGCCTGTGCAGTATGAACTACTTCAACGAATTACCGACGGGCACCAAAACTTAGCCGTTTTCGGTGACGATGATCAGACGATATTCACTTTTAATGGAGCAAGCCATCGTTATATCACGGAATTTAAAAATCAATACCCTTCAGCGAAGCAGGTTACGCTCGACTTTAACTTCCGATCTACACCAGCCATTGTTGGCCTAGGCAATGCGGTCATTGCCCATAATGAAGAGCGGCTGCCGAAGCAGATGAGAACACCAACTGGCGTTCATGTCGTGACGGATAAGGAACGTGCACCAAGTGCGCCGCGCTATCTTCGCCCCCGCGATGCGGAGGAAGAGGCACAGATTATCACCGATCATATTCAAGCGGCTGTTAATGCCGGTACGCATACGTGGCAAGACTTCGCTATCCTGTACCGAACAGCGAACACCAGCCGCGCACTCATTGAATGCTTGACGATACAGGGCATTCCATTTCGCCAGTTCGGAGCCGAGCCGTTTTTCTATGACCATAATCTTGTTCGCCCGCTTATCGACCATCTTCGGCTGTCGCTTGCCCCGCGTGAGTTCAGCGCACTGGACAGCGCTGTTGCCGCACTATATGTCCCGCGGGAGACAGGCATGCAATATCTGATGGGAGCAGAGCGGATCAAGGCCAAGAAATATCCGCTTATCCATCTGCAGAGTTGGGACAAGCTGCCCTCCTTCCAGCGCGAGGCCGTCAAGCCACGCATTAAGCTTATTAAGAAACTGGCTGCGATGAAGCCATATATCGCGCTACGAGAGATGCGACGCGAATTCTATGACAAGTTCACGGCTGCATCTTCTGGAGAACGATCAACCGCTCATCAAGAAGGGGCAGCGGATACGCTTGAGGAATTGGAGTCCTCAGCCAAGCGCTTCGATACTGTCGAGGCCTTCCTGAAGCATATTGACGAGTTGAAGGAGAAGTATGTTGCGATGAACCCCGAGTATGGAGCACAGCATCGAACAAGCAGCTCTCTGTCTTCTGGACGAGCACCAATGCAGGCAGGGACAAGAGCTCCTTCCGCGATGCAACGTGCAGAGGATGGGGATTTGGAGGATGCCGTCACCTGCATGACCATTCATCGCGCCAAGGGCCTGGAGTTCCCTGAAGTATTCCTAATCGGTGCGGCCGATGGAATTCTCCCTCACCGAACAGCGCTTCGCAAGGGAGCCCCGCCAGACCGCTCGGCGGCACTGCGAACAGGACCACGAGCAGAACAGATGCATGACATCTCCCGTCCTGAGGCGGAGAACGCAAGCACGAATGATACGCTCCTTGAAGAGGAACGCAGGCTTGCTTATGTGGCCGTAACGAGGGCACGCGAGCAGTTGTACATCAGTTCCCCAGCAATCGTGCATGGACAGAAGGCTGAAGTAAGCCAACTGCTCCTGGATGCTTGGAACATCGTCATATAGGGTTGCGCCCGAAAGTTGAGTTTTGAAATACACACCCTTTATCCAGTACAATAGGATCAGATGCTATGTTGTTATTTAGGAATAGAAGAAAAACGACGAATAACCGATTACTATACCGTGCTAAATTGAGGGGATATTTCATGTCCAAAACCGATATGATTATGAAGCAATACGAACAGGTAAAGCAGTTACCTACCTTGTATCAGCTTGCATTAGAAGAACTGGAGACTAAGATCAAGGTCATTCAAGCGGAATGGAAAATACGCAATGGTTATCCGCCCATCGAACATATTAAGACGCGTCTGAAGGAGCCTAACAGCATTTTCAGCAAGCTGCAGCGCAAGGGCTTCCCATTGACGCTCGATTCCATCGTGGACAAAATATATGACGTAGCAGGCATGCGTATCGTCTGCGCCTTCGTTAAGGATATTTATCTCATACTCGAACATTTAAAGACCCGTGAAGATATTCGTATCGTGGAAATCAAGGATTATATTAAAAATCCGAAGAGCAATGGGTACCAGAGTCTCCATGTCATCGTTCAAGTGCCGCTCGTATTATTCGAGGATACACGCTGGATCTATGTTGAAATTCAGCTTCGTACGCTTGCCATGGACTTCTGGGCAAGTCTGGAGCACATTATTTACTACAAGTTCGAACAGCAGGTTCCGGCTCATGTAACAGAAGAGTTAACCGAGGCCGCAAGAGCAGTCGATCAGTTGGATCGGAAGATGCTGGAGCTGCGCAAAGAAATATTATCGTACAATCACGAGGATTGGGCGAACACGATTCAGAAGGGCTTGCCTTGGGAGAATGCTCAATAGTGCTAATGCTCCCCATGGGCAGTGATGATGTTCATCTCTGGGATGAGAAATGGTTGGATAAAACACGCACCATTTGCACATCGTAACGATGACGCCGGAGGACTTGATCTGTCATGTTCACCGGCATCAACCGATAACTGTCATCACGAAGGAGGACCACGAACATGGCCAAACCCGATGATCGCTCTAACAACGCAGCTCGTCTGCAGAATGCAATTGATAACACATCGAGCAAACTGCATGAAACTGAGCAGTATTTAACTGAGCATGCTGAAGAGATTAGCGCGACAGAGCGTCATAACTTGCAAGCCAAGAATGAGCGCCGCCGCCACAGCATCGAAGGGTTTGCGGCTGAGAAGCGTGACGAGCAATCGAACGCTTCCTCGTAGTGCACCCAATCGTTGACAGATGAATCGAATGAAGAGAGGCTGAGCTTGAAATCCAAGCTCAGCCTCTCTTATTAAGTAATATAATTTGTATTATTGCAGTAACTGTTCTAACGTCAATTTTCCATCATAAGCTGCCTTGGCTGCTTCCTTGCCAACATAGCGGACATGCCATGGCTCGTACACATAACCGGTAATGCTCTCCCCGTCCTTCGGATAGCGAATCATGAATCCGAATTCGTGAGCGTGTTCAGCCACCCACTTCCCTTCATCCGAATCACCGAATACCTCTTCCAGTACATCGCCTACACTTGGACTCGATAAATCCATCGTGAGGCCCGTCTGATGCTCGCTCGTTCCAGGAACTGCGCTAACGCGGGCCGCATATTCCTTCCCTTGCGTATTCACGTAATGATTGAATAGGGATTCCTGACGCTTGAAAGAACGGTAACCCGATACGGCATGCAGCGTCACGCCCTCTTCCTTCGCCTGCTTGAACATCTCCTCAAGCGCCTCTGCCGCTTCCTTGCGCATATGACGCTTCTCATGTGCCTCTTCGAAGGAGAACTTCACATTCGGCTCCACAAGATCCGGCGGCTCATAACCATCTGGCAAGTAACGCTCCTTATTGACCACAACGAGGATGGACTCCGGATTGGTAACAACCGCCTTATCGCCTTGCTGTTCAATCGTGGAGCTGAGTCCGTATTCCGATTTTAGCTTGGCTGTAACGGATGTTGTGTCATCGGTATTGGAGGAGCCATTCTCTCCCTGACCCTCTCCGCTTCCTTCTCCCTGCTTATTATTATCCGGCGCTGGTGTCAGTGCCGGGTCAACTTGTTCTTGTCCGGATGTTACTGCTGTCTTGTCCGTGCTTTGGCAGCCGCTGAGCAGAATTGCTGTTCCCAGAGCAAATACAAGACACTTCGCAGTCATACTATGCTGACTCATTAGTATTTCCCCTCTCCCAATCTATCAATTCCAGATTGAGAGTCTATTATATCGCAATAAAATACGTATTGCGAATAGTAGAGATGCGATACAGATGCTAGAGTCTTCTAGCTGCGGACTAGAAGACTCTCCTCTTCCTCGATGCTATACGGTTACAGTGTTATGACTGTTCTTCGCTTCCCGTCCAACTTCAATATCATCATCCTCATCACGATTGAAGGCCTCTCGGTCGAACTCGCCTTCACTTTTGCCAATAAGCAATGACGCAACCGTCGTACCTGTCGCATTTACTGCTGTACGTGCCATATCTACGATTGCATCTACACCGAGAACAAGTGCAAATCCTTCAATCGGCAGGCCTGCCTGAACGAGCACGACAGTCGTCGAGATGGACGCTGGACCCGGAACACCCGCTACGCCAACAGAAGCTAACGTTGCTGCACCAATGATGAGCAAGTAATCGGCAATATTCAAATCAATGCCGTATACGCGTGCAATGAACACGGCAACAATGGCCGGGTAAATCCCGCCGCAACCATTCATATTAATTGTAGCACCAAGCGGAGCCACAAAGCTGGCAATTCGATCCGACACCTTCATTCGTTTCGTAATCACTTCCAGATTCACAGGCAGAGTTGCGTAGCTGCTGCGTGTCGTAAAGGCGACTGCAATGGTCGGATACGCCTTCTTGAAGAAGCGGATTGGATTCACACGCGCACCGAAGGTGACAAGCGACCCGAAAGTCACAATCATATGGATCAAGCACGCTACATAGACCGCAATAATGAACCAAGCAAGCTCCTTCAAAGTCGATAATCCATACTTGGCGGCCATCGAGGTCATAAGCCCGAATACGCCGTACGGAGTAAGCTTAATAACCAGTTTCGTCACACGAAACATAATATGGGAGAAGGATTGGAAGAAGGCGCGAATCGGCTGTACTCGTTCGGGATTACGCAGCCCCTCTAATGTAATCGCCACTGCAATGAAGGCCGCAAATATAATGACCGGTACGACCTTGCCCTGTGACATCTCATTGATCGGGTTGGAAGGTACGAGATCAAGCAGCACCTGCTTGAAAGTTGGTATCTCACGTTGTTCGAACCCCTGCGCCGCTTCCGAGCTCTGAGCAATACCAGAACCAGGATCAATAACGAGAGCTGTTCCGAGACCGATAACAGCCGCGACAGCAGTCGTAATCAGGAACAACGCGATGGTCTTCGTTCCAAGCTTCTTCAATACATTCGGATCCTTCACAGAGGTAATACTCGAAATAATAGCAGCAAATACGAGCGGCATGACAACCATCTTAATTAAGCTGACATAGATAGAGCCTAGGATACTAACATCTGCCGCAGACTTTCCGAATACCGCGCCGAGAGTCAAGCCAAGCGCCATGGCCAGCAGTACGCGAAGGCCGAACCCAACCTTCTTCTTCGCAAGCCACCACAGCAAGATAACGAGCAGCAATGCAGCCCCCCAGCTCGCATAGACATTCCAGTCTTGCAGGGTGATCCAGTTCTGTTCCTTCATCATCATAACCCCTTCATCTATTTATTATAACAATTCCAAGTTGTTTAATTGGTATTATAGAAATAGGGACGGAACTCGTCAATACTTTTTATATGAATGGATGTACTGGATATGAATGTATTTGCTGGATATATATGAACTAGCTTGCCTCCAATACGGATCTGTACAACTAGACCAAGCTGCTTACACTGCCACACTTACTGCTGGATTACCTGCTCTCCAGTCTCTTCAATGCCTCACGCCGGCTTAGCGGCATCAGCACATGCTGCTCTACATAATCCCTTACCCATTCTGGATTTGTCTTCGCATACTCACGCAACGCCCAGCCAATGGCCTTCTGCAAGAAAAATTCCTTCGATGCAATATGCGAATGAATCGCAAGATGCAGCAAGTCCGTATTCGTCTGAGCTTTGTATTTCAACTGAAACAGTATCCCTGTGCGGTTCAGCCACATCTGATCCGAATGAATCCAGCGATCGGCATATTCCGCCCAAGCCTCAGGGTATCGCTTCATCCCCCCTCCCACTGTGCAGGTTGCCAGTCCATCAACCGTATCCCACCAAGATCGGGTTACAATGAATTGCTCGATTCTATGTATATGTGCCAAATTGAAAAACTTCACTCCACCTTCTAATAGTCCCATTGCAGCATAAGCAAATTCCCGCTCCTCCAGATTCCATAAATGCTGAGCTGCATGCAATATCTCTTCTGCAGACTGCGGCTTGCCGTACAACTGCGTATGCTCTTTAATCAACAGCTTGCGCACAGGCTGAGGGACTCCAAGAAACGGGAACTGATCCCGCATATAAGCGGACATCGCTGCCGCCCTGTCTGGATCGGCACTTGCGCGAAAGGCTTCAATAAGTGGTTCGATTGGGTACACGCTCATGAATATCTCTCCCTTATATCGACGAGTTGCAATCGTTTGAAAGTCGGTAGCTGCCGCCCTAGTCTTATGCCAACCATACTCCCAACGAATTAACAGATCACATAGATATTCTCCCCGCATCCCCCATCAACCTTCCAAACTCACCTGCACCTATAGCACAGGAGCTGTAGCATGAGCATGTCAGTTGGCATACAACTTACGCATGGCAGCAAGCATACTACTCCTGTGCTACGTTTTCTTCGTTGCTTTGCTAATAGATTATTTCGCCATAACAGCTGAACCCGCCTCAAAGACAATGCGCTGCTTCCCATCGAGAATAAGCGCTGACATTGCCTTCACTGTATCTGTACCATAGGAAATATCCTTACCGGAGAAGTTAACGACGACTTTCAAATCCTCCCCATACTGAGCCGACTGCACAAGGCGATCCGAAGACAGCACCTCAAATGCGGTCATTTCCCGCTGCACAGCCTTCGCATGGAATGGAGACCACACCTTCAAATATGACGTGATCAGCGCCTTATGATTGTCCCATTCTTGCTTATCAAGATGATACAGCGGCGGAACATTGTACAGCAACTCGTACAGCATGCGTGCTGCCACCTCATCCTTTATTTTGAGGCTTCCCCATTCCCAGTGATGGGTTGTAATGACCGAATCGTTGTATACCAGCTTGAATAAAGGCAGGGAGTAAGCAGGATCAATATAAATGTGCTGGTACAGCTCCTTGAGCGGAACCTGCTTCGCATATTTGCCCGGGATACCGCCATCCGGTGACCAATAGGCTCCTACATAATAGGGGCTGTTCTTATCTTCACGCATATCCTTATCGATCCACTTGATGACCGGGGTTTCCAAGCCATGCGCGAAAGCAATCACGCTGCTGGCAAAGTCGTTCCCACCCTCGGAGCCAATGACCATATGCTTCTCCTTCGCAATATAATTCATGCGCTCAAGGCGTGCCTTCCGATCCTGCTCCTGCGTCGTGATATGTCCAGGGGTGTAGTCATCATAAATTTCCCCTGTTGCATCACAATCAATAAACCACGTAGTGTACAGAATGTGATCCTGCAGAATCTGCTCCATGCGCTGCTTCACACTAGGAAGGGATAAGGTCGGATTCAACTTGCGTCCGCGATTCAGGAATCCCCCGATCTTGACCCCATTCTTATTGGTAATCGTAGCTTCTTCATACAGCGAGGCATCTGGGAAGTAGGCTGTATTCCAGTCCTTGTTCTCTTCCTTCTGGATCGAATGATACGAATCATAAGGCCCTATTAAGTAACCAAGCTTCGAAGCATTCTCGACGAAGGCTGGATTCATTAATCCATCTGCCCAGTTCGGCAATCCAATCCACGCCTTAGCAATACCGTCCTGCTTCATCTCAGAGACGATTGCATTAGACTTATCTTGTCCCCATGCTGACGGATCGTCCAATGCCTCTCCGAATGCATGTTTCAATAAGCGCTTGTTCAGTTCGTACAGCTTCTGTTCACTTAGCTTGCTGACACCAGTAGAGACAAGCTGCTGTGATTCGGCATCCAGCTTCGGGAATTGATCCGCTTGATACAACTTCTCCAGCTTCATCACCTGATTCAAGGCTCTGACCATTACCCGCTTCTGGTACGCATACACTCCATCCTTCCTGCCTTCTGCCAGCGCATTACGCAGCTCTTGACCGCCATCCTCCGTAAATTGATCCGCCAGCTTCGCAATCCATGACCATATCGGATCATTAAGCTTCTTCTTCATGACAGGCCAATGGATATTCGTCTCAGCCAACACTTGGCTATTCCACATATAAATATGCGGAGCGCCATATAGCTTCTCAATGTCCGGATTGTCCTTCACCTTCTCCGCAAGTGTCTTGAAGCCTTGCTGCTCTTTCACATATTCCCGGTACAGCTTCGCTACAGCGACTGGATCATTGTCCGTTACATATAAGCGGAATCCATATTCTTTGTTTGGATTAATCGATGGGAACTCATGCGTAAACGACATATCAATGCTTGGTTCTGTATGGAACGAAACTTCATTGTTAAAGGGATTCTCGACCACATAGAGCAGGCTGAATTGGCTCTTATTGAGCGCCATGAAATTCATCGAGAAGGACTCGCCCCATGTCATCGTCTCTTCATGGAGGAACTTCTTCCAATTCGGATCTTGGGCAGGGATTCGCTTGCCTTCCCATAGCGGCAGCATGTAGCTGTCTGCTTGTACCGTCGGCCATGCGAATTGTTCCGCTCCGATCGATTGAATACGAATGTCCAGATACCCCTCCTTTTTCTGTAGAACTACCTTGACCTTATCGTCCGGATACGTCCATTCTGTACGATCCGTGCTCTTCTTCATATCACGCACTTTCCGTGGCTTGATCGGGATAGAAGCGTGTTCCTTAACGCCGCCATGCTCGATCACGATATCAAATGTTGCCGGGTCAACCTGGTACGTGAATTCACGATAAGCAGCCTGTATGGCTTGAACCGGGTTGGAGGATACCGCTACTGCACCATCCTCCGCCTTGGCTACCTCTTGTTGGCTGCAGCCTGTGCACATATTTACAGCCATAGCGACTGCAATCGTTGTTAGTAATCCTCTTCTCATCTGTGTGCATGCCTCCTTCATCACCGCTACTCCCCCGTACCGTCAATAGAACACAGAAGTATGCCCTTCGGGCACGAAGGTAGCGAATTGAATGCATGCCACATCATATCGTCCCTCTGTTACACCAGTGTGACAAAGTTCGAAATGCAGGTATTGTGAGATCACCTGCCCCAAATTGACTGCCTTTTAAGCCTAACCTCTGATGAAAACGGCTAACCTGTGGCAACAGCAAAGCGGCCTCTAGATGGATAGAGGCCGCCGCATTTATTGTTACTTTTTCAGATTATCCCAGGCCTTCTGGAAGTCAGCGAACATTTTGTCCTTATCCGACTTGCCGGCAATATAGGCTTGAATTGCATTGCCGAATTCTTGCGTTGCGCCGTCCGGATACTTGAACCAGTTCCAGCTCAGCACTTTGTTGTCCTGACTGTACTTCACCACTTCAGCGGCAATGTCGCCAAGGTCATCCGCTGTCGCCTGAATCGTCGACATCGCAGGAATGAACTTGAACTGCTTCGCAATGTATTCCTTGCCGATATCAGAAGATACCATCCAGTTCAAGAATGTCTTCGCCTCTTCTTTCACCTTCGAGTTCTTGTTCACTACCCAGTTGTTCGGTACGCCGACGAGGAGCTTATCATTTTTCGCTGCATCATCATCGATTGGCATTGGGAGTACACCCAAGTTCAATTTTGGATCAATGCTGTCGATTTGCACTTGTGTCCAGTTGCCTTGCTGCATCATCGCCGTCTCACCCTTAGCAAACAGCGTTACTTGTGTATTGTAGTCCGTAGTGAGCGGATTTTTATTTCCGTATTTCACCGTCAGATCGAGTAGCTTCACCCATTTCTCGAATTCCGGGTTGCCTTGGAACTTCGCACTGCCATCACTAAGCGCCTTAATAAATGCATTTGGGTCAGCTTGTTGTGCAAACGGCACGTTCAAGTTGTGAATACCGAGAATCCACCATTCCTGATAACCATTCGAGAAAGGCGTGATGCCCGCTGCCTGAAGCTTCTTCGCTGCGTCTTCAAGCTGAGTCAGCGTCTTCGGCATCTCTGTAATGCCTGCCTTCTGGAATAGATCCTTATTGTAGATGAAGCCGTATCCCTCTAAGTTCATCGGCATGCCGTACAGCTTGCCGTCCTTCGTCATAGGCTCCTTAGCAAGAGGAATGACATCCTTAACCCATGGCTCCGCAGACAAGTCTTCTAGATGATCTGCCCACGTAATCATCTCTTGATAACCGCCATTGTTGAATATATCAGGAGCATCGTTGCTTGCGAACTTCGCCTTCAATGCTGCGCCGTAATCCGCACCGCCGCCCACTGTCTGAATATCGAGTTTAATATTCGGATGAGTCTTCTCGAACTCGCCCTTTAGGCGGTTGAGAGCCTCAGCAATTTCGACTTTGAACTGAAATATTTTAACTGTCTTTACTTCTTGATTGCCTTTTCCTTGATCGCCGCCAGAGCTCGTTGTTCCTCCATCGCCCTTCGATCCGCAGCCCGCCAGCATGACGGACACTGCCAACATCATTAACAAAGACCATTTCGCAACTCGCTTCATTGCAAGACCTCCCTTTGTCTGTTTCCCTTTTCATTCATTCGGTTGCTATACCAATCTTCTCACTGTACCATTTCCACATGTTCCACAACTCATCCGTCGGAACCATCAACAACCCAGCAGCATAATTGGCTAAGGTGAACTGCCAGTGGTTCTTATCGCTTGCTGCATCTTGATTATAGCTCCTGTTTTGCAAACGGTTACAGAGATAGAATTGACCGATCAGGTGGAATTCATTGATCGATTCGTGTACTAATTACCCTTTGACCGAACCGGCAGTAATCCCTTCGATAATATACTTCTGCATCGCCAAGAAGAATATCACGATCGGCGTTATACCAAGCACGAGCGCTGGCAGTGCGAGATCCCACTGCTTCGTGAACTGTCCGAAGAATGCATATGTTGCGAGCGGAATCGTCCGCAGACTGGCACTCTGCAGCATAAGCGAAGGCAGCAAGTAGTCATTCCAGATCCATAAGCTGTTCAGAATCGCAACCGTAACGAACATCGGCTTCAGCAGCGGAAATACAACCTTCCAGAACACACCATAGGGTGAACAACCATCCACGACAGCAGCTTCTTCTATTTCAAGCGGAACGGATTTGATGAAGCCGTGGAACAGGAATACCGACAGCGGCGCGCCGAATCCAAGATAACATACAACCAGCCCTAGCATACTATCGGTTAACTTCAACGTTCCCGTTACCTTCACGAGGGGAATCATGATCGATTGGAACGGGATGACCATTGCCGCAACGAACAGCATGAACAACGTTCGGTTGAAACGCGTATTGTGGCGCACCATCCGATATGCCGCCATAGCGCTCGTTAAGCCTACGAGCAGAACGCTTACTACCGTAATAAGCAATGAATTGGTGAAAGCTTGCGGGAACTTCGTCATTTCCCATGCCTTCTGATAGTTCGCCCATTCGAACGATTCCGGCCAGCTTGCCGCGTTGGACAGAAGATCCCCGAAGGACTTCACCGAGTTCACGAGCAAGAAGTAGAACGGGACAAGGAAGACAAGCCCCACAATAACCATCAAGACTTCTAAAATAAAGGTTCGCATATTGTATGATTTAATGGCTTCCATTACATATCAACCTCCTTGCTCTTGGTGATGCGCACTTGGATGAGCGTAATGGCAGAGACAATCAAGAAGAATACGAGCGCCTTCGCTGTGCCGAGGCCGTATCGATTGTTCTGGAATGCTTCTAAGTAAATGTTAAGCGCAACCGATTCTGTTGATTTGAACGGGCCGCCCTTCGTCAGGGACAAGTTCAGATCGAACATCTTGAACGACCAAGAGATCGCCAAGAACAAGCATACCGTTACAGCCGGCATAATCAGCGGGATGATAATGTTGCGCAGCACCTGTCCCCGGGTTGCCCCGTCAATTTCTGCAGCTTCCAGCACGTCTTTGGGCACATTCATCATTGCTGCAATATAGATAACCATCAAGTAACCGGCAGTCTGCCAGACAAATACGATAATGATTCCCCAGAAGGCCGTTGTCTCGTCACCGAGCCACGGCAGGTTGAAAAACTCAATCCCGGTCATCTCTCCTACCGCTGCAAATCCCTTAATGAAAATGAACTGCCAGATGAAGCCAAGCAGCAGCCCCCCGATGACATTCGGCATAAAAAATACCGTCCGCAGCACGTTGCGCAGCTTCAGTTGTCGGGTCAAAATATAAGCCAGCGCGAAGCCGAATAAGTTCGTTAGTATAATGCCGACGACCGTAAAGCGTGTCGTAAACCAGAAGGCTGGGAAGAAATCCGAGTCCTTCGCAAATATTTGAATGAAATTATCGAGCCCTACCCACTTCACAGTACCCGCGACTCCATTCCAATCGGTGAAGGAATAGTACATGCCGAGCACAAAAGGAATTGCGACGATAAGGGTAAAAAAGAATGCCGCAGGTCCGATGAAAAAGACTTGCTGCAGGGCTTGAGATGATCGTTTACGCGACATCCGACTCTCTCCTTTTCAACAGAAATAATAGAGGTTATCCGTTCTTGTTGCTTTCAGTATGCACGCTAATGTAAACGGTTACCACAGATGGTCTTGAACGAAAAGGTGGAATATATTGACCCCCTCCCAATGTAAGCGTTACACTGTGAATCTGAGGGGGCGAATGTATGCGTTGGAACAGTATCCGTACCAAACTTATTTTATTTATGCTCATTGCCACTATCGTCCCGACTGTAGCGACGATGATCATTTCATACAGCTATACGACGGATTCACTAGAGAAGCGCGCCATTGAGCAGAACCATCAGCTAATGTTCCAAGGGAAGACGAACTTAGCGAATTTCGTGGACAATTTGAACCGTGCCTCCTTAACGATCTATACCGACTATGAATTTTATCGCCAGCTGGACAGAGGCTATGACGATTACACATTCGATTCCTACACCTATGTCACGCTGCAAAATATGGCATCATCCATGAACGGAATATGGCAGGTGTACTTCTATCGCACCGAAACGAAGCGCGCCTCGCTGGTCATTCAGAGCGTGCCTCGGCGCATCTACGATGCGAAGCTCTATGAGGATACAGCCCGATATGCGAAGAACGGCATTCAGATG
This sequence comes from Paenibacillus sp. MER 180, assembly GCF_023713665.1. Lineage (NCBI taxonomy): Bacteria > Bacillati > Bacillota > Bacilli > Caryophanales > Paenibacillaceae > Paenibacillus > Paenibacillus sp. MER 180. The sequence goes on along the minus strand of NZ_JAMAVT010000007.1, from coordinate 45,271 downwards.
CAGCCTACGCATTTAAGCCATACGTACGGGTTCTCGTCGTCACCGTTCTTCTTCCCGAGTGTACAGGTATTCACCTTGCACCGGCCGATTTACCGCATCCCTGCCAACGATCGAATTGGGATGCTGTCGGTCGATGTGAAGCTTGAATCACTCGCTCAAATTGTGGATCAACTGTACACGCAGGAGCAGGAAAGCATCTATCTGCTAGATGATTCCGGACACGTCTTCTACGCAGATGACAGACAAATCATTGGACAGCAGCTCGAAGCAAGTTGGTACAACCGCGAACAAATCAACAAGAAAGAAAGTGGCCACTTCGAGCAGGATGGAGCCATTTTCATTCATGAGCGCGTTGCGACGCCGCTGGCGAATTGGACGCTCGTGAAGAAGATACCGAAATCGTACTTGCTGCAGGAGGCGAATCAGGCCGCAGTCATTAACATGATGCTCATCGCCCTGTCGCTGATTGTCATCATTATTGCTACGATCGTCGTATCGTTCCGCATTACGAAGCCGATACGTCAGCTCGTCCGCTACATCAACCAAGTGCAAACAGGGAACTTGCGCGTAGATATCCAGCCTGTCAGCAACGATGAGATCGGCGTCGTCCTGAAGCGATTCCGCAATATGATGGACATGATCAATAACCTTATTTTGCGGGAATATCAGCTTGAGCTTGCGAACAAATCAAACCAGCTCAAAGCGCTGCAGGCCCAGATTAACCCGCATTTCATGAACAATGCGCTGCAATCGATTGGAACACTGGCGCTGCAGCATAATGCGCCGCATATTTATAAGCTTGTCACCGCGCTGGGCAAGATGATGCGCTACAGCATGTATACGGACAAGAGCACAGCAACCGTGCAAGAAGAGCTCGAACATGTGAAGGCCTATTTGCAGCTGCAATTACAGCGATTCGAAGACACTTTCCAAGCCGTATTCGATATTGACGAACGAACGCTGGACACACAAGTGCCGAAGATGACGCTGCAGCCTCTCGTCGAGAACTATTTCAAGCACGGAATTGACCGTTCCGTACCGAGTGGGCAGCTTGCTATTCGCACTAGATATATCGAGCGGGCAGAACAAGCACAAGGAATAGTTGCCCCCTATCTGCAACTTATCGTTGAAGATAACGGTCGAGGCATGACCTTGATGCGCCGGTTCGAACTGAACGAGAGGCTGAAGGAGGTACATCCGGAGCAACTAGGCACACGAACAAGCCATACTTTATCACGGGACGAATTCGTCTCGGATTCTTCATCTGGCTCGCCGTCCAGCATCGGGCTTGTCAATGTGCTCGCCCGGCTGCAGCTGTTCACCGACGGCAAATCTACGATGAGAGTCGAGGAGCAGGAACCCCAAGGCACTCGTATTGTTATAGAGCTGGAATTGGAGCGTGAGAACTAACATGATGAAGGCATTAATCGTAGACGATGAGAAGCACGTACGGGATGCAATCCGATTGCTTGTAGACTGGGATACACACGGAATTGATACGGTTATGGAGGCTGCGGACGGTGAGCAGGCTGTTGAACTGATTCAGGAGCACAAGCCTCAACTGGTCATGACCGACATGATGATGCCGACCATGAGCGGAACAGCGCTTATGGAGTGGATGAGCCGCCATGCTCCTTCAAGCAAGATCATTGCCATCAGCGGGCATGATGATTTCTCACTCGTTCGCCATGCTATGCAGCATGGAGGCATGGATTATATATTGAAACCAATCGACCCCGATGCAGTTAATAACGCCATCGGCAAGGCGATCGCCGCATGGACGCAAGAAGAGGACGTTCGCCAATCAAGCCAGCAGCAGCGCATGCAAGCCAACGAATTCAAGCCAATGCTGGCTGAGAAGCTGTGGTCTGGTTTATTGGACGATCCTTGTGTCTATGAAGGAAATGTGCGCAGATTGCAGCGCGAGTTCTATCTCCCCGAAGCCATCACGTGCGCTCGGCTTGCTGTAGCTCGAATTCACGCAGGGCACGTCAATTGGCGCGGGAAATTCGGCGAGAATAGACATCTGCTATTCTACTCGCTTGTCAATATTGCCGATGAACTGCTGAACGGCAAGACCTACGCATCGGATGGGCAGCGTAATCACGTATCGACTTGCGGCACCGCTTTCCGCTATGGCGCCCCGGAAGGCGAGCTTATTATCGTCATGTGGGACTCTCCCATGCGGCTGGAGGCAGTGCTGGAACAACTGAATGCCGGGCTGGAACAGACCTTCAAGCACCGACTGCACTTCGGTGTATCGAGTTCATTCTCCCTGCCCGCAGGAATCTCCGCCGGATATGCCGAAGCCAAACATGCGTTAATGCATCGCAATTTGCTCATGCATAGAACGCATATCCATAAGTTTAAGGTTACAACGGAATCAATAGCGGATGAGACCGCGCGAATCGCTTCTCCCCCTCTGCATACGGGAGTCTCCAAGCAGATCCGACTTGCCTCCTTCGAGGAGGAATGGAGACTCGCTCTGTTAAGCGGGCATGAAGAACAGCTCCGCCAAGCCGTACACGTCTTCATCGAAGCACAGAAGCAGCTGTCGCAGTTGACCCCGGATATGCTTAATGGCTGGATGAAGGAGTGGGAAGCCTTTCGTGTGCGGTTGGAGCAAGCCGCCGCTCCAGATGCCGCTTCAGTTGAGGAGATGCACGCTGGTACACCAGATCAGCTGTCTATTCACTTCCATTGTCCCGAATGTATGGATGATTTCTCATGGAAAGACTGGGAGCAGGTCTGGCTGTCTTCCCTTACTCAGCTGTCCGGCCTGCTGGTGCAGCAAAAGAAGGAAGAACAGCACATCATTTATGATATCGCCAAGTACGTGGAGCAGCACTATCATGAGGAGGTATCGCTGCAGGATATCGCGCAGCGCTTCTATGTAAGCCGCGAATACATCTCTCGCAAATTCAAGCAGCAGCTCGGCATTAACCTGTCTGACTATATAACGAATATTCGCATGGACAAAGCACTCCGGTTGCTGCTCAACCCCCACCTGCGCATCGCTCAGGTGGCTGAGATGATTGGGTATCAGGATGAGAAATATTTCAGTAAAGTATTCAAGAAGACACAAGGCATGTCACCAAACACATATCGCAAGCAGCAAATGAATCCGTAACCTTACTATCCTGTAGAACAGGGGCGTCCCATGAATAGAAGCGAAAGCTACCCTCATAGAACGCCCCATCTTTTATTTTAAAAACACAGCTATTTTCTAGGGGCATAGCCATGCTATGCATCTAATCAGCTATGTACACAACTTACATGCTGAGCAATTCAGCCGCTGATTTGCTTCTCCGACCGGTGACTCACATGCCGCCCTTCCCGAAGCAGCACGTGCCTTCCAAGCGTCCCCGCAAGAAGCAGCATGCATACGCCCAGAAGCATCGCAAGTCCCCACGTCTGAAACCACATCGGCAGCCCCTTAATCCCGTCAAACAGCAAGCCTCCAACTATCGGACCAACGAAAGCGGCCAGTCCCGTAATTGCTGAATACATGGCAATGAACATCGGCCGTTCGGTCTTCGGCGTATCGCCAATAATGAAGTTGAATGCCATTTGGTTGAAGCCGCCTACCCCAATCCCAACTAAGCTATGTGCGATGAGCAGCGCCTCGAACGTCGGAATCCATGCCGTAAGCGACCAAGCCAAACAAGACATAGCAATGATCGGCAGTGTGCACAACAGCAAAAACTTATTGCTGTACTTCGCGTTCAAATTGCCCCATACATAGAGGCTGCACATGCCTACTACCGTCTGTACGACTGTTATGATCGATACTTGATCATAACCAACCCCAAGCAACTCCAGCATCATATAGGAGAAGAAGGGCAATATCATATTTTGGAACAGCAGCCATACTGACAAGAACAGCACTGGCATCATAAAAGCACGATCACGCAGCGGCTTCTTCACCATCGATATCAGGTTCGTTTCTGTCGATCGCGTCATCGGCAAGTTCGGGTAGAAGAAGAACATGCCGATATTGCACAGCGCAAATACCAAACTAATCATAAATATAATTTCGAAGCCTTTTCCTCCGGGATAAGCGCTAAGAATCTGCCCGCCAATAAACAGCGCTAAGCTCCCTACCGCGTTGACAATCGTATTGCGAATACCGAAGTATCTCCCTCGAACCGAAGCAGGAACCATATCCCCCATAAAGTTGGTCCATATGATACCCGCTCCCGCATTGGCAACGAACGCCACCGTATACATGATCATGTACACCGTGATCCATAAGCCCTTGTCGAACAGAAACGGAATCAATCCCGTTGCCGCCCACGTAAGTCGATGCACAGCAACTAACCCAATCAGCGTCCACTTCGGCGAATGCACCCGCTGCAGCAAGTAAGCAATCGCAATTTGCAGGACATTCACAAATGTCGTGATGGACAGTATAAATCCGATCTGACTTGAGGATGCGCCTAAATACAATAAATATCCGGTTAGGAACGGGCCGCCGAGCAAAGTAAGGGTAACGACTGCGTTAGCTCCCTCCAGTGTGCCTATCCACAAATATTTCCGACTATCGGAAAATTTGCGCTTGTGACGAGACCTGGTTGTAGTAATGACGATGCACACTCCTTGTACTTGTCAGGTACCGCTCGAAAGCGGTTACTTTGTGAAATCACCGTCATTCTACCTTCTAGCACCATCATCGTCAATCGAGACTGCCGCATTGCATCACCGAAATTTCAACATCGCAGCGGCATGAGCCGCCTCAAAGAGAAGCATTCGCTAATTAGTTAGAAATTACGGCATTAATCTCGTGTTTCCTTATGTAAGGCCCGTCTCTTTTTCCACCATGCGATAATCAGAAGCAGCAGCGGGTACAACAACAGCACAGTTGCCGCGAATAATGGCTCTGTCGTCATGAAAAGATCGACCATATCCTGCAAATTATCTGCAGTCCAAAAGCTCATCGCAATGATCAACACACCGAGTGGAAATATGATAGACCGATAATCTTTTAACTTCAGCCATTGGGCGGTACCAAGCACGAGCATGTAATACCATGTAGCAATTTGCACGAAGCCGCCCAACACCCACAACACGACCACGATTGCTTCTACATGCTCAAAAAAGTCGGCAAGACTGATATAACGAGATGCCACAAACACCGGAAATGTAAACATCGACGTTAACGGACCGAATAAGAACAAGCATAATAAATTCGTAACGACCATCGTGATTAGCATAAGTATTACAGGGGCTACACTCCATTTCCAACGGCTGCGCTTGCCTATCGCAAAGGGGAGGAAAAAGCCAATCAGCACAAATTCCAGAAACCAGGTTGCCGGCGTTATCGACCCATGCAAAACCGGTTTCCACCCATTGTTCAATATGGGGAACATCTCTGTACCGTTCAATACGGGAAGAAGGAACAACGGGATGCACAGCAGCAAGACCATGAACAAAGGTGCAATAATCAATGCGAATTTGCCAATGACCTCAACTCCCCCTCGAATTGCTACCGCGCATACGAAAATGAGTACCGTACTAATGACCATCTCCGGTGTACGCAGCAGCAGCGATCCCACGATGAACTCCCCATACTCTCGAAGTATGGTTCCCGCCCCATGCAGCAGATAGAACATCAGGATCCCATTTGCCAACGCCCCTGCCCAACGGCCAATGAGAATCGGCCCATATTCTACCATAGTCTTATCGGGAAAGTATCGATTTAGCCGCATACCGACATAGAGCGAAATAAATCCCGCTAAAGAACTGATGATTGAAGTTAACCACGCATCGCGTCCGGCTATCTGAGAGGCTACCGTCGGAATCACGAGCACTGCAGTAGCGCATACCATTAAGTACATCAGCATGCATAGCTGCGGCCATGTTATTTTCCCTTGTTCCATCCCCCTGCAACCTCCTTTTTCCTTAGAATCAAGACGGATGTTTCAACCACAACAGCAGCGGCTTATAGATGAAATCTATCCATTGGCGTGGAGTTGTCCGTTGCGGGAATTCACTGACCAACAGCACGACAAGCCACGCCAGACTCCAAATAATAACAAATACCCGCTTTTCTCGAATAGACGTCCTGCTTCGAATTCTCCATTCAAATATGAAATTTGCGAGAAGCAGAAGCCCCATACCCGACAAAAAATAGACTCCCATTATTGAACCCCTGCTTTCTGCTCGATCGTACTTGTGATACTACCCGGACGTTCAATAACGGCATGTACGCGTACTTCTGTCCTCATATCGGCATAAATCTTTTCCCAATTGGATCGGATTTGCTTCTTCCACTGAGCAGGATATTTCCGATGTATACGAGATGCGAATCCGAGCACATCCGTATTCAGTCTCTGCTGCGTCGTCTTGATGGATTGTTTGATGAGGTGTTCAATGTTCGCCTCCGTTTTTGATTCCACTTGTTTCGTCTGATCCGCATCCGATACGTCCAACTTCGTGTTATTCTGGATCATGTCCAAAAAGGCGACTAGCTTTACGCGCATCGTCAGTTGCTTACCGTCCCAGTAGGGGTCAAATGTAATGGAATTACGATGAACGCGCAGGGACAAACAGTCCTTGCTATCTCCTTCCTTACAAAAGGAAACAGTTAACCGTTTCTGCTCACCACGCAGCCACATCACGCCAATCATGTCTTGGCCGCCAATCTCTCCAATATAGCGATCCTTCTTAAAAACGGCCAACTTTTCAATAGAGGGAGCCTGAATGCCAAGCTCGCTCTCCTTCCATTCAGCGTATGGCGCAAAAGCCATTGTCGAGTCCCCAGCCATCATTTTCATATAATCAAGCAGCGTCACATTCCATACGGATCGCGATTTCCCCAAATCTTTGAACAATTCAGCGACATCGTGATGAAGCTGCGGCAATGACTTCAGGACTTCGCTTGCCTTGCCGTCCGCAATAAACAGCAGTGCATTCTCCCGTGGATTCTGATATCGAAGGAAAAAGTCGAAATGTTTAAGTAATCCCTCTTCAGCTAATTTTTTGCTGATGACATACACTTCGGTCTGACCCCAGAAAATATATCGCGGCATTTTATTTTGCAGCTTAAATACCGCCTCACCCAGTGTCTTTGCTTTAGCAGAGAATACAGTGGTCGTGCCTCCGCCGCCATTTTTTTTACTGTCGCCAGGCGTCGTTCCGCCACCTCCTCCTTCTTTCGGAATGTACACCAGCAAGGTCATCTTTACATCGCCATCTCCGTCCTTGTCCAATCCAGCGGCAAGAATGATCGAAAGCTGCTCAATTTCTGTCCGATCCCAGCAACCAGCCAATATTATCCATAACCAACACAGAACGACCAGTCTGACTATGTTCCGAGAGTCCTTGCGCAAGCCCATACTTTCACCTCTTTTCTCCGTATTGCCGCTGTATAGCAAGCTTTTTTGATTTATTTTCATAAACCTTCCTTACGACTTTGACCTATCTACTCCCTCGTTTATCCCTGCCGACGACATACGCTCGATCTGCGTATCCTCACTCCACACGGGAACGCGAAGCAGAATATCCTTCAGCTCGTTTTTACGCATAGGAGCAATGCCCGATAAATAGGGAACACCAAATGACTTGAGTTTCAACAGATGCGTCGCAAGCAAAATAACTGCCATTATCAACCCAAACAAGCCGAGAAATCCCGAAAATAGCATAATCGGAAAACGCAACATCCGAACCGCTATGCCCATGTTGTAATGAGGCACAAGGAACGAGGATACACCCGTAATGGATACGACCATTACCATCGGTGCAGATACAAGTCCAGCCGATATTGCCGCTTGACCGATGACGAGCGCACCCACGATGCTGACCGCAGATCCAACCTGCTGAGGCAAACGTGCGCCTGCTTCGCGAATTGCTTCAAACATGATTTCCATTAACAACGCCTCAACAAGTGCTGGAAATGGAATCTGGCTACGTGCCCTCGCCATCGTTAATATTAACTCGGTGGGTATCATCTCTTGGTGGTACGTAATAATAGCGACATAAAGAGATGGCCCGAGCAGTGAAATAATGAAACAAAGATAGCGCAACCAACGGATAACAGTGCCGAAGTAATGGCGATGGTAGTAGTCCTCCGGCGACTGCATGAACGATGCCCACAGTCCGGGAGCGATGAGAACGACTGGCGAACCATCCACAATGATAACAATCCGTCCCTCCAACAAGTGGGAGGCAGCTACATCCGGACGCTCGGTCGTTACGATTTGAGGAAACAGATAAGCAGGCTTATCCTCCAGACATGCTTCCACATACCCGCTGTCCAGCACGCTTTGCAAGGAGATGCGTTGCAAGCGTCTACGCACCTCTTCCACTAAGTCGGGATCAGCAATCCCCTCGATGTAGGCATACCGGATTTCGGTGTGGGTCAACGCGCCGCGCTTTAATGACTCCATTTTTAATTGTTGTGTTCTAATACGGCGACGCAGCAAAGCAACATTTGTCTGCAATGTCTCTACGAACCCATCACGCGGGCCACGAATGACGGATTCGGCAGTCGGTTCTGATACACCGCGCTTGTCAAACTTTATAGCATCTATGGTGAAGCCGGCTGCAGCCCGATGCGGAATGAGAATCGCCAAGCCTGATAGGATCGCTTCTATCGCAGTCTCCATAGAATAAATCGGCATCACCTTCACAGCCGTGACGGTTCGCAGAATATCCTCTACCAGGACATTAGCGGAGTCTGTCTGATCCGGATAACGCTGCTTCAACGGTTCAATAATATGTTCATCCAGCATCGCCGTATCCGTTAGACCATCCAGATAGCATAAGGTAGCCTTCTTGCCTCCCTGCAATTCGAAGTTGTAAAAAATCATGTCTTCACACTGCTGAAAGCAATCTTTTAAGAAGGCAACATTGTGTTCTCCATAAGAGGACCATTCCACATTTTGCGGCATACCTGCTTGAGCAGTTCCGTTATGCTGCTCTTCTGTTGTAGGCATAAAACCCTACCTCCTTCGAAGTTCCCTGCACTGAATACCGACTCTGTACCGAGTCTCCGTCTTCTCCCAATATAGGTTTGCATGTACAGCTGAAAATTATGAGTTGACATCGGGATTTGATCATGATATATTTATCTCGAATTAAAGATATTACTTTTCAAGATATTGAAATTCCTTAACATAAAGGTGGTGAATGACAGATGACCAGACCTCGTACGGATGCATTCGATCCCGAGATTCAGCAATCACTGAAGCTGTTCGTTGTCTTATCCCGTGCTTCCAAGGCTTTAATGGATTATGCCCAGCAGGATATGAAGCATTATGAGCTCAATCCGTCCGAATTTGCGGTCATGGAATTGCTCTATCATAAGGGTGCAACCCCTATCCAGCAGATTGGCGGCAAGATTTTGCTGGCAAGCGGCACAATGACCTATGTGATCGATAAGCTCGTGAAGAAGGGGTTCCTGCAGCGAAGACCTTGCGAGAAAGATCGTCGCGTCATATACGCTGAACTGACACCTGAAGGAGAAGCAGTCATTGGCGACATATTCCCACGGCATGCGAAGGCCCTTCATGAGGCAGTGAATGGAATGCCTACGGAAGACAAGGATCAACTGATCAGCTTGCTAAAACAACTGGGACAGAGCGTCCCTTCACCGAAGTAGCCCTTTTCAATAGAGAAGGGTATTCCTTCGAACTAATATCTCGAATTAAAGATTCTTGGTACAAGTGTTTTGCAATCAAATCAAACATTACTTTAGGAGGAATATAAAATGTTGGCAGATTACGGATTATTGATTATTCGTCTCGTTATTGGATTGACGATGATGGGACACGGAGCACAGAAGCTGTTCGGGTGGTTTGGCGGTTACGGAATTAAAGGTACAGGCGGCTGGTTCGAGTCTATCGGAATGCGTCCTGGACCACTCATGGCACTGATGGCTGGATTAACTGAGCTTGCTGGCGGCTTGCTGTTCGGACTCGGCTTCCTCACATGGCTTGGCGCGGCATTTATTGTCGGTACGATGCTTGTTGCGATTGTGAAGGTTCATGGGGCGAACGGCTACTGGGTAACTTCGAACGGGATTGAATACAACGTGATGCTGATTGCAGCTGCTATCGGCGTTGCACTGATTGGCGCAGGCTCATTGTCTCTGGATGCATTGTTGTAACTTCAGCATTATCCATTTATTAATTGTTCACTAACGCAATTATTAATTACTCTCTTTGTACCAAGGCATACAACTACTGAAGCCAAATCGTACAGATTATTAACCATAGTGGGAGGACTTTACAATGAACACGTCAATGAAACGTTCCATCCAACGCGCAGGAGACCGCTATCACAATAACCACGGTTGGTTGAAGACGTACTTCAGCTTCTCCTTCGCTGATTACTACGATCCAGAAAATATGCACTTCAGCGCACTGCGCGTCTTGAATGACGACCATATTGCGGCAGGCACTGGGTTCGATCTGCATCCGCATAAAAACATGGAGATAGTAACCGTCGTCTTGAAAGGTGAGCTGGAGCATACGGACAGCACGGGCAACCGCGAAATTATTGTACCTGGTCAAATTCAACGCATGAGCGCCGGAACAGGAATTTACCATGGTGAAGCAAATGCATCCAGCTCTGAGCCGCTTGAATTGTTGCAATTGTGGTTCATGCCGGAGCGTCTCGGAATCGATCCATCCTACGAGACACATACGTACAGCTTGGATTCGATCCAGAACCGTCTGCTTCCGGTCGTATCCAATCACGCAGAGGAACTTGGAACTGCCCATATTCATCAAGATATGACGATGTACTTGGGCCAATTCTCAGAGGGAGAAGAAGTAACTATTGAACAACGACCGAACCGCTCCCTGTATGTATTCGTGATGGAAGGCGAAGTTGGCTTCGAGGACGGTGAAGTATTGCATCGTCGTGATGCGGCTCGTATCGAGAATGCCGGTACGATGAAGTTCCACTTCAAACCAGGCACTTATGTGATGGTCATCGATTTGCCTTAATCATTTTTCTCTATTTTCCCCCTTCCCAATTCATAATAAAGAGAATAAGAGATGCGCCATCGCGCATCTCTTATTTTTGATCTATATCCGCATAACCGGAGCTGTCTACGCAACTTGCATCTGTGTTTGTGCCTGTATCCTACTCTCTTTTACTCTCCCTTGCGTTGTTATCGCAGCACGTCTATGATTCCATCAACAATTGCATTGGCTGCTTGTTCTTGAAAAGCTTGCGACTTCATTCGCTGCTCATCATCATGATTGGAGATGTATCCAAGCTCAAGTAGGATCGACGGTCTTGAATTATCCCGCAGCACCATGTAATCTCCTACATGAACGCCGCGATCTCTCATATTGAGGCTCTGCTTCAGATACTCATGCATCGTGTTGGCCAGCTGCCAATTGTTATCATCGTAATAGTAGGTTGTCATTCCTTCGGCTTCTCCCGTATCGTAAGCATCATAATGGACGCTTACATAGAGATCCGCTGACTTCTCTTCAGCGACATCAATTCGCTGTTGCAAAGATACTGTCTCGTCCTGCTCTCGTGTGACCACGACCTGTGCGCCTGTCCGTCGCTGAAGTTCGCGCTTAATCGCCTGAACGGTCTGCAGCGTCACATCTTTCTCCAGCGTGCCCTGCTGGCCAACCGAGCCTGAATCGTGTCCCCCATGACCGGGGTCAAGGACAATCGTCTTTCCTACTAATTGCTGCCCTCCACCTTCTGGTGTTCGTAGAAGGACATGCTCTTCTTGCGAACCGTGTACATCCTGCATATAAACATAAGTCGAGAGCCCCAATAATAGGAGCGCCGATAAACATACCATGGTCAATCTTTTCATTCGTAGACTACCTCTTCCCTTCTTTATCGATCTCGTTAATAAAGCTAGTTTACTAGCCTCATATCAAGATGAGATAAAGATCGGGTAAAGAAAAAAGCCACTTTCTTGGAGAAAGTGGCTACAGCAGCGCTTTCATTGTTATTGTTGCCTCTTATACTAGCAAAATTGACACAACAATTACCAAGAACTACAATTCACCTATAGTTATATTCTGTATGCAAAGGAGAATATTATGACCTTCACTGAATGGGATTTATCTGAATATGAGGATCCTGCATTATATGATATGGAAAATAAGGGATGCCCGGAGTTATCCCTGCTCCTCTCGTGGATTCAGCAGCAAGCCGGGGGAACCGGCCCTATTGTTGATTTGGCTTGTGGCACAGGACGCTTAACCATACCGGTCGCAGAAGCAGGTTATGCCGTGATCGGCATTGATCTTCACGAAGGAATGCTGGAGCAAGCCCGTGCGAAGGCGTCACAACGTTCAGACATAAGCATCCAATGGATGCAGCAGGATCTAACGGATTTGAATCTGGCCACAGAAGCGCCTTTTGCCTATATGGTGGGCAATTCGTTTCAACATTTCCTAACCAATGAGCTGCAAAATCGCCTCCTGCAGTCTGTTCGCAGCCTGCTAACAGATAACGGGATATTCATCTTCGATACACGCTTCCCGACCGCGGACGAACTGCTTCAACTACAAGAGGAGGAGTTTTGGCACTCCATCCCGATGGGATCGCAGCAGCGATGCGATGTGTATACGCTAGCGGTATACGACCCTGTGACACAAATTCAGCATTATACGATAATCCGCCGCTTCCGTGAAGGAGAGAAGACAGTGATGGAACGTACATCGACCATTCATCTTCGATACACGTATCCACAAGAGCTGGCAAGACTTCTGGAATTGAACGGGTTTGAACTTCTCCATTTATATGGAAATTGGTCTGCCGAGCCGTTGCAAGCTTCATCATCAATGATCGTCATCTGCCGCAAGGTGTAGAAGCATGTACGAAAGCATCAATTCGCTTTGTGAATCATATATTTGTTTCATTGTTCAACAGACTACACACATTCAGGAATAAAAAGGAATCTATGATTTTTACACATGCAGGTAGCTTCATTATCCAGTACAATAGGATAAGTAACCGTTAGGTAAATGATTTTGTTGAAGGAGGATTTCACGAATGGACACTGCACTGCGTGCACAGCAGGCCTACGATGCGTGGTTGAACGATGCGCACATCGATGAGGCGACGAAGGCAGAATTGCAGCAGATTGCTGGCAACGAACGAGAAATTACAGACCGTTTCTATAAAGACTTGGAATTTGGTACAGGTGGCTTGCGCGGCGTGATTGGCGCGGGGAGCAACCGCATGAATGTATATACAGTAGGCAAAGCAACTCAAGGTCTTGCCCAATATTTGAAGGCAGAAGAAGCTGCTCCTTCCGTCGCGATCGCTTACGACTCTCGCCACTTCTCTCCAGAGTTCGCGCTTGAAGCGGCCTTGGTTCTAGCGGGCAATGGCGTAAAGGCATATGTGTTCGAAAGTCTGCGCCCTACTCCTGAGCTGTCCTTCTCTGTGCGGAACCTAAAGGCAAGCGCAGGCATCGTGGTAACGGCAAGCCACAACCCGCCAGAGTACAACGGGTACAAAGTATACGGCAACGATGGTGGACAAATCACGCCACATACAGCATCACGCGTCATTGCTGAAATTCGCGGCATCGAATCATTTGCGAGCATTCAGAAGCTTAGCCGCGAGGAAGCAGAAGCACAGGGACTCCTCGTGTGGCTTGGGCAAGAGATGGACGAAGCATATATAAATGCCGTGGCTTCTGTCAGCCAAAATGAAGATATCATTCGCTCATCTAGCGATTCGTTCCGTGTACTGTTTACGCCGCTTCATGGTACAGGCAATAAGCCCGTACGCGCCGTATTGGATCGCATCGGCTTCCAGCAGGTTCGAGTCGTGGCAGAGCAAGAGCTGCCGGACGGCAGCTTCCCTACCGTGAAGTCGCCAAACCCTGAAGAGCGCGAGGCATTCAGCATTGCCATCGAGCAGGCTAAATCTTGGGATGCGGACATTATCATGGGTACAGACCCGGATGCAGACCGCATGGGTGCTGTTGTGAAGAATGCGGACGGTGAATATGTCGTGCTGACCGGCAACCAGTCCGGAGCGATTATGGTGCATTATTTGCTGGACGCGATGAAGACCAAGGGGACATTGCCGGCGAACGGAGCTGTGATCAAAACGATCGTAACGAGTGAGCTCGGTGCAGCAATCGCTCAATCCTTCGGCATGACTGTATTTAACACGCTCACTGGCTTCAAATATATCGGCGAGAAAATGACAGAATTTGATCGCACAGGCGAGCATACCTTCATCTTCGGCTACGAAGAAAGCTATGGCTATTTGGCAGGCAACTATGCACGCGATAAGGATGCTGTTATCGCAGCTATGCTCATCAGTGAAGCTGGTGCTTATTACAAAGCACAGGGCAAGACACTGTACGAGATTCTACAAGATTTGTATGCGCAGCATGGTCATTATCTCGAAGGACTGCAAACACGTACGTTGAAAGGTGTAGAAGGTGTAGCGATCATTCAAGGCATTATGAATAATTGGCGTGAAGATGCTCCTTCCACAGCAGGCGGTGTGGCTATCACCTTAACGGAAGACTTCGCACAAGGTCTGTATGATCTGCCGAAGGAAAATGTACTGAAGTTCCACCTCGAGGATGGCAGCTGGTTCTGCCTCCGTCCATCCGGAACGGAACCGAAGATTAAGATGTACTTCGCCGTGAAGGGCTCGACTGGCGAAGATGCTGCAGCACGCTTGCAGCGCGTATCTGAAGACGTAATGTCTCGCATTGACGCATTTATTCAAGCGCAATCTTAATATTCATTATTGTGTTAATCAAATAGATATATTTTACGCCGTCCTGGCTTTCTCTACAGGACGGCGTTATCATGCTTGCATCCTGCATCAAATCGGTTCATACTAAAATGATGAACAGGCTTTAGTGATGAAAGGAGCAATCCCATGCAACAGGAAACGTTAGAATTATTCCGCACGCTGACGGAATTCCCTTCTGCTCCCGGCTTCGAACGGGAACTGCGTGCCTTGGTAAAAACTGAATTATCCAAATATACAGATGAATTCGTGCATGATGCACTCGGCAGTGTCTTCGGCGTTATGCGCGGCGACGAGCAAGGCCCTCGCGTTATGGTAGCCGGCCATCTCGATGAAGTTGGCTTCATGATCACGCAAATTACACCAAACGGGATGCTGAAGTTCCAACCGCTTGGCGGCTGGTGGGGACAAGTTGTACTTGCCCAGCAGGTCGAAGTTATTACGCCAAACGGCCCGCTTCCAGGTGTTGTAGGCTCCATTCCGAAGCATCTGCTTGACGAAGCTACAGCGAACAAGCCTGTAGACGTGAAGCATATGTACATCGACATTGGTGCGGACAGCCGTGAAGAAGCTGAACAGGCAGGCGTTCGCCCTGGACAACAAATCGTTCCAGTCTGCAAGTTCACTCCCTTGCTTAATCCGAAGAAAATTATGGCCAAAGCATGGGACAACCGTTATGGTGTTGGACTTGCCATTGAATTGATGAAGGAACTTCATCGTGAACAATTCAAGCTTCCAAACACACTGTTCTGCGGTGCAACTGTTCAAGAAGAGGTTGGTCTTAGAGGTGCCCGTACATCTGCCAACTTGATTCAGCCGGATATCTTCTATGCACTGGATTGCAGCGCAGCAAATGATATGACGGGTGATGTGAATTCCTTCGGTCATCTCGGCAAAGGTGCATTGCTTCGCATCCTCGACCCTACGATGATTACACATCGCGGTCTGGTGGAATTCATCCAAGATATTGCGGATACATATCGCATTCCGTATCAATATTTTGTATCTCCAGGCGGAACAGATGCTGGCCAAGTGCATTTGAGCAACAAGGGTGTTCCTTCGACGGTCATCGGCGTATGCGGACGATATATCCACACACCTGCTTCGATCGTTCATACAGATGATATCGACGCAGCGAAGGAACTTCTTGTTCAATTGGTGAAGCATACTGACCGCACAACGTACAACACGATCGTAGAGCGTTCGTAACGATATTTTTTAAACCAAATCGGCAACATGTAAACGAAATCGATTTAATATGAGCGCAGAACGTTGTATCTGAACAACGACTGCGCTCTTATTATGGTATCAGATTAAGGATTATTTGGAATAACGGAGCTCTACTAGACCAGTTGAATAGCTGTGCGTTCCAAGCAACTGGAACGTGCGCATCGTGTGATGCTGTCGTGCCATTTACGATCGTCGTCAATACATAAGCCTCTTTGTCCTCGTAGGGGTGTATGTACCGAACGTTAGCACTTAATCATAGGTGTGTCACCCCATAATGAGCGTATCTATCTTACAATAGGACATACCCGTAATCTTGACCCGTGGACAGCCAATCAACATCCCCGTTGTCACGTACCGCGTACCTGTCCAAGCTGATCGCAATGTGATAACGTAATGTATCTCAATCATTGAACAGCGTCCGAAGCATAGCATCCCGATCATTCATGAAGCTCTTGGTAATGATGTAATGATCCGTCTCTTCCAGCGCAACCTGACGAATGCCCTCCTCATCCAACTGCCATATATCCGCGTCGGGATAGGACATTAAAATGGGAGAATGGGTTGCAATAATGAATTGAGACTGCTTGCCAACCAGTTCATGCATCCGTGCAAGCAGCGTCATCTGCCGCAGCGGCGATAATGCGGCTTCGGGCTCATCCATCATGTACATCCCCCGACCGCCAAAACGGTGCAGGAACGTATTCAGGAACGATTCTCCGTGAGACTGCTCATGAAGCGATTCCCCCCCATACGACTCTTTGATTTTTGGACCTGGCGACTCGCTTGCATCAAGCTCCTCTATGTTCGTCGCTACATTGTAATAACTTTCCGCACGCAAGAAAAATCCGTCTCGTGGACGCTGTATTCCTCGTGAGAGCCGGAGATAACGGTGCAGCACCGAATGCGTGGCCGAGGTTTCAAATGAAAAATTCAAGGATCCGCCTTCCGGATTAAATCCCCAGGCAATTGCCATTCCTTCCAGCAATGTGGATTTTCCTGTTCCGTTCTCCCCGACAATAAAGGTTACGGGCTTGCGAAAAGAAAGCTGGGTAAAAGGGCGGATAGCAGCGAGGGCAAAGGGGTATTCATGAAAGGATGGTACTTGTTCGCACAGCAATGTTATATGCCGCAAATAGAGCGGAAATGGATCGAGACCGAAGTTCATATTCATATCACTCCTTGGCAGTTGAGTCTTCCCGCGGTACACTGTTAAAAAGCGGTATTCCCATTTCTGAATGCGTCAGATAAGCGTTCATGTAGATCATTTATCTGAATTTATGTAGATAGGTAGCCGTGAATATAGAATATTATCTATTATTGTGAACAGGGAGGGCAACTACGATGTCAATGCCTGCGGGACAACCCACTACTCTCAAAGTTAATGGGCGGAATGAACAGAACAACAGAATCGAAACCGCTACATTTGCAGGAGGATGCTTCTGGTGCATGGTTAAGCCGTTTGATCAGTGGGAGGGCGTGCATCGCATCGTATCCGGATATACGGGCGGACACATTTCCAATCCATCCTATGAACAAGTTAAATCGCAGACTAGCGGCCATCTGGAGGCCGTACAAATCACGTATGATCCAGACATCATTTCTTATGAGACTATTCTCGATCTGTACTGGATGCAAATCGACCCCACGGATGACGGAGGTCAGTTCCACGATCGCGGGGAATCTTATACGACTGCCATCTTCACGCATACCGATGAGCAGCGCCGCTTGGCGGAGGCATCCAAGGCCGCGCTGGATACAAGCGGCCGTTTCGATAAGTCCATTATCACATCTATTCGCAATGCCACTCCATTTTATCCCGCGGAGGACCATCATCAGGACTATTATCGCAAAGAGCCGGAACATTATAAGGCGGATCGTGCCAAGTCTGGTCGTGACGAATTCATTGCTCAGCACTGGAACATGTCCAATTAGAGCTATGTTGCATTAATGGAAGGTATTCCACTAACCACATATAACGAGGTGAACACATTAGACTTTGGCCTCCGCTCTCAGATTGAAACAGCCGCCCAAGCAAAGAGCCGGGGCGGCTGTTTCGATTATTCCATATTGCAGGCATCTATATAGGTTGAACAATGGCTACTTGCTATTCGTGCATGATAACACCTTTTGTCACATTCAGCTGAGGATAGCGCGACATGATGTCCGGCAACTCTCCCATACGGAAGCGATGGCTGATAAGCGGCTCGATGCGTACAATTCCTTGCGCAATAAGCGTAATTGCTTCCTCGTGTGTGTATGGATTGATGAACGATCCCATAATGCGCAGCTCTTTGCTGAAAATTTCGAATGGTGAAATACTCACGCGCACATCCGGGGCAGCGACGCCGAAGAGCAGCACCTGGCCGCCTTTGCGTGCAGCTGCACATGCCAACTCAACTGACTCAGACCGGCCGACGCATTCGATAACGACGTCTGCAGAGTTCCGCAGCTCGTCCGCTCCTCCATCTATTGGCGATACAACCGCATGTGCGCCGAGTGCCAGCAGCGACCCATGCTTCTGCACAACCGGCTCAATGACGGTAATGCGTGCAACACCAGCAGCTTTGACAAGCTGCAGGAACAGCTGGCCAATGAAGCCGCCACCCGCAATGATCACGTGCTGATTCGCTCGCAGCTCCAGCTTCTTGAACCCATGCAGCACGCAGCCGAGCGGCTCGACCATCGCTCCTTCCAGCAAGCTTACCTGTTCCGGCAGCTTGTAGCAGTTGGTAGCGGGAACGATGCATCGTTCACCCATGCCGCCATCCCGTGTAACGCCAACAGCCTGCAGATGATCACACAGGTGAGCACGTCCCCCGCGGCAATATTCACATGATCCGCAATACATATTCGGATCAACCGACACCCGATTACCTGGCTGCATATTCACAACATTCTCACCTACAGCCTCGACTGTTCCGGCCAGTTCATGCCCGAGCACGATCGGCGGCGTTACCTCCGCTGACCCCGGATGCCCATGGTAAATATGCTGATCTGTGCCGCAAATTCCACAGCAAGCAACCCGCAGCCGCACCTCATCCTTGCCAAGCGGGCGCTCGCCCCATTCCGTAACTTCCATGTTTTTTGCTCCACGAAGAACTGCCGCCTTCATGCTCCTCATCCCTTTTCACAAAATAATGTCGTAATACTGTTACTTGCTACGCTGTTCTCGCCATCATGATCTGGCGCTATTTACCTTCATTCAATGCGGATACGCGCAGCGTATTCCAAGGAATGCTCTTTCCTTCGGATTGTGAGACTTGTATTTCCTTCACATGTCCAGGCAGAAGATCGAAGAAATTGTCGCTCAGCACGATCCATTCCTCATCGAGCTCGATCTTGACCATGCGCGCAACACGATCCGCACTTATACGGATAACGCTCGCTGCCTCATCCGCTTCAAACTTAAGCTTCACTGTATTGAAGCGCATGTCCTTGTAATCGCGAAAATAAACGAAATTATCCTCCAGCAAGCCATTCGCCGAGGACAAGACACATACGACCTCTGTCGGATCGGCCCCATTCGTCAGTTCCGCCTCGGACAGCACGGCAGCCTGTAATTTGCTGTTCGCCGCTACGGACACATCGAAGCTGTATTCACTCAGTACCGTTCCATCCATCATATATACGGTCAGGCGAACTGTATCCTCATAAGCTTCCAATCGATCGTTCAGCACCCACAGACTGAGATCCTGTCCAGCGTCGTGATCCGCTGTCAGCACCACAGGCGCAAAGAACTTGCGAGCGTAATGATACGATGCCTTCGGCAGTCCATAGTAATCGATGACCGACCAGCTCGTACCTGGCCAGCAGTCGTTCAGCTGCCAGAATAATGCGCCACTCGTATCCGGCTTATTGCGGCGGTAATGTTCAATACCGTATCTCAAGCCTTCAGCCTGCGTCAGCATAGAGTAGTTCATATATTCCTCTATATTTGTAGGCGCGCCCGTATATCCTTCCATAAGCAGAATGCCTTTCGGATAATGGATATCCTTATTCCGGTACATCATTTCTTCACTGCCCCAGAAGAATTGGTTCTCCGGAATATTGCGCTGCAGTGTGTAACGGTTGGAGGAAGCATGCATCCCGAATTCACTTGCGAACTTGGTAGTGTCCTCTTTGAACTTTTTGAATGACAATCCTTCTACGCTATAGTCCTGCACCTGTGGCTGGCCGAACACACGCGGTTCGATGTTGCCGTGCCATACCTGCCAATTGTGAGTATCGCCAACCTCGCGGGAATTGTGGTCGTTGCCCCCGTATGGCGAGCTCGGCCAGAACGGGCGCGTTGGATCAAGCGCCTCCAGCATTGCTGGCATCAGCTCATGATATATCCTCTCTCCATAAAATGGATGCAAAATTTCACCGCTTGAATGCAGCGCCTCGTACAGCCAGTCGTTTTCGTTATTGCCACACCATAGCGCGAGGCATGTCCGGCTGCGCAGCCGCTTGACAACCTGATCGATTTCCCGCCGCACATTGTCCATAAAGTTGCGATTATAGTCTGGATAGAGCGCGCAGGCGAACATAAAGTCCTGCCAGACGAGCAGGCCAAGCCGATCGCACTCGTCATAGAAAATGTCACGCTCGTAGATGCCTCCACCCCACACGCGCAGCATATTCATATTGGCATCTTGTGACATCCGAATTAACCGAGTATACCGGTCATCCGGTACAGCCGCAATGAAGCTGTCGATCGGAATCCAATTCGCACCCTTCGCGAACAGCTTCACGCCGTTGAGCACGAACGTGAAGGCATGTTCCCCTGCTTCGTCGTGCAGAAGCAATTCCAGCGTTCGAATACCAAACTGCTGCTGCCATGTGTCAACTGCTTCGCTGCCACTCCGAAGTGTTACCTTTAACTGGTACAAATATGGTTCGCCCAGATCATGCGTCCACCATAATGTCGGATTCGAAACATGCAGACGCACGTCATCGGATCGCCCATGTGTGCAAATGGCACCGTCTTGTACGAAGCCCAGGCTGCGATCAAGCTGAATCGATTGCGACGCGACAAGATTCCCTTGCGCATCAAGCAATTCTACTTCTGCGAGGCACGCCTCGCTGCGGTCGAACACTCGCGCATCGACAGTCACATCTACGACTGCTTCCCCGTTCTTCACTTCTGACGTACGCGCAAACACGTTGTCTACATAGCCATGGCGGCGCTTGACGAGATGAACGTCCTTCCAAATACCCGCGCAGACGAGACGCGGCCCCCAGTCCCAGCCATAGTGGCTTTGCGCTTTCCGCGTCCAAATCCTTTTTTTGCTGAACCCGGACCAGTAATACTGAATCTTGTCTTTGGCATGCAAATGGATCGGATCGATCTTAACCGCCAGCACATTTTTGCCCTTGTTAAGCTCTCTTGTTACCTCGAACGAGTGGCTGATGAACATATTATCTGTCGAGCCCAATTCAACTCCATTCAGATATACGGTTGCAAACGTATCAAGCCCCTCAAAAACAAGCTCCATTCGCTCTCTGGCTTCCCGTTCACCGTCCCAAGTGAACACCGTGCGGTACCACCACACTTTCTCCTCGACCCAGCGGCACTTCTGGTCATTATGCCCATAGAATGGATCATCAATAATGTTTCTTTCGATTAGGGTCGCATGCACATCGCCCGGCACCTGCGTCGTCATCCAGAAATAATCGATATAATCGGGGGATGCTACCTCTAAGTCACGCGCTTCGCCAACGTTGAAATCGCGCAGCTTCCAGTTATCAGTTAATCTCATCTCGTGCTCCTATTCAGAAAGCGCCAAAACCTTCTGGTTTTGGCGCTTTAACGTTTCTTTGTTCTAAATTCGTTTATAAGTATGTTAAACTGTCCAAAATTTGTTTGACGCTTAGCTCAGCGCAGGCCATCGATGTATCTGCTACGCCATAGTACATCTTCACCGTGTCGCCTTCTATGATAGCTCCGCAAGAAAAGACGACATCGCCGAAGAAGCCATTCTTCTCATAATCCGCTTCCGGCTCCATCACTGGCTTATCGGAACGGGCAATTACCTTCGTCGGATCATTCAAGTCCAGCAGAACGGCGCCCATGCAATAACGATGATCCTTCGTCGCTCCATGGTACAGCTCCAGCCATCCCTTCTCTGTCTTGAACGGCACAGCGCCGCCGCCCATGCGGCCGCCATCCCACATGCCCGGACGCAAGCCAGCCAGATGGTGATGATTGCCCCAGTACAGCAAGTTATCCGATTCTGCAATCCAAATTTCCGGGTTGCCGATGCTCTTCATCGTCGGACGGTGCAGCGCATAATATTTGCCGTTGATTTGTTCCGGGAAAATAAGCACGTCCTTATTGTCTGGGCCGAAAATCATTCCGTGATGCGTCACGTTCACGAAGTCCTTCGTCGATACCATGGATTCACCGATTCCTACCGGGGATACGGCGGAGAAATAGATATAGTACGTATCGCCAATCTGCGTTACCCGTGGATCTTCAATACCGAACGTCTCCAATTCCGTAGACGGATATACAAATGGCGCTTCATCGATTATAAAGTTATGTCCATCTTTACTGCGCGCAATGCGAATATAAGAAATCGAAGTCAAATATTCGAAAGTCGCGTTCAGTGTCTTGTTGCGGATCACACGCGGATCCGAGAAATCATAGCGTTCATCATCTATGCGAAGATCAATAATGTCCAGCTTCTTCGTTTCTGGATTGAACAGAGGTGCCTTTACGATGTTCGGATTATTGCTGATCGGACGCTCCGCTACACGCAGAAGCAACAGCACTTCGCCATTATAGGTTGCAACGCCCGCGTTGAACGCACCAATGACTTCGAAGTCGTCACGGTGTGGCTTGACGTCAGCTGGCGTAATGATCGGATTTTCTTCATAACGATAGATATTCATATTGTAGACTCCTTAAGCTGTAAAATAGTAAATACTATTATGCCTGTTCAAACTCTTGAAACGGATCCGCTATCGTCAAACGATGTGCTTCTGCATCACTTATGCCGGCATACAGCACTGCCGTACCATCTCCGTTGCGCACGAGTCCACCGCTGAATACGACATCTACAAGATCAGTACGCTTCGCGGCACCTGGCAAGAATTTATTGCGAACAGCGATGAGCTTGATATCGGAATACTTGCCCGTTGCTGGGTCGAGAACAAATACCATCGGGTAATAGTGACGATCCCCTTGTGCATCGAAGTTGGCGATATGACCAAGTACACCGATTCGACCATCGCTTAGCAGGTGCGCTTCGTTAGCGCCTCCCCACTCTTCGTCAATGAATTGTCCGTCAAGCAGCGAAGTATTGTTAATCAGCTCAATGGATAGATCCTCCAAGCGATTCACACGAGAATAGCCAATTTTTCCACGGCCGCCTTTTTCTCCTTGTGGGCGAGTAAAGACGCCAACGCTGCCATCTTGAAGCTCAACAATGCGCAAATCCTTCATTCCGTTCGGTCCCTTGAAGAAAGGCTTCAGCTCTGCGATGCTCTTCCCTTTGTAGAACACTGTGCGCCACATAAGCGCGTTCTCCTGTGTCGGATGCGGATAAATTTGCACACCGCCGAGTACGAGCTCGCCGCCGATTCGCGTTTGAAACGGATCCTGAAGTTCGAATGTTGGTGCACCTTCACGCGGTACCCATTCCCCGTTCTGTTCAACAAAGAAACGAACTTCGGAAAATTCGCTGTCACGTGATTCGACGCGTCCAGCAATGACCAGTTCACCT
The DNA here is from genome assembly GCF_023713665.1 of Paenibacillus sp. MER 180. Classification (NCBI taxonomy): domain Bacteria; kingdom Bacillati; phylum Bacillota; class Bacilli; order Caryophanales; family Paenibacillaceae; genus Paenibacillus; species Paenibacillus sp. MER 180. The sequence continues at coordinate 21,617 of NZ_JAMAVT010000007.1, read as the reverse complement.
GCATCTTCAAATGGAGCCGTAATATTGTATACGTCCTTGTCGCCAACCCCGGTAAACGACAGCTTCTCTGCGTTCTGTGCCAGCTGGTTATGCGCCATATATTCCTGCTGTAGGATTTCACACGTCTTTACACTGCCTTTGATTAATTCCATGACGGACATATCTCCTTCATTAGTTAGTCTCGCTTATCCAGACGACCGCTTCATACGGACGAAGGATGAATGAACCGAAATCTTCAGCCGTTTCACGATAATTCGATAAGGCCAAGTACGGGTTACCTGCTATTCGAAGGCCAGACGACAGCGCCAATGGCTTCGCACCGAAGTTAAGCGCCACGAGTGCTTCTTCGCCAGCTGCGCGCCTAACGTATAGCAACGTGTCTTCACGCCGCTCCATCAAGGCATAATAGCCTCCATGAAGTGCCGGATGCCGGCGCCGGAGTGCGATTAGCTTCCGATAAAATTGATAAATAGAATCTGGACGCTGCTTCTCTGCTCTTACGTTCAACAGACGATGCTGCGGCCCCATGCCAATCCATGGCTCAGCATCCGAGAAGCCGCCGAATTTCTCCTCCGTCCATTGCATCGGCGTACGGGATTTGTCCCGGCACTTCGCATTGGCCATATGCAGCGCCTCTTCGGAGGACTTGCCGTTCGCAAGCGCCAGCTGATACGCGGTCAGCCCCTGAACGTCACGCATATCCTCGATTGTCTCAGCCACGAAATCGCGCATCCCAATCTCGTCACCGTAATAGAGAAACGGCACACCCTTTGCGGTCAACATCAGCGTGGCGATCAGCTTCGCACGTTTCTCCTCCAGCTCTGGATTTCCATCGCCGAACCGTGAAATGTGCCGCGGCATGTCGTGGCTGCTAAAGAATAGCGTCGGCACTTGATCAGATGCATGAACCTCTTCCATCTTCTGCAACTCTGTATAGAGACGATCGAACGAGAATGTCTCCTGACTGCCTAGATTGAAGTTGAATACGACGTCAAGCAGCCCTTTGCCGCTATAACGTCTCAATACGTCCATATCCTCCGAGCCGATCTCGCCAACCATGAATGCCCCTTCCCGTTCATGCACGTACGCGCATATCTCGGCAATCGCATCCAAGATGCCAGCTTGGTCCTTATCGTGCACATGCTGCTGCTCGCCTGCCGCATCGTACGGATTATCAAGAAATTCTCCGGATACTTTCAAGAAGTTAATGACATCGAGACGGAAACCGTTGATGCCCTTATCAAGCCAAAAACCCATAACTTCCTTCATCGCCGTGCGTACGTCAGGATTGGCCCAATTCAAGTCGACCTGTTCCTTCGCAAATGCATGGTAATAATATTGTCCCGTCGATTCGTCATACTCCCACGCGGGCCCGCCGAAGAACGATTCCCAATTGTTAGGGACATCCCCTTCGACTGGATCTTTCCATATATACCAATCGCGCTTCGGATTCGTCTGCGATGATCGAGATTCTTTAAACCACGGATGCTCCACAGACGTATGATTCAGTACAAGGTCAACGATGACCTTAAAACCGCGATCATGCGCCTCACGAATGAAAGTGTCGAAATCGACCATCGTTCCGTAGTCCGGATCGATGGTCGTATAATCGGCGATATCATAGCCATTGTCCACCTTGGGCGATAGATAGAAAGGCGTCAGCCATAAGCCTTCGACGCCGAGCTCCTGAAGCTCGTCAAGCTTGGATACAATACCAGCAAAGTCTCCTATTCCATCACCGTTTCCATCACAAAAGCTCGGCATATAGATTTCATAAAACACGGCAGATTTCCACCAAGGTGTCTCCACTTTCTCCACTCCCATTGCGTAGTCCATCTGCTACGGTTACTTCAGGCTGAATTGCATACCTTCTTTGAACTTTTTGCCGAACACGAGGAACATGATTATAATCGGAAGCGTCAACAGCACCGACGCGGCATACAGCGGACCTGGATAACCGCCATAAGGGCCGAACATTTGTGACAAAAGCACGTTCAGCGTCAGCATATTGTCACTGCGTACAACGATCATATCCCACAGCAATTCTGTCCAGCGCTCCATGAGCAGGAACAAGAAGATAACCGCAGTAATCGACTTCGACATTGGCATCATGATGCGATACAAAATCTTGAAGTCGGACGCTCCATCCAGCTTCGCCGCCTCGATGAATACCGTTGGAATTGCCTTGAAAAAGTTCGTATACATGAAAATTGCCCATAGGCTGATCGCTTTGGGAATAATCATTGCCCAGTACGTATCATACAAACCGATCTTCTGGATGACGAGGAAGTTCGGGATGAGCAGGATGATCGCCGGAAAGAACATATGGAACAAGACGAAATTGTTCACTGTGTCCCGCCCCTTGAAATTCAGCTTCGACAACGCGTAAGCTACCATGACGCCGAAGAGCATCATGAGTGCCGTCGATACAACCGAAACGATCACGCTGTTCAGGAAAGCATTCAGCCATGGACGAGCAATTCCAGACTCACCGCCGGTAAATAGCCACTCGTACGATTTCAGAGAGAAGCTGCCCGGTATAAGTTTTCGGTCAACCTGCGACCAATCAGCGAACGAGTTTAATACCATGTACAAATAGGGATATACCATGACCAGAAGCAGGAGCGTTGCTACGATGTAACGAACCGTCAAACGGAATTTGTTGTTTTGTTTAGACCCAACCATTTCGTTTACCCCACGTTTCCAGCAGTTTTTTAATGATGAAAATTGAAATGAACGTAACTACAGATGCCAGTATCGCAACTGCGGAAGCGTAGCCCGCCTGCAAGTTCTTGAACGCTTGGGTATAAATCTCCATCTGCCAAGTGTTCGTAGCGAAGTTCGGTCCTCCGCCTGTCAATTGGTAAACCTCTGTAAAAATACCGAAGGTAACGCCAAACGCCAAAATCAGTGTTGTATACATTGCAGGGTATAGTAACGGTAACGTGATCTTCCAGAAGCGTTGTCGATCCGTAACTCCGTCGATCGCTGCTGCTTCATATACTTCCTTATCAATGCTTTCGAGTCCGGATGTAAGAATAAGCGCATAATATCCGGTAAATTTCCAAGCGATGATGAGCGCTACGAGACACAGCGCCGATAGCGGTGAGCCAAGCCAGTTGATGTCAAGTCCAAAGTTGTTGCGTAGAAAAACATTCACCGGACTGTTAAAGGAAAGGAAGCCCTTCACGATAAGCGATGCCACGACACCCGATGATAAGTACGGCAAAAAGAAGCCAATTAAATAAAGACTGCGGAACTTCGGCAATCCTTGTACAAGCACGGCTACTCCGAGTGACATTATGGTAACGAGCGGCACAAACACAATCATGAATTTATACGTTACCCAAAATGCCGATACTACACCTGGCGATGACAGAGCCTTAATGAAGTTTTTAAAGCCGACAATATCGTATTCTGGTGCGATTAAATCCCAGTTCGTGAATGACAGAAAGAGGGACCATATTAACGGTCCCAAGAAAAATACAAGACCATAAATGAGGTAGGGACTGGTGAATAACCAGCCCAACCGATTATTTTGCTTATCAACCATTATTGAAGTTCCCCTTCAATTGCCTTTTTCATATTATCCCATGCAGTCTTCGGATCGATTTCGCCTCTGACTACCTTGTTGAAAGCCTCTTGTCCAATAATTGTCTGTAATTCGTTGTACCGTGGGTTGTCGATTGCCGGAACACCATGCGGAACGGATTTTGCATACAATTCAAGTCCAGGCGATTTTTGCATAATATTTTTGAATTCTGGCAACTCAGCCAAATCGTCGCGCGCCGGAGGCAAGTTCGTCTTCTCGAACCATGTCGCGTCGTGCTTCGCATCGGAGTATACCCATTTGAGGAACTCGGCAGCCGCTTCCTGCTGCTCCTTCGGCACACTGGAGAAAATAACGAGACCTTTCGCATCAGAGAACGTCTTCGCTTCCGCAGGATTCATTCCGTCCGGAACGGGAGGAAGAGTGAGCGTATACGTCTCATTGAATTTCATTTCTGGGAATCTTTCAGCCCAATAGTTGAATGTCCATGGTCCAAGATCCGTAAAGATACCTGTTCCTGTTTCAAAAGGATCAGTTACGTTTTTCGAGAGAATTGCGTTTTCTTTACGCAGATTGTCTACAAACTCCAGCGTTTTGACCCCTGCTGCTTCATCTCCGACAAATTTGTTGCCGTCAATAAACTTGTTGCCGTCAGATGATGCGTTATACAGCATAAAGAAGTCGAACCAGCGTTTCCAAGGGGTAGGATCCACTAAATCTGCGCCTTTGCCCCATACATATTTATCCGGGTATTTCGCTTTCAGCTTCTTCGCTACATCCAACACTTCGCTATACGTCTTCGGCGCCTCGTTATAGCCAAGCTCCTTTAGAATGTCAATGCGCCAGCCGAACAACATCGGGTTGGAGTAAATCGGAAGCACGTATTGATTATCATCAGCAAATTTCCAAGGCTCGAGCGTTTTCTCCATATTGCGGCTCGACACGATATCATTGAACTGCGGTAACGAATTCAGTGGAACAAGCGCTTTACTCTTCGCTAACTGAGCTGCGAAGCCGCGATTGATGTTCTCCGAAATAGCCGGAGCGTTCCCCCCTGCAATTGCCGCCTGAATGCTCGCTTCCGAGCTTGGCGATTCTTTAATGGCAGATACATTGATTTTAATCTTCGGATTAACAGCCTCATATTCCTTGGCCATTTCCATCCAGTAAGCTTGCTGTGGCGGATTCGGTGCCGCCCAAAGTTCAATCGTCGTTACTCCGTCTGCACCTTCCTTCGTTGCCCCTTTTCCGCAAGCAGCCAAGAGAGAGAAGACCATCGTAAGAATCAGCAATACTGACAGTTTCTTTTTCATTGAAACAAACCTCCTGTAGATGGTGTAATAACCAAATGGAACATTACAAAATATTTTGTAATGTTAATAAATAAGGTTACAATAACAACATGAAAGCGTTTGTATTAACATTATTATTCAAATTAATACCCTTGTCAATCTACAAACAATGGATATTATGTACAATCATCGTTATTCACATGAGTTATTCAACTTAACAAAAATATTTTGTAACGTTATAATAAAAATTGTAATGTTGTACTGTTTTGGATTGATTTCTGGCATAATTTCATATAGTCAAACTCATGAATAAACCATCTATTCGCTAGAATTGATTATTTATTACAAAATCATTCAAGTTTTTCTTAAATATTTTGATACCTTACAGTTATGATAATGAATGAAAGGAAGGGCGAACCTATTTATGAGAACGAAAATAACGATGCAGGATATTGCTGATTTTCTCCATATTTCAAAAAACTCCGTATCCCAAGCTCTTTCCGGGAAAGATGGCGTCAGCGAAGAAACGCGTCGACTGATTATTGAAACAGCGGAAAGAATGGGTTATGAGTATCCTTCTGCACGCAAGAAACGGCTATCTGAACAATCCGGCAACATCGCACTTATTGCTTCGGATTTCGCATTTGCGCAAAAAAGTTTCTTTGGGGAGATATATTTGAGTGTAGAACAGGAAACGAGGAGACGCAGCAAACATCTGCTTATTCAATCCATAAATGAAGAAACGGAGCGCGAACTTGTATTGCCTCTTTTTTTGGAAAATAAGGATGTAGATGGTATTATAATCTTATCACACCTCAGCACATCTTATACCAATGCGGTTATTGCAACTGGAATACCGACAGTGCTCATTGATCACCACCATCCCGCTATTCACGCGGACTGCATCCTAACAAACAATCGCTTCAGCGCTTACGAAGCCGTTCAGCATCTATACGATTTAGGGCACCGGCATATCGGCTTTATGGGGAATATCAGTTTCTCGCCGAGCTATCATGAGCGGTTAGATGGATATCGATTAGCACTTCACGATAAGGGCATCGCCGCGAATCCGGAGTGGATTGTGAAGAATGCACTCGAGGAACCCAAATATGTAATGCAGACGATGAAGTCTATAGGTACTCAACCGACTGCTTGGTTTTGTGTTAACGATGGTCTTGGATTTCTCCTTAACTCAACTCTTCATCAGCTCGGCTTCCAAGTGCCGAAAGACATATCTATTTGCAGTTTTGACAATGGCCAGTTGTCTCGTTTAGCTACGCCGATGACAACCACAATGGGGATTGATCTCAACCAATTTGGTCGCAAAGCTGTCGAACGACTTTTCTGGCGCATGGAACACAAGCATGAGCCATATATGGAATTACTGCTACCAACGAAGCTCATCGTACGCGAATCGACAGCCTCTGCCAAGAGGTAATCGAAGGCTTCGTAGCAGAAGGGGAAGGCATCACTTATTCCTAGCAGCCTCGAACATTCGAATAAAAAGGGGCTGTCCCAAAAGTCTAGAGCGACTTGGGACAACCCCTTCCTATTAACGAATAGCCCCGAAATATCAAGGGTTCGATCCGACTTATTTACGTTACCTTATTACAGCAATTCCTTGCGGAGCTGCTCCGGAGACTTCGGAGACAACAGGCCGAATGGAATATCGAATACAGTGCGCGCGCCGGACTCGCCGCGTTGTGCCAGACGATATACAGCACGAGCATAAGCAACGAGAACGCTCGCTGTGAACTCAGGATTGCTGCCCAAGTTCAGTCCGAACTCCATAATTTGCGATGTGCCTTCACCAGTCACGCCGCTGCGGAATACAAGACCGCCGTGAGGCATTGCAGAGTGATTCGTCTTCAGCTCTTCTTCGCTGATGAAGTTCACGATTGTGTCGTAGTCTGCGAAGTAGTTCGGCATGGACTTGATTTCTTGCTCGATGCGAGCCTTGTCCGCCCCTTCTTCTACTACAACGAAGCATTCACGCAAATGCTTCTCGCGAGTGGACAATTCAGGGTTCTCCCCTTGACGTACCTTCGCAACAGCTTCCTCGGAAGGAATTGTGTATTGTACACCGTTCTTAACGCCCTCTACACGGCGAATTGCATCGGAGTGACCTTGGCTCACGCCACGTCCCCAGAATGTGTATTCATTGCCCTCTGGAAGAACAGATTCGAACAACAAGCGGTTTAAGGAGAACAAGCCTGGATCCCAACCTGTCGAGATAACTGCAACATGTCCGTTTCCTTGAGCAGCTTCATCGACAGATGCGAAATATTCAGGAATACGTGCATGTGTATCAAAGCTATCCACCGTGTTGAACATACGTGCAAGCTCAGGACCTTGCTCTGGAAGATCCGTTGCAGAACCTCCGCACAAAATCATTACATCTACTTTATCTTTGTAAGATTCCGCATCATTGAGTGAAAAGACAGGAACCTCTGCTTGTATGGATTCTGGGCTGCGACGTGTGAAAATGCCAACGAGCTCCATATCTGAATTTTGGCGGATCGATTTCTCTACGCCCTTGCCTAAGTTACCGTAACCTACAATACCTATACGAATAGATGACATGAGGTTGCTCCTCTCTATTTCTAAAATCATGGACTAGTATAATATATAAAGTAGATTTGCACAAAATGACATAGATTATTCGCTATACTTGTTGCATTCTGTTGCTACTGCTCTTCAGCTGTCAACTCTTTTGCTATCTACGTAATGGGAAACTGAGTGTGATACGTGCCCCTCCTTCAGGCGTATTCGCTGCTTGAATGCCCCCACCATGCTTACGAATAATGAGCTTCGCCATATACAACCCAAGTCCGGCATGCCCTTGATATTGCGAACGTGATGCGTCGCCTTGAACGAACTTATCAAATACGGAATCCAGCATATGTGCTGGGAACCCAGTTCCCGTATCTGTAATCGACATCTCCAACTCATGCACTTTCCATTCCGCCTTCCACGTAATTGTGCCGCCTGAAGGTGTGAAGCGAAGGCAATTAGCGAGCAGATTGTCCATAAGCTGTCTCAAACGATCCCCATCGAGAAGCAGCGCTCCATCTGCTTGTTGATCTGCAGGTGGGATGCAATGGAATTCAATCTGCTGTTCCGCGCACAGCTGCTGCATATCCTGTGCGACCTCTTCCATAAATCGATTCATCTCTACTGGCTTTCGGTTCAAACGGAACTGCGGCGACTCCATTTCCGACACCTGATTCATTTCCTGCACGAGGCGAATGGCCCGCTTTGTATTCTTATCAATCGTCGTCAAATATCGCTGCAGACGATCCGGACGATTCATTCCACCATCCAGCAAACCCTCTACATGACCTTGCACGATTGCGAGCGGGGTACGCAGATCATGTGCGAGCGCAGCTACCATCTCGCGCCGCCGCTGCTCCATCTTCCACTCGCGTTGCAGAGACAAATATAGCTCCCGCCTCATCTCGTCGAATGCCTTCATGAGTTGAGCCATTTCAGAAGTACCTTCATAGGAGAAGCTAAAATCCAGATCCCGCTGCTGAACCCGTCTCGTGCCCTCTATTAATTCCTCGATGGGGCGGCTCAGCTTGCGGCCGAACCTTCGACCGAACAGCCATGCAAATAGAATGACAAATAGAAAAGGTGAAAATAAGACCGCGATGACTAACAGTCCGAAGTAAGGGCCTAGCTTCGATCGCACAGTAACGCCAACAGAAAGTGTGTAGTTGATGACTACAGCTCCCTGCAGTTCTTCTGACTGATTGACGACAGGCAATACGTTGCGAGCACGCCCCATTCCCGTCATCCCGCTTGCATTGAGTAGGGAAATCAGTTCGCGCCCACCACGTATGTTCGGATCAGGCAGCGATCCATATCTATATTGACCTGTTCGATCAACAACTGCGTAACGTATCCCCTTCTCATCTACTAATCGTTCGATGAGCGATTGATTTTCCTTATCCAGCAAGCGTTCCCCTTCTGATTCTACTAACTTGCGTATGGGCGGAATCTGCTTCTCATAGTAATTGGCAGGTCTGAACACGCCGTCGTCATACGATTGCATCCATATGAAGGCTCCCCATACAACAATCGTCAGTGCCAGACTCGCACCGATTACCCATACAAAGTATGTAATAAACTGACGTTTAAAGGAGTGCATGCTCATTCCTGCACCTTCCATTTGTAGCCGATGCCCCATACGGTTTCAATCCAGCGCGATTGCGTGTGAACTGCTGCCATCTTCGCCCGAATATTCTTCACATGCTCCGTAACTGTCGTATCATCTCCAAGGGCGTCCATACCCCATACCTGTTCGTAAATATGCTCGCGTGCAAATACCTGTCCCGGATGGAGAGCAAGCAGTTCTACGATCGCGAACTCCCGGCTTGTTAACGGCAATCGCTTGCCTTCATAACGAAGCTCCATCCCCTTCACATCCACTGTAAATGCTCCAAATATGAGTACTTGCTCATGATTATCCTGCTGCCGCACATAGCGTCGTTCTCTTCGAAGATGCGCTTCAATGCGCGCCTTCAGCTCACGCATGCTAAATGGCTTGCTAATATAATCATCGCCCCCTGCCGCTAGACCGTATATACGATCTGCTTCACTCACCCTCGCACTGACAAATAGAATCGGGCAAGCAACCGCTTCTCGAACCCGCTTACACCATTCCACTCCATCCGTGCCAGGCATCATAACGTCGAGTACAATTAGGTCGGGCGACTGTTCCGTAATAAGCCGCTGCGCCTGATCCGCATTGTGTGCCGTGCGTACCGAATACCCGTCATCCTCCAATGAATCACGTACGAACACCGTCATTTCTTCCTCATCATCGACCAGCAATATGTTAGCCCGTTCCATGCCTTTGTTCCCCTTTGGTGGCAAAATTCCAATCCTGTATGATTTCCTTTTCTTCGACTATGTAAATGAGTGACGATTGCTACGTTGCCTTATCACCGCTTTCTATCTCAATTTCCTTCGGTAACTATGATCTCTATTAAATATGAACCCTATTGATTATGATCTCTATTGATTGTGATATCTATTGATTATGATCATTATTAAATATGATCAATATGAAATACGATCCGCATTAATAGTTACTCTGTTAAACACCGTTGCCCCCGCTTAGTTGCACTTCTACGTCATGATTTTCTTATAGCAGTCATCATATCTAGTCTAATGCAACTCTCTCACACAGGGCAAATAAGCCAGAATCGTTCAATAATGCAATGGATTCAATAGAGCAATGAGTTCGATACAATAAGACGACATGAATCAGAATAAGCGTACTGTGAACCGCCGACAGGCACTTCCACTGTACGCTTATTCATTCGATGAACCCCCATTCCTGCTATCGCATATGCTGATCAAGAGGAGTTGGGCGATATGCCACAATATCGAATTATTGTCGATCTGTCTGATCGCAGGTTATACCTACTGGACGGAGATGTCGTTGTAAGGGAATATCCTGTGGGCGTCGGCAAGATGTTAACCCAAACCCCTACAGGGGAATATACGATCATTAACAAAGAGCCGAACCCGGGCGGCCCATTTGGCGTCTTCTGGATGGGCTTGTCGAAGCCCCATTACGGCATTCACGGAACGAATGATCCTTCCTCCATTGGGCACTACGTATCTCACGGCTGTATCCGCATGTACAATGAGGATGTCCTCCAATTAGCAGCTCTTGTCCCCATCCATACAAGAGTGACCATACGTCCATAACATTGACAGCATTAAATCAGGCATCGAAAAAAGAATAAAGCCTCTTTCCTGCTGCAGAGAAGCGTGTTCTCATGTCGCAGCAAGAAAGAAGCATTATATAAGTCCCCCACAATGCCATAATAACCACACGGTACATTGGCCCGGCCTTTATGGGTATATTCTATTATGCCAAGATCGATGCTGGAGCTGCTTCCAACGGGAAGTGGCAAGCCACTTGCCGGTCTGAGCCAACCGTCTCCAGCTCCGGCGCTACGAGCCGGCACTTCTCTTGAGCGAAGGCACATCGTGGATGGAACCGGCACCCCGAAGGCGGGTTCGCCGGAGATGGCACATCTCCCTGCAGAACAATTCGCTCCTTCTTATAGTGCGGATTCGGTCTTGGAATCGCTGACAACAGGGCCGCCGTATACGGATGCTTAGGATTCGCAAACAAATCCTCTGTGCGTGCCACTTCGACTAATCTCCCCAGATACATGACCCCGATACGATCAGAAATATGGCGTACCACATTCAGACCATGCGCAATAAAGAGGAAGGTCAGTCCTAGTTCCTTCTGCAGCTTCATGAGCAGGTTCAGCACTTGGGATTGAACGGACACATCCAGCGCCGAGACGGCTTCATCTGCTACGATAAAGCTAGGATTAAGTGCAATCGCCCGAGCAATGCCTATCCGTTGGCGCTGACCACCTGAGAATTCATGCGGATAACGGTTGCGTCGAACTGGATCCAATCCGACCAACTCCATCAATTCCACTACACGCTTATCGACTTCGCTGGAAGAGGCCTTATGGTGCACACGAAGCGGTTCTCCAATTATATCCCGAATGTGTATACGGGGATTCAAGGAACCGAACGGATCTTGGAAAATAATCTGCATATCCTGCCGCATCAGCCGCAGCTGCTTCGTATTCATCCCTTGTATCTGCTTCCCGTCAAAGAATACAGCTCCGCTTGTTGGCTTCTGTAATTGAAGAATAGCTCTGCCTAGCGTTGATTTGCCACAGCCCGATTCGCCGACGAGACCGAACGTTTCCCCTCTGGTAATACTGAAGGTAACATCGTCTACAGCCTTAACATGACCAACTACCCGGTTGAAGAGACCCGTCTTGATCGGGAAATACTTCTTCAGGTTGCGAACTTCAATCAATGATTGATCCATCATGCGCGCTTCACCTCGGATTGTTCGTCATTATTGCTGTCGTACAGCCAACATGCCACCTGATGATTACTCCGGATTTCCCCCAGAACAGGCTCGTGATGCCGACACTTCTCCTCCACCTTCGCGCAGCGTGGATTGAAGCGGCAGCCCGAAGGCAGGTTGTTGATACTCGGGATTGTTCCCGGAATCGTGTATAACTCCTCGCCTCTGGCTCCTTCCAAGCCTGGAATCGACTGCAGGAGACCCACTGTATAAGGATGGGAAGGATGATCAAATATTTCTTCAACACTTCCTTCCTCCACAATCTTGCCGGCATACATAACCGCAATGCGATCAGCCATCTCCGCAGCCACGCCCATATCATGGGTAATCAGCACAATGGCCATGCCGAGCTCCTGCTGAAGGCGCTGTAGCAGATCAAGAATTTGTGCCTGAACCGTTACATCCAGCGCGGTAGTCGGCTCATCTGCAATAAGCAGCTCTGGCTTACATATAAGTGCCATCGCGATAACGACACGCTGCCGCATACCGCCTGACATCTCGTGCGGATATTGCTTCGCACGCATTTCCGGATCAGGAATTCCAACCATGCGCAGCATTTCAATCGCCCGATCCCATGCTGCCTTCTTGCTTATTTCCGAATGAAGCTGCAAGCTTTCCGCAATTTGATCCCCTATTGTAAATACCGGGTTAAGCGCCGACATCGGATCCTGGAAGATCATCGCGATTTGCTCACCGCGGACCTTTATCATTTCTTTTTGCGATTTGCTTGTTAGATCTACACCATTGTAGTGAATGCTGCCTTCAAAAATGGTTCCGCCTGCATAGTCGATCAATCGCATAATCGACATTGAGGCAACACTCTTACCACTTCCGGATTCCCCTACGATACACAGTGTCTTGCCCTTTTCCACGCTAAGAGATATTCGATCTGTTGCCTTCGCAATGCCCTGTGTTGTCACAAATCCTGTGGTCAGATTTTGGACTTCAAGAAGTTTTCCCGCCATTGCTGCACCCTCCTACGTGGAATTTTCTCTTTCTTGCGCGGGTCAAATGCATCACGGATGCCGTCCCCAATAAAATTGACCGCCAGCACAACAATAAAAATACATGCTCCAGGATAAAGCGCTTGCGTCGGATCGACAAGCATAAATTGCTGTGCGTTGCTAAGCATCAATCCCCAGCTCGTATCAGGCAGCTGTACCCCTAAACCGAGATAAGATAATCCTGACTCAGCAAGGATTGCCCCGCCTACCATTAAGGTAGCGTTTACGATAATAGGAGCCGTGGCATTGCGAAGCAAATGCCTGCCGATAATCCCCCAACTGGACACACCGATCGCCTTTGCCGCCTCCACATATTGCATCTCACGCAGTTGCAGGAATGTTCCCCTTACAAGTCTTGCCGAGCCCATCCAGCTTGTAAAGCTCAGAATTAATATCATGTAGCTGAACTTCGCGCCGAAGATGGCGAGTACCAAGATGTTCAGGAACAAGGTTGGAGTAGAGTTCATAACGTCAACAAATCTCATGAAAATCGTATCGATCCATCCGCCGAAATATCCGGAAATCGAGCCGATGATCGTACCGATGACAACAGAGATAAATGCAACAGAAAAGCCGACTGATAACGACACTTGACTGCTATAGATAAGCCGTGACAAGATGTCTCTTCCTAATTCATCCGTTCCAAGTGGATGACCAGGACTGCCCGATGGCAAACTTGACTTCAGCATATCGATCGCTGCTGGGTCATATGGGGCAATATATTTGGCAAATACAGCAATGGCGACAAAGAATAATAGTACGATGGCTCCAACCACTGCAAATGGATTGCTCATAAATTTCTTCCATGCCATTAAAGTCATACTTGTCGGCTTCTCCGACTTATGAGGGCCTATCTCACGGGTCTTATCCGGTTCGAGCTGAGCATCCTGCAAACTCGCTGTACTCATGACGACACGCCCCCTCTGCCCAATTGTACGCGCGGATCAACAATGGCATACAGAATGTCCGCAATCAAGTTACCAATAACGACGATAACCGCTGTAATAAGAGTAATCGCCATGAGAACTGAATACTCCCGTGACACCGCCATATCTACGAACAGCCGCCCCATTCCCGGCCAGTTAAACACACTCTCCGTAATGGTTGCTCCCGCAATGAGAATTGGCAGATCCAAGCCAAGAATTGTGATGATCGGGATGAGTGCATTCCGCAGAGCATGACGGGCAATGACTCTTCTCTCCTTCATCCCCTTCGCTCTCGCTGTTCGAATGTAGTCCTGTCCTAGCACCTCAAGCATACTGGATCGGGAATATTTCACATAAGAAGCCAAGAAACCTAATGTAAGAACCGTTACAGGCAGAATAAGATGCATGAATAAATCCTGAATATCGCCCTCTTTCCCCATCGAATACATGTCGGATAAGGGCAGCCAGTCCAACTTAATAGAAAAATAACTCTGCAATAGAATACCGAACCAGAATGTCGGCATTGCAAACCCAACATAAGAGATTAATGAAGCTGTCTGATCGGATAATCCATACTCTCTCGTACTATTGTATATCCCCCAGGGAATCGCAATGATTAAGGAGAGCAGCCATGCAACGCTCATCAGAACAACAGTATTCTTCACTGTCGGCCAGAGTATATCACCTACTGGAAGGTTATTCTTGAAGGTTTTCCCCAAATCACCCTTCATCAGGCCGCCCACCCAGCGGATATATTGAATATGAATTGGCTTGTCCAAGCCAAGATTTTTCGCTTGTATTTTACCCGCTTCCTGAGACAGTCCCGGCGACAGAAAGATTTGCGTCGGACCTCCTGGTGCTGCATGAATGAGTCCAAAGGTAACAATGGAGATCAAAAACAGCACTAAGAGTGACTGTAGTATACGGCGGATCAGGTACTCCGTCATAGGAAATCCTCCTAATTCGTATCGTGTGAGTTCATGTATAAGCACGTCCATATAAAAGAGGAAGGGGCAAGCAACCCCCTCCCCTCATCATACATATTCAAACTGTGCTGGGTATCTTATTCTACCCACCAGTTGATCATGCGGAACATGTATCCATATGCGAGTCCTGGTTCAGGTCTGTCTTCTTCCGCATATTTCACACGAGGGTTCAAGCCCTGTGGTGTACCATATTGATACAAGAATACATAAGGAAGATCCGTTGTGATTTCTTTACCGATCTCTGCGTAAACCTTCTTACGCTCGCTCTGATCAGCGACAGAGTAGCCTTTTACCCACAATTGATCGACTTTTTCATTTTTATACCAACCCGAGTTTTGGTTCGGCGGGAAGAACTTCGAGGAGAGAATGCTCTCCGCGTTCGGATCCGGATCATTTAATGACCATGCCGCCAAAACTGCTTGATATTTTCCTGGATTAATGTTCTGCTCTTGCCAAGCAGCGAAGTCAATGCCTCTAGGCTTTACTTCAATTCCGATATCTTTCAAGTTCTGTTGGATAACAGCAGCAACCTGTTCACGGCGGCTGTTCCCTGTATTGTATTGAAGTTCGAAGGAGAATTTGACGCCGTTCTTCTCCAAAATGCCGTCATTGTTAGCCTTCCAGCCGTCTTCAGCCAGCAGCTTCTTCGCCAATTCCACATCATAGTTATAAACTACTGCAGTTTCAACTGGATCAGCCCATGAGCCAGGCAAGAATGGCGAGTTCATCAACTTACCTGTTCCCTTAAGGATACTGTCGACCATGCCCTGGCGATTAAGCGCATGAGCAATCGCTTGTCTTGTCTTCTGTCCAGCAAAGAAGCTTTCTTTATTATCGAAGTTCATTTTGTTAAAGTTGAAGCCCATGTATTCGTAGAGTGGTCCTGGTGCCAAGATGACTTTGAGGTTGTCGCGAGCTTGAACAGCTGCGAGTTGAGTGACTGGAATCGCGGATACGGAGTCAATATCTCCCTTGATGAGAGCTTGCACTTCTGTATTTTGATCTGCGTAGATTTTGTAGATGACTTTCTGGATGTGAGGTTTCTTCGCTCCCCAGTAATTCGGGTCTGCTTCCATGCTATGATATTGCTTTTGCTTCCATTCTACCCATTTCCAAGGACCGTTCGTTACAGTCTGCTCTGGCTTGGAACCGTATGAATGCTTCTTCAATTCTGTAATCGGAACGTCCTTCAAGATGTGATATGGCACTGGTTGAAGTCTAAGAGAGTAGAGGAATGGGGCATATACTTGCTTTAACTTGATCTGAACAGTGTGCTCATCGACCTTCGTTACCGATTCAACATGTTCGAACTGGCTAATTGCTGGGGAGCCTGCTTCTGGGTTGCGGACTGTATTAATGGTAAAGATGATATCATCGGCTGTTACGGGTTGACCGTCGCTCCATTTGGCTTCTGGCTTCAATTTTACCGTGTAGGTCTTCGAGTCTTCACTGATTTGAGGAGGTTCAGCGGCGAGAGACCAAGGCTCAACGACTACGTTCGCTTGACGGTCAAGGTCATACAGACTGGCAAAAATCAAGTTGATTACGTCACCTGAGGAAGTGTCACTCGTGAAGATTGGACTTGTCGATACGATATCCGAGAAGGTACCTAACGTGATTGTACCTCCATCTTTCGGGGTCTGAGCCGTATTCTCCTTCGCTGGCTCTTCCGTTTTCGCTGGTTCGGTATTTTTGGGCTCATCCTTCGGCGGATTGGTCGTTGTGCTTGAACCACCGCACGCTGATAACAGCGATCCCATTAGTACCAAGAGCAGCATAAATGACATCCATTTCTTTTTTGCCACATAATTCCCCTCTCTCATTTTCGATTTTTTTGTGAAGGATATATTTTCCTAGACATTGTATCATTTGAATCAGACTACAGGTAGTAAAATGATGGAAAATATTTATAATTCGCAATTATATTTTTCATTTTACTGATTACTTTCTTTAAAAAGACTATTATAGAAAGAAAAAAGAGGCGATATTCGCCCCTTTACCACTTTACCCCAATAAATTAACCTATGGTATATGGGATACGCACGCCAATCTTCCGCGATCCCATTCACTCGTATCCTAGCGCTGGATGCTGACAATTCTCTCCGTTCCATTCCATGTGACGCTGGCCCCTATGGATTCGGCAATTGCTCGAACAGGTACATAGGCACTGCCATTCAGAATGATGCTATTTGGCTGAGAAATATTGTTGAGATACGCGACCTTCTTCGTATTGTCCCATCCAACAGAAAGACCCAATGCTGACGCTATATCACGAATCGGACCGTATACGACATTTTCCTTCATTATTCCCTGCGCTGCTTCTTGTCCATTGACTAGAATGCGAATTCCATTTTGAAATTGCTGTACTTGCCCCTTAATTAAAATAATGAACTGGCTCCAGTACGGGAGAATTTGCGAAGGGCACTGCTTGCCTGACCATTTCTTATGCGGGACAACTTGATCGATCGTAAGCTTATAGCGCAAAATCAGTGTTGCCACGAGCCACGCTGCGTTATTCCAAGCCACATCTTGATTCATGCCCGTATACATGCATACCTCAATAGCAATGCTTGTCGTGTTGCCAGGCCCATTGCCATCGCCCGCGTGCCATCCCTGCTCATTATCACGCAGATGCTGATAAATATCCTTGTCATCCACCGTATAGTGCCATGATGCTTGTCTCCCACCGCTTCCATCTAACAAGTAGCGCGCGTGCGATTCCGCTGTTCCGCTTGTATTGTCCGTGTTGTGGATCGTAATCCACTGAGGTGTCATAGGCTTGCTCGGCTTGTTCGGACTGCCATCTGGAATCAGACGTTGTTGAATGGCGATGCTCATGGTTCATCATCTCGCTTCTGCATAATGTGTTGCTCCTAGAAGACTTGCCATGCATGCTGCGAGAGCTGATCTATCACCAAAAAGCGTTCAAAGGAGTTGAACGCCGCTTGGATCATTGCCACATTTGGATTGTATATAGGAGAATCACCCTAAGTTAGAAATGCCGTCGCAAATCTTCTATAGTAAAGCATACGTACTTTCATAGAAGTTTGGCTCTGGCAATTGTCCGGCTGATATAGCTTGTTTTCTCTTGTTATGTATTAGGCTAGTTGTTCACAACATTACTATTTCGGTTCACAAATTATAATCAATATAAAATTTTCTGCTGATTCATCCATACATGCGGCTTGTAGCTTGTCCGAGACACATTACAATAAACAGCTTTAAGTTCTTCTGCTGCTAACGCCGACAAGGCCAATTGTACTAAGGCCTATCATCACTCCTTCATATTAATGTCGAATCGATAGAAAATAGGTTAGAAATTGAATGTGTATTCCCAGTTTATAGTGAAATAAACATTAAATAAGTTCGCCCCAGAAATGGAAGATGGTACAATTGACTCATAGAATCGAATAAGTCTAGCGACTTGCTTCGGCGCTACTCTCCCTTTTCAAGGGAATAACGAAAGGAAGATGCACGCTTGAAGAAATTAGCTATCATTTTACTAATCGCCTCCAGCTTCATGATGCTCACTGCTTGCAGTGGAAAAGACGCAAGTGCTCCGAAAGAATCAGCTGTTGAGCAGCAGAAACTAAAAGAAGAGAATGAAAAATTAAAAGCAGAAGCCGACAAATTAAAAAAAGAAAAGGCAGATAAAGAAGCAGCAGAAAAAAAAGCTGCTGAGGAAGCAGCTCTAGCCGCAGAAACGGAACAGTCTGAGGCCAATACAACTTGGAACGTAACCGATGTAGATGCGGAGACAAATGGAAATATAGAGTTTGCAGCGGACTTGCTGCTGACTGGCAAGAAGCTTCCAGCATCCGGGAAAGCTGTACCCGCTAAGGTACATAAGACTCCATGGGATTATTATGGGAAATTAGTAAAATTCACTGGTGTAGTGAGCTTAGTCACCGATTATCCACCTAGCGATGAAGTTCCTCTTCGTTCGGAGATTATTATTGTCACCGAAGATGAAGTCATTGTTGACTTTTTGAGTCTTGTTCCAAGCGGAGATATCGAAGTTGGCGACGAGGTTACGATTTCTGGGCTAGTAACGGGACGGATGGAAGTTGATAACAAGGTTGGCGGGACGTTCACCCACCTCATAGTAGTCACCAATGAAGTTCCAAATTAATTATAGATCATGATATCGATTTATGCGCCCGTAGCTGTCCTACGGGTTTTTTCCTGTAATCGAAATCAGTCATCTCACAAAGGAAGTTACATGATAGGAGAAAACAGAAATGGATGACAAGTGGATCCTTGAGCAATCGGAGTCTACAGCCAATGGAGGATTCCTTTCTTCCAGCATTGTAGTTATCTCTATACTTGCAACCTGCTGTGCAATCGCCATATCTATCTACGCATGGGTACACAGCAATAATGTCAACGAAGCCACAGAGAAGCTGCAGCAATCCTTCTCTAAATTGCAAGCGGACTATGAGGAACTAAAAAGAGACAACAGCAAACAGGGATTTACGATCAATCAACTGCAGAACAATCTCTTGTATGCAAATATTCAACATGACATGGAGGAAAACGTCGTATCCGATCATTTGATATTGGATAAAATCTACTTCGACGATATCGTCTATCGCAAAGGAACGAGCGGCACGACCATAGACGTTCGCACTCAGCCCGAATTTAATAATAAATATGCGGGGTCTGGGAAGTTCACTTTATCTGATAAGGAATTGAACAATGTTGTAACCACGTTCATGCAAGCAGCGCGAGATCAATATGAGTGGTGTCTGGAAATGTACAGCATGGATGCCGTTGCACCAGAATGGAATGAGCTTACGCATACCATTACGATCCACAACTATGATCTTGGAACCTATCATAATGGTGTGTTTACGCCTGTTAAGAAATAGTATCTTTGAGCTTAGGTAAAACACCGCTAGCTTCTGCAATCCGCTGAACTGAGAAATCAGGTCATTCAAAAAAGAGAGAGTCAACGAGAAATGCTATTCGATGACCCTCTCTTTTATTAATTCTGTTAAGATTGATAAAGTATCATTTATGCATGTTACTGAAACAATTTAGGCTCTGCGAGTGCTGCCCACGTAGACTCGAAAACATTTCCTGGTTCCGCCACAATTTGAAGCTTAAGTACCCCACTCACATCAATTTTTACAGGATTAGGGTTATCTCCGCCCTTTACATTTTCAAGCAAATCCAATTCTGTCCCATCACCAATAAAGCGATAGGTAACCACTCTATTCGAATTTTTCGTTTCATCATCTACGCCAATAAAAGTTGACAGCTTTTTATACTTTCCATTTAAGTTATAGTCAATAGAGGTACTTTTGTTGTTCATAAAGCTAAGATTAAAAACAATTCCTTTTTGGAATTTATCTCCTGCAATTTCAATTTTATTGCTGTAAGGGTTTTGATTAAAATGAACGCTTGAACCACTAGGGCCATCCGTTCTTGCATAATTTACATCAGATAAATATTTAAACGAACCTTCTTTTTTACCAACCCAGGCTGTTTTATTTTTCCCGTCATACGAAAATTCTTTCCCCGAAGCGTCAGCAACGAATTTCACTGGAGCATATAGCTGCCCTTTATAGAGAATCGCATTTTCTGTGCTAACTTTCTGAACACCATCGAACATATACTTTATGTTTTCAAACGAGACTTCAATTTTTGCCGTGCTAGCAGCAAATGCCGCTGTACCAAATAGCAGACCCCCAATTACTACTCCCATTAGTAGGCCTTTTAGTTTCTCCTTCATCATTCAGTTCTCCCCTGTTTATGTTCTTAGCATGTAATGACCAATCACATAACTTCGATATATACCACTATATTCCTGCACATTCTCCCAAAATATCTACCTATTTTGTCAAATAGAGTATTACTACATAACTTAATAAAATAAAAAACGTATTGCCACTTATGCGACGAATACCCTCTTGTTTAACAAAAATCATTTATTCAGCATACGGAGTTCCTATTGTTCCTAAAATGGGGAAAAGCCCCTCTTAGGAGGGATTGCGAATGTAAACTATCACCTTAACTATTACAATTCAACACTTCTTATTAGCTTAATAACACTAGCAATGTCACTTAAAAAGAGATGATTTACCGCCTAAAGATGGCTGGAGAGATACCTGCCGAGACCTAGTCCTTCGGGGCGATGGTCGCGGATATCCACTCGTTGATATCCACAAATTATAAATAGACCCACAAAATAGGTAATTTGTATCATTCATCTTTTATTACCATTAATGGTAATATAGATTCACCTGGAAGAATATTACACATAATGGACTTAAAGTTGAAAAATTGAAAAGGAAGTGTGCCAAACTATGAAAAAAACGTTTGTAACCTTACTTACGACCGCTCTCTTACTTACTGCCGCTGTTCCAGCTTTTGCCCAAGAAAGCACTCAAGCTCCTGCACCGGCAGCCACAAGTGTTGTTAATCCTGAATCGATTTCCGCTTCGTCTTACTTCTTCGCTAATGTTTCTTGGAGAAATGTTTCTGGCGCAACTCGCTATGAGTATTTCGTGTATAAAAACGGAAATTTGGTTGAGTGGGGAAGTCAGGGTGTTACAGGCAGAGATGTCGGGATGGAGGAATTCGCCGCTTACAGAATAGAAATTAGAGCTGTTGGGTCAAACGGAAATCAGCTTGCTTGGGGCACAACGAATACCTTTGTGGCAGGTCCCACTTCAATTTACGTATCTCTGTAGTCTTTGGAAGGTTCATGTAAGTATCTCAAAGGAATAAACAGAACAAGAACCTGCTTAGCGTTGAAAATAATGACTACCATAACTCAAATAGGCTGCCAATACGGCAGCCTCAGATTGTTGAGAAACCCTGTCTTTTTAAAGGCACAGGGTTTCTTTTGTTTTGCATTCTAGGGATGAAAAGAGAACCCCTGGTGGTTATCCTCGTCTTTCTAGGCGATCCAGGTGGATCGCCATCT